>NZ_JBSOQX010000028.1:0-30560 GCF_053819265.1 Lacticaseibacillus sp. 30
GGTGATCTAGGTTCCAACTTCAACGTTACATTTACAAATGATGCTTTAAGCGGGAAAACTCAGTCTAATATGAAGTAGTCCTTTTGAAGGCCCCTACTTGGGGCCTTTATTGGGTACAAAAATAGCCCCGGTGGCGAGGGCTGAGGAGGAAAATATGTCAGCTAAAGAAGATAGCCTAAATTTCAAGGAATATGGAGAACTGGCACTTGAGGGCATCATAGCGTCAATACCTTCTGTCGGGGCAGCCTTACAAACAGCTTATTTTGGAAGGAAAAACGAGAAACGATTCAAGCGAATCGAAAGTTTCTATAATGAGTTGTCGAAAGATATTAATAAACTTCATGCGCAGATGGCCACAAGCGAGCAAATAGATAGCGTCTCAAACGAACTATCAGATTTCATGGAAGCAACGAATGACATTATTGAATCACAGTCTAGCCTTGCAAAAAGATCTATGCTTCACAATGCATTTTTGAACATTCTCACATCACCCGAATCTGTAGATTGGTCGAAAAGTAGGTTTTTCATGTCCACGGTTTCTCAGATTGACATGATTGATTTAAAAATAATGTTTGCGATACAAAAGATTCCATCTAACAGATGGGCAATTCCAGAAGAAGTTGAACGTGCACTCTCGCTAGATCATTTTTTCTCTATCGGATTGCTAGAACGGTTAACCAATCTTGGATACTTGGAAAAAAGACTTGGTAGCATCACAATGAATGAGAATGGAACCAACATTGACACCTACTACAGGATTACAAATTTAGGGAATCAGTTTTTAGACTTTGTTATGAATCCACCTGTCTCCACAAACACACAAAACAGCGATAATTAGCCACACATACCAGTATTTTATAAAAAGTTGGCCAGGCGTTAAGTTGATCAAACTATCAATGAAACGGCTCATGCCGTCACCTGCTTTCAGTTACAAGTAAACACAACTCACTTAATTATAGCAAAGATGAATTGTATTCACCATCAACGGCTAATAGCCCCGCCACCCGCATCAAATTAATAGTTAAGACAAGGAGTCTTACTTATGGCAAATTCTACGATCAGGCAGGCCGATATACTGTTAAGAGAGTGTACCGTTATGCAGGTAGCTACGCTTGATACCGATACCGGTTTCCCTAATATAGTTTCGCTCACACCACTTAAATCACACCGATCGCTTAAAGAGATCCTTTTTTACACTGATCGCGACACTACTACCATTCACAACGTCCTAGAGAAGCCTGTGGTGGCTGTTTACTGTTTCAATGAGCTACACCACTCATCGTTGCTATTACGTGCAAAAACAGCTGTATTGACTGCTGAGGAGGTCTTGCCAAACTTTGCTGAAAACCTCAACACTTTTCAAAAATCGCTACAGTATGATCGACCCGTCATCATTCGTTGCACACCACTAACCGTCAAGATTAGATACAACAATGACATCGAGTTCAGTAAGCTAAACGAAATCTAAGATCAGTTCTTGGAGATGTACTTATGAATGGTCCAGTTACATTAAGTGAGGCACACTTCATTGGCCTCATCATTGTTCTTATAGGCGTCTACTTCGCCCTGTTTGGCCACAGGCATCATTGGGTTCGTTGGCTAATTGACCCTGATAAGCCCGGCAGTAACCTGTGGTGGGCAGCCGTTTTTATCATCATCGGCGTGCTCATGATGATGGTTAGAAAGATGCAATAACACGACCCCATAACGGGGTTTTATTTTAAGGACATAACGAACATACGTTTGAATTACAAACTCTAAGAGTTCAAAAGGAGTGCGATATCATGGCATCAATTAGCTCATATAAACTAAAAGATGGCAAAAAGGCCTGGGAATTCTATATATTCGCTGGTGTTGATCCGCAGACAGGAAAAGAAATAAAGATCCATCGGCGCGGTTTTCCAACCGAAAAAATAGCCCAGCAAGAAGCCACCTTGGCCGAGGCCGAAATAATCAAAGGCCACTCTCACTACCAAACTGAAAGAATTTTAATGGCTGATTATCTCAATCAGTGGATCACTAAGCTTAAGGTTAATGTCAAAGAGGGATCCATGATTATCTATCGATATAATCTTAAGAAATACATCATCCCAAAAATTGGGGATATTCGACTAGCCAAATACACGCTTAAGGAACATCAGGAGTTCATCAGCAGTCTATTCAATGATGGCTTGTCTCTTAACACAGTAAAGCTCATCAATGGAACGTTGCACAATGCGTTAAAAAAAGCCGTTGCAATTGGTTACATTACCAAAAACCCTACCGTTGGTGTCGAGTTCAGTGCGTATGCTAAAGACAATTCCAAAAAACTTCACTTTTGGACAAAAGATCAAGTTGGATCTTTTATAGAAGCAGCTGAAGAAGATAAAGAGCCCATGTGGCTATCATTCTTTGTGACGCTGATTGACTGCGGACTTCGTGTGGGTGAAGCCATGGCTCTTCGCTGGTCAGACATTGACTTCAGTAAAAATACCTTATCAGTTAATGCAACACGAATCTATCGTGCTGAGACTGGATCAAACGCTGGCAAAATAGCGCTTGATCGTCCCAAAACATTAAGCTCTAAGAGAACCGAATACATGACCGCTCGAGTAAATGATCTTCTTCAACAACAATATGAGCGCCATTTCAGTCACGGCAATGTACAAGGCTTTCGGTTTTCTACTAGCCACAATAACGATTTTGTCTTCACCTATTCGTCTGATGCCAAGTTTGGACAACCGCTCCGATCTCGAGCAACTACCGGTGCTTTTAATCGCATCACCAATCGGGCTGGGCTCCCTCACATCCGTATCCATGATTTAAGACACACGCATGCCGTTTTAATGCGTGAGGCAGGATTAAGCCTTGATGACATCAAAGATGATCTTGGGCATAAAGACATTTCAACCACTCAAATTTATGCTGAAATCTCTCCGGCAAAAAAGAAAGAAAACCATCAACAATTCGAAAAATACCTAAATCAGTGAACACAAAAAGAGCTCCAGAACATGTGGACAAGTCCGAAGTCTTCACCAAAACTTCACCACGGACTTTTACAACATGATTCTGGAGCTCTTTATTTACCACATTTCAAATCGCGCAAGCCCTTGCCATTAAAGGCGCGCGTTCAATTCCTTGGTCATATCCTCATAACCCGGACGGCCGAGCAATGCAAACATGTTCTTCTTGTAGGCTTCAACACCTGGCTGGTTGAATGGGTTGATCCCGTTCAGGTAGCCGGAGATTGAAACGGCAGCTTCGAAGAAATAGATCAGATAGCCTAAGGTGTAGGCATCCTGCTTTGGAATGGAGACGGTCATAACTGGCACGCCGCCATCGGTGTGGGCGAGAACAACCCCTTCATAGGCCTTGCGGTTAACGAAGGACATCTTCTTGCCAGCCAAGTAGCCAAGGCCGTCAAGGTTGTTAGCATCTTCAGGAATGGTTAGGTCGCGGTTTGGTTCTTCAACCCAGACAACGGTTTCCATCAGGTTGCGCAGACCTTCCTGAATGTATTGGCCAAGACTGTGCAGGTCAGTACTGAAGTTGGCACTTGAAGGATAGATCCCCTTCTGGTCCTTACCTTCAGATTCACCCATCAATTGCTTCCACCATTCACCAAGGTATTGCAACGTTGGTTCGTAGTTTTCCAGCAATTCAGTGGTATAGCCCTTGCGATACAAAATGTTCCGCAATGCGGCGTACTGATAAGCTTCGTTTTCCTTCAAATCAGCTGAAGCGTATGCCTTACGACCATCACCGAGACCACGCATCATTTCGTCAATGTCACCGCCTGCAACAGCGATTGGCAACAGACCAACAGCGGACATCACAGAGAACCGACCGCCGACATCATCAGGAACAACGAATTCTTCGTAGCCTTCTGCGTCTGCTTCTTGCTTCAAAGCACCCTTGGCACGATCAGTTGTCGCATAAATCCGTTCCTTTGCGCCATCTTTGCCATACTTTTCGATCAACTTTGCCTTCAGAACACGGAATGCAATTGAAGGTTCAGTCGTGGTACCAGACTTACTGATCACGTTGATCGAGAAGTCACGGTCGCCAATAATGTCAAGCAAGTCCGCCAGATAAGTACCAGAGATTGAGTTACCAGCAAAATAAACTTCTGGGAACTTCAGATCAGGGTCAAGGTTACGGAAAGTCTGGGAAAGAAAATCAACCGCCATCCGTGCGCCTAAATAAGAACCGCCAATCCCAATCGCAACAAAGACTTGAGAATTGCCTTGAACTTTCTTGGCTGCTGCCTTGATCCGGGCAAATTCGTCCTTGTCATAGTTGACTGGCAAATCGATAAAGCCGCGGAAATCCTTACCAGCACCTGTTCCTTCACGCAATTCCTTGTCAGCTGCAGTCACTAACGGCTGCATCTGTTCAAGTTCATTGGCATGAACGAACTTGTCCAGCTTAGATGAATCAAATTTGATGTACGACATCGTGTGCTTCCTCCTCTAAATACATAAGTAACTGTCAAAAGTCGATATGAGAGTGGTTTCATAAAAAACGTCAATTCAATTATTAATTCGAAATAACTCATCAAGTAAACTTTTAAATTCAGTTACCCATGCTTTGTTCAAATTCACACTCTAACAAGTTAACTTTAAAATTGAATTTGTAAAAAAGCAAGCAATCGAGCAACTTCTCATCGATTACTTTGCTTTCATGATGCCAAGGACGACACCACCGAGAATCACCAGTGCCGACCCGCAGCTAACCCAGATCATTTCCTTGCGTGTTTTATGCTCGCCAAGCAGATAAATCGAGCCGAAAGTCGAAATGACAATTCCCATCTGTGACAATGAATAAGAAACCGCTAAACCAACATTGGCCATCGATAACAACATGAACACATTCCCTGTTCCCCAAAGCAGGCCTGTCAAAATATTTTTGGCAGTTGCCTTAGCAAATGGCTGATGGCCAATGCCCATTAATAACGCACCAATAATCATGCCGATGGATTGCGGCATCACAACGGCCAAAGCGCCAAGATGCCCAGCGTTGACGATAATCGTGTAGCCTGCATACCCAACTGTCGATATCAATAAGGTTCGCAGCCCCTTTGCAACGCCACTTTGTGTTGTGAAGTCGTCTGTTTGTTCGCGCCTTGATGTCAACGTTGCACCCACAATCAGCAATACCAGTGCAAGAATGCCCAAGGTCACATCACGACCATTACGCCATTCGTGGAACAACAGCGCACCGGCCAGTGTTGTCGCAACAAGCTGCATCCCTGTCGAAATAGGCATCGTCATTGAGACACCCATATATTTCATGGACTGAAACTGTTGGCCTTGTCCTAATGCCCAGAAAAGCCCAGAGACAATCCCAAGTAACCAAATTTTAGTATCTAAGACCGGACGCATGACAATCAACGTGCCGATCCCGAAAACCAGCGCGCCAAACGTCATCCCCAAAGTTTGCTGATAAGCATTGCCACCTAGTTTGCCACTGACCAAGCCAATGGAGCCCCATGCAATTGCTGGAATCAGCGCAAGTAAAAATCCCATTACGCGCCTCTTTCTATTTCAATGATTGATTTAAAAAAATTGAACACAAAAAAATATTCTAGCGGTTTTCCCACGGCAAGACAAGCACAACCTGATCTAAAGCATTTCCAAGAGACAGCTCACCTTCATGATACACAGAAAACTCATGATGAATACTAAAACGACTCATGCTTATTTACGATGATGAAACAAGCGATATAGGCTATAGCCGAAAATCGCACCGATCACATTGAAAATAACATCATCAATGTCCGCTACCCCACTGATTAGCAGAAATTGTAGGGTTTCAATACTTAACGACGTCAGCAAGCCAAATATAACCGTGCCCGCGAGACGCCGTCGACGTTTGCTCACCCAGGGAATACCAAAGCCAAGCGGCATAAACCAAGCAATATTCCCTAGTGATTGATACCAGAGATCGAAGTGACTGGCAGCATGTTGTAATTTAAGCGTTTCAACAAGCGGTCGGATATTAATCACAGATAATGGCCGATTCCAATGAAAGTGCAGTTGCCACGGATAATACACATCGCGAAAAACTGTCAAAGCAAATAAGATCATTAAATAACCGACAAAAATGCCTAGTTTCAATTCCCGCCCAAAAGTGGTTCTCCGCTTCGTCAACAACAGCCAAAGGCAGCGCAAGGCTGCAAAGATCAATAGGTATAGAATAGTTTTGTCCAAACTAAAAACAATCAATCGAACCAAAGGAAAATGGTTGACGCGACTGAGCGAGGTTGTATTAATCCAGTTGTAAAATGGCCCCAAAAACAGCATTGTGCTACCTCCAGTTGTCATTGTAGCAAAGTGACTGAAGGATACCCACAATGTGTTACAACTTTTAAAGACTCTGTAAGAATGATGAGCATCACCCTCTGCCATTAGGAAAATGAGGTACGCTAATCATTGCATGATTTGCCATGATACCAGCGACGGGATCAAGATTTAAGATCATTTCACCAATATGTCGGGAGGCCGGCGCGGGACATCAAAAAGCACTAAAATAGCGTTCTCGCCTCATTGTCCCAAAGCAGCGTAGAAACCAACACATAAGGGTCTAAGCAAAATGGTAATTAGGCCTTTTGCAGTTGCTTCAGAAACACGCTCGCAAGCACAGCTCATTTTTCAGATATTGAGACACGCTTGCCACCCCCAAAACCAAGTTGGCTCAGACGCTGCTTTTGTGCTTCCTCCCTTTTGCGGGTACAATGACAAAGAACAAAGTGGAAAGGAGTTGCCGCTTTGAAACGGTTACGACTAAATCGCCTCGCACAGTGGATAAGATCAACCCGGATTGGCTTTTTAGCCTGTCTGCTTTTTTTGGTATGGGCTAAGACCATCTTTGGTTACTTTGTGGACTTTTCACTTGGCTTAAATGATCCGCTACAATACACCTTGCTATTATTAAATCCTTTAGGAACTGGGATCATTTTCCTATCGCTTGGCTTGTATCCCAAGCATGCGCGCCGCGGTTACCTCATCGGCGTCATTGTTTACATACTCAGCACTTTGCTATTGCTCGCAAATGTTCTGTATTATCGTGAGTTTTCAGATTTTCTGACCATCAACACGGTCCTTGGCGTCTCTAAAGTGAGTCAGGGTCTTGGAGCTAGCTCGCTTAGCATGGTTAAACCACACGATATCATTTATGTAATTGATATTGTGCTAGTGGCCTTGGCTTATTTTAGTTACAGTATTTGGAATATCTGGCGCTATATCCACAATGAACCTTTGCGCTGGCCGCATTTCGGTCTGACGTTGGATACCCGCCAACTTCCCTTTCACTTTCCGCAAGCGGTCACCGTCTTTGGGATCGCGCTGTTTGGGTTGATCATGGCGGTTAGTGAAATGAATCGGCCGCAACTTTTGACGCGGACTTTTGATCGGAATTATATCGTTAAGTATCTCGGCTTGGCGCCATTCACCGTTTACGATGCTGCCAAAACAGCCCAGAACAATCAGGTCCGCGCCCAAGCAGACAGTTCGAATCTTGACCCAGTATTGCAATATACGCGGTCACATTATGCCGCTCCAAACGCCAGTTATTTTGGGACGGCCAAAGGCAAAAATGTCATTATTATTCATTTGGAAAGCTTCCAACAATTCTTGATTGGCCAAAAAATTGACGGTCAAGAAGTCACGCCTTTCCTGAATTCACTCATTAAAGAAAAAGACACACTTAGCTTTAGCAACTTCTTTCATCAAGTTGGTCTTGGTAAAACCAGTGACGCCGAAAACATGCTAGAAACCAGCACGTTTGGGATTGCCAATGGCTCTTTATTCAGCAGTCTCGGCACTGAAAATACGTTTGAAGGAGCGCCGGCCATTCTCAATCAACGAGCCGGTTATACCAGTGCTGTTTTTCATGGTGGCTCTGCTAGCTTCTGGAACCGCGACAATGTATACAAGAGTCTTGGTTATAACGACTACTTTTCCGGCAACTTTTATAATCATGACGAAAAAGCAGCGACTGAATATGGCATTAAAGATAAGTTGATGATGGCCGAGACACCAAAGTATCTGGAGCATCTGCAACAGCCTTTCTATGCCAAAATCATCACGACGAGCAATCATAATCCTTTTTATATCACCCAAGCTGATTCCGATTTTCCTGACGCCGGTACTGATGACGCCACGATCAACGGTTATTTTCGCACGGCTCATTATCTTGATGAAGCGCTCAAGGAATTCTTCAACTATTTGAAAGCAAGCGGTTTGGAAAAGAATTCGCTAGTGATGCTTTATGGGGATCATTTCGGTATTAGTAATGATCGCAATACCACTCTGGCACCGTTGCTTGGCAAGGATCCTAGCACTTGGAATGCGTTCGATGATGCTCAGTTGCAACGCGTCCCGCTGATTTTCCACATGCCTGGTCTTAAAGGCGGCGTTAATAGCACTTACGGCGGCGAGATCGACGTCTTGCCGACCTTACTTCACTTACTAGGCATTGATAGCTCGCGTTATGTCCAATTTGGCACCGATCTGCTGTCCAGTCAGCACGACAGCGTCGTTGCCTTCCGTAATCACAATTTTGTCACCTCTAAATACACCGTACTTGGCAGTAAAGTCTACGATAATACAACCGGTAAACTGCTGACATTGACGCCTGCGCTTGAAGCAACCATCGCCAAGGATCAGAAGTCAGTGGACACAAGACTCAGCCTTTCAGACGATGTCGCTAACCGCAATCTCTTACGCTTCTACGTGCCACTTGGCTTTAAACCCGTCAACCCTAACCAATATGACTACAATCAGAGTCTCAGCAATGTCTTGTCAATCGAACGCAATCTAGGCAGCAAGAGCACCAGTCTCTATAGCGAAAATAATGACCAATCAACAACTGGACTTTACCAAACTGATGCTCCTGAATTAGCCGACGACACTGATCCCATCACCACCTTCCCAGATAAAGTTCAGGATCAAACTGAAGCCTCCAGCAGCAGCAAATCTAGCAGTTCGTCTGATGTGAATGTCACAACTCAACCATCTAAATAAATTCAAATAACATAGTAAATGCTCGGCTTATGTTCACACTTTGTTCAAATTCATTGCTTATACTGCTTGTGAGGTGAACGGGTAGATGCATTTCTTTGAGCGAACGTTTTCAGGATTTCGTTATCATCGCCGTTATTATATTGTGATGATGCTGTTATCAGTGGCGTTCTGCTTGATCAGCATCATGCTGATGACAAGTGAAATGATTGACCAATCTGCTCAGGCAGCTTTTTTGCAACGCTTGAACTCATTTGGAACACAAAATAGGCAGACGATTTTGCTCAGTACGCAGGTCGGACAAGCCCACATTCAAATGGTGCAGGCTGCTCAGTCGATGCTGACCAAAGTTGTTTTTGCTGACGGTCTTTTGTGGCTTGCAGGAACTGCTTGGCTATGGCGGCGTCGACGGTCTGAAACTGATGCTTTGTATTTAGTCGGAAAAAGCAGTATGTCGATCGGCTTACAATACGCCTTTGAAGCAATTTTCAGCTTTTTAATTAGCTTCATTGTTAGTATTTTTCTTGTGGTTTTATTAAATGATCAATTGATTTATTTCTTAACGACCACAAATCGTTCGGTATTTGCCCATCTGCTACAACAAAAGTATGACAGCATCGCAATGAACCACGCATTTGAGCAACTCTTTGCCCGTCACCTGACTGGTTTTACCCGTGAAACCCTCTTTTATTACGGTAGCAAAACTGATGATATGACACAGCCAACCGGTTTCCTGTCAGCACTGGGAAATGGTCTCGCCGTGATTTTCATCACCAACATAGGTTTGGTCACACCACTTTCCATGCTTCGGAAAAGGCGTGCCTTACCGCGTTAGGAGACAGCCATGTTATTTCGATCAAAACTACTTGATATCTATCGCGAAAATTTTGCCAAACTTTTTACCCCAACGACGATTCAGTATCTCTATGCCTCAAACGAGAATGACCTGATTGCCTTGCATGATCAGTACGTGCGCGATTTTATTAATGGTGGCGTCATCAAGCAAGTCGGCTTCATTAATAGCCGGCATACAGGTATCCTTGACTATCTCAGCGTGCGAAACAACCTTTGCATCAATGGACGCTGCAAGGATTCTGATTTCTTGCCTGAATGGTTATCCACGAATTCACCGATCTTAGACCAGCCAGCTGCGACATTGAACACCATGCAACGCATTTATTTGCAATTTTATCGTGGCTTGATGGGTAAAAAACGTTACCTGCTGCTAACCAGCTCTCCTGCGATCTTTGATCCTTATGTTACCCGCGACTTCCTCACTGAAGCCAATCATGCATTGCAACAAACCAATAGTTGCTTGCTAGTTTTAACAACAGATCAATCCTTGTTAAATGCGAATCCTAACCATGCTTGGCAGGAACCGCCTGTATTGACGCTGAGTGCCCTGACAAAATGAGTCTTGTTCTCGTTGCTATCACAACTTGAACAGGACTTTTTCTATGGTCAACAGGTGGCGCAAAATGCGGCCAAACAAAAACGACGAGTCTGCACTCGCCGTTTTTGTTTGATTTATTTGCTTATGCTAAACCAACTCGTTTGAAAATCTCATCAACATGCTTGAGGTGATAGTGGTAGTCGAAAGCATCGTCTAAATCGGCCTGACTTAACCGATCAGTAATCTTCGGATCAGCTTCAAGCAACGGACGGAAGGCGCGATGCTCATCCCATGCCACCGCAGTCTTGGGTTGAACCAAGTCATAGGCTTGTTCTCGGCTCAAGCCAGCTTCGATCAGCTTCAGCATCACCCGCTGGCTGTAAATCAGGCCATGCGTCAGATTCATATTGGCTTTCATTCGGTCTGGGAAAACATCCAAATTGTCCAAAATACTGGTGAAGCGATGGAGAATGTAATCAAGCAGCCCGGTAGCATCTGGCAACATGATCCGTTCGGCACTGGAATGCGAGATATCGCGTTCATGCCACAACAGCACATCTTCTAAGGCTGGCGTCTCGTATCCACGAATGACGCGCGCCAAGCCAGAAACATTTTCCGAACCGATTGGATTGCGCTTGTGTGGCATAGCACTCGAGCCCTTTTGACCTTTGTTGAAATGCTCTTCGACTTCATGAACTTCGGTACGCTGCATATGCCGAATCTGCAAAGCAAATCGTTCCACCGAAGTCGCAATTAGGCCAAGTGTCTGAATGTAATGCGCATGCAGATCACGCGGCAGAATCTGAGTCGAGATTTCTTGAGCGCGAATACCCAACTGCTCTGTGACGTACGCCTCAACAGCAGGCGGCGTATTGGCGAAGGTACCGACTGCACCGCTAATCTTACCAGCTTCAACATCGCTAGCCGCGTCTTCAAATCGACGGATGTCTCGCTTCAATTCAGAATACCACGTGGCAACAACCAACCCAAAAGTAGTTGGTTCAGCGTGCACGCCATGCGTCCGCCCCATCATCACGGTATCCTTATGGGCCTTCGCCAACTTCGCTAAACTAGCCTTCAAGGCGGCCAAATCTGCACGCAGAATCTCGTTAGCCTGCTTCAACAGGTAGCCCTGTGCCGTGTCGACAACATCGGTACTGGTTAAGCCAAAATGAACCCATTTCTTCTCAGCGCCGAGGCTTTCAGAAACATCCCGCGTGAATGCCACCACGTCATGATGCGTGACCGCTTCAATTTCATGAATCCGATCAACATCAAACTTAGCATGCGCACGCAATGCTTGGACATCAGCAGCGGGAATTTCCCCTAGTTTGGACCAGGCTTCGGCAGCTAAGATTTCAACTTCCAGCCATGCAGCATAACGGTTCTTCTCTGACCAGATTGCGGCCATTTCGGGACGACTATAACGCGGAATCACAGGCTTTTTCCTCCTTCAAGTGGACAAAACAACAACAGGTATCCTTGGTTTTCGACTGCCAGCACGCGATCATTGAATGACAAAGTGGCCAGTCGCATTCACACTGGCTTTGATTGCTTTCAAATCACCCACGATCTGAATCTCGCCGGTTAGCTCGCCACCAGTCGGATAAAACGTAAATCGCCAATCAGGTTTAATTTGAATCTGAGTCAAAACCGCGTCCATATCTTCTGAACGCAGCGGAATGCCAACGCCGTCCTCAGCCAATTGCAACTCCGGCAATGGCCAGCCTAGAATTGCGCGCAGATGCAGCTCATATTCAGAAATGTCACTCGTATTCAGCATCAGATGGCCATATAATTTCGGCCCTGGATAAACTCGCTTCACATAAAGCGTCCCATTGCTGGCTAAGAAAAATTCAAGACTAAAGATGCCCGTATAGGCTAACTTCTCTGAAATTTTAGCAGCGATACGCCGGATCTCAACAATCACTGCTGGATCAACATCGGCGCGCACAGATGAAGCCTTCAGTTGATGACGATCAAAATAATTCTGGATGACCGGGCCGATGCGCACTTCTGATCCCGCCTTCGCAACGATCACAGCGACTTCTTTGATGTCTTGTAAGTATGCCTCAAGAATATATGGTCGCTGTTGCAACAACTGCTGTGCCCGCGCGACGTCATCTGCCGTGGACAGCAGCAACTGCTGGTCAACGCCCATCCCCTTCTGAATCGGTTTCAGCAAGGCTGGATAACCGATTGTGTCAACAGCCTCTTTAATATCATTCGGCGTAATGACTTGGGTATAAGGCAAAATGTTCATATTCAGATCGTCCAAAAAGACTTTTTCCAAATAGCGGTCTTGGGTGACAGTCAAAATGTCGACCCCGGAAGGCAATTGGTTGGCAGTGGCTAATTCCGCCAGCAACGAACCATCGACATTCTCATCTGTAAAAGTCATCACTGTGCTTAATTGCGTGAGTTCTTTCAGCGCTGTCCGATCAGTGGCATCGCCCACCAACGGAATATCCGCCTTTTCAAAAGCAATATCCGTTTGTGTCGGCGCCAAAACGACCGTGCGCATGCCCATCGAATTGGCCGCATTCGCCATTTGAAAAGCAGTCACACCGCCGCCGATAATGCCAATCGTTGCACCTGAACTAATAAATTGCGTCACATCTGTTCCTCGCTTTGACTTTATTTATCTGAATCGCGTTCGTTCAAGCCTTCATCAACCGACATTTCTTGCGTCCGACGTGGCGAATTGAACAGCCAATTCAGCAAAACCGCACTCAAGCTGGTCATTAAAATGCCTGACCCAAACAGCAATTGAATTGTTTTTGGCAAGAACTGAACGATATGTGGCTGAACTGTCACGCCAAGTCCCAGACCGATCGAAATGGCAGCGACAAGCAAATTCTTATCATTGTCAAAATCAACCTGTTGCAACATCCGAATGCCTTGCACAGCCACCATGCCGAACATCACCAGCATGGCCCCGCCAAGCACCGGTGCTGGAATAATCGTGGCTAAAGCGCCAATTTTTGGCAGTAAACCAAGAATCACTAAGAAAATCGCGGAAAAAATAACTGGCTTGCGGGTCTTAATCCCTGACAATTGAACCAACCCAACGTTTTGCGAGAAAGTGGTGTATGGGAAGGTATTGAACAACCCGCCAAGCATCACGGCTAACCCTTCGGCGCGATAGCCGCGCTTCAGGTCGTCTGCTTCAATTTTACGGCCGACAATGTCCCCTAACGCGAAGAAAACGCCAGTACTTTCGACCATGGATGTCATCGAAATTAAAATCATCGTGACAATCGAGCTCCACTCAAACTGCGGTACCCCAAAGTAAAATGGCGTCGGTACGTGGAACCAGCTGGCCTCAATCACCGGCTGAAAACTAACCAACCCAAGAAAACCGCCAAGCACCGTACCAGCAATCAAGCCAACCAAAATCGCGATTGAATGCAGGAAACCTTTGCCCCAGACATTGATCGCTAAGATCAGAAGTACCGTGAAGGCCCCGACCATCAGATTGGTCATGTTACCAAAATCCTTGGCCGTTGTTGAGCCACCGCCAAGATTTTGAAAAGCAACCGGAATCAACGACAAGCCAATGACCGTGATCAACGAACCGGTCACCAACGGCGGGAACAAGAAACGCAACTTTGAAAAAGCACCGCCGATTAGGAAAACGAACAACCCAGCAACAATGATGGCCCCGTACATCGTTTGAAAATTAAACTTCTGGCCAATCATGATCAAAGGCGCCACCGCTTGGACGGCACAGCCCAAAACGACTGGCAGCTTAATCCCAAAATACTTGTTGCCAAATACTTGCAAAGCCGTTGCGATACCACACATGAAGATATCAATCGACACCAGATACGTCATCTGCTCAGACGTAAAATGCAACGAAGCACCAATCAGAATTGGTACTAACACCGAACCGGAATACATCGCCAGCAAATGCTGCAGTCCCAATGCGGCTGCTTTAGGATTCGAAATCGCTTTATTCTTCATCGTGGGCTAATCCTCCGGCGCAAAGATGACCTGACCATTTTCAAATGCATTGATGCGCGCCAATGATTCGACGCGAACGTGCTTTTCATCAAGCAACTTGCGGCCTTTTTGGAAAGTCTTCTCGATCACAATCCCCACACCGCTCAGTGTCGCACCAGCCTGTGCAATGATATCCATCAAACCTTCGACCGCCTGACCGTTGGCAAGAAAATCATCAATGATCAAAACATTGTCATCGGCTGAAAGGAACTTGCGAGAGATAGCGATCTCATTGGAGGTTTTTTTAGTGAACGAATAGACCGTAGCTGTGTAAAGATGATCTTTTAAAGTCAAGCTCTTATGCTTACGAGCAAAAACCAACGGCTTGTGAAACTCCATTGCCGTTGCAATCGCCGGCGCAATACCGGAACTTTCAACCGTCAGAATTTTGGTGATCGGCTCATTGCTGAAGCGCCGGTAGAATTCATGACCGAGATCTGCCATTAAATCAGGATCGACCTGATGATTCAAAAAGTTATCCACCTTCAAGACATCTGTTCCTATTACTTGGCCATCCTTTTTGATCCGGTCTTCCAGTAATTTCACCACAAGCACTCCTTTTAATTGTAAATTTTCAACAAGCTTACCATAAAAATCAGTGTGGAACAACACAATCACGCTAATTCCCGAACAAACACGCGAAGCCGCTTTCATCAAAAGAATAAGTAAAATCCCCGTGATTCGGCTTTAAAAAGTCAAAATAACGAGGATTGCCGCATCACTAAAACACGAACGTTCAGCTATCATATTGGGTTAGATTCCAAGTTTCAATCAAATGAATCAATTTTTGTGGATAATCAGGATCAGTAGCATAGCCATCCGTCTTCAAAGCAGCTGCCGCTGTTTTATAGTCCTTAGCGGCACGAACTGTGGCATATTGTTGCGGATTCCAATCAGTCCCATTAACGAATAACAGCGCATGATCGCGGATCGACTCACTGTCGTTGTCATACACCCGAAAACGGCCATCGACCGTGATCCATTTGTCATTGACATATTCCTGCGTGCGCAAAACTTTGGTCGTGGCTGGATCGGTACCTTTGATGCCAAACAGGTTATGGTAGTCCTTCGCCAATGCACTGGTACCCCAGTTGGATTCCAAAATGGCCTGTGCTAAGGTGACGCTTGTCAAAACACCATATTGCTTTTGCATGACCTGTGCTGTCGGCACCAAGCGCTTAATAAAGGCAACTTTTTTTGCGCGTACTGCCGCCTTTTCATCCGCAACTTCTTGTTTTTGCGTCACTTCTGTTTGTTGTTGGGCCCAGTATGAACCAACCACAAGCGTCACACCGATCGCAAAGAAACCGATGACTAGCCAAGCAGCAAGCGGAATTATTTTTAACGTAAAATGTCGGCGCCTTTTGGCCAAAAGCATTACTCCTTTGTTTTATCAGAACCTGTCAATAACAACCGTCGTCGTAACACAACCATGTCCTGCAACTGCATCCCTTCTGCATACAGCGGATGGGCATACTGATCGAAGAAATGCTTACGGATTGCGTCAAACCGGAATCCCTGGCGCATGTAAAAACGCAGATTCTCGAAATCCACATCACCAGTACCAACCAGCATATCCTGATAATCAGGCGCATACACCAGTCCGACGTACCGTAACAAGCTCGCACCGATACCTTGGCGACGGCGGGCAGGCAGTACCGCAAGATTCTTCAGTTCAATAGTGGTAGCATCCACAGGCACTACCATGGCCACGCCAACCGGCACAGTCTCGTCAATCGCTGCAAATAACGTGCCAGCGTCCAAATACCGCCGCAACATATTCGGATCCTCATCCCCAATCAATAAAAGATCCAAATAATGCAACCGAGCTTCCGGCGCAACTTTCACAAATCTTAACATGCAGCCCTTCCCCACCTTCCAAAAAATGTTTCAATTAACATGCTATGAACTAGTTTAACATGCACTTACACGCATTGAGCACCTGCCAAATGAGTTTTAGAAAAAGTCAGACAATCCGCCACTTTTATTTGAAGCTGGCACGCAACATCGCTACTCACCCATTTTACCTGTATCTGTCCTCGTGCACACGCGAAAATAAAAAGCCGGTTGCATCTCTGCAACCAGCTCTGAAACTTTCATATTAGTCTTTGTTAACGTTAACCGCTTGTGGACCGCGATCGCTGTCTTCAACTTCAAAAGTGACTGCTTGGCCTTCTTCGAGGGTCTTGTAGCCGTCGCCTTGGATAGCTGAGAAGTGAACGAAAACATCGCTACCATCTTCGCGAGTGATAAAACCGTAACCCTTTTCAGCATTGAACCATTTAACTGTGCCGTGTTCCATGAGAACATTCCTCCTTGCGTCTGCTGACGCATGATAATATCGTGTATTTCTGTTTGGTACAAGTGGAAGAAAGTTCTGAAACCATGCAACCACGACCATTCAAAAAGTACATATTTAGTCTACCATCACGCCAAACGGCAAGCAAGTATAGAGCGTGAGCCAACCCGGTTAGAAATCGGAGTGTAAGCGGCCTTGGATGTGATGACTGGGCTTTGGTCATTGCATCCAAGGTCCTTACACGCAGATTTCTGGGTTGGCGATCGCGTTTAAGAGCGTGAGCAGGCGCGATTAGAAACCTGCGAACGCGTTTTTGCAATGCAAACGACGTTTCTCTTCAGTTCTATTCCAGTCAAGTATCTCCCCTAGTCCGAGCTGGCTACGCGGCGAGGAGGGCTGGCGACCGCGAAGCTAGAGCTGTGGGCACAGCTTTGAACTCGCGCAAACCCCGCGCGATTTCAAAGTCTGGCCTTGTTGTAGGCGGTAAACCGCCAACAACAATTTCACGGCTGAGCCCCCTCGCCGCTCCGCCAGCTCTTGCTTTCTATCTTAGAATGCCGATGACGCAACTACTCTATTGTACTCATGATTGCTCAAATGATCAGAGAATGCCATTATTGAATTTTCGTCACTTTGAGAGACAGAATCAACTGGAATATCGTTACCTTGCTTGCGGCGATGGGACATCAGCGAAAATTGTGCTCAATATCAGCCCACTCTTCGGGTTGATAAAGTGAAAGAGATTTAGCCTCAGCATATGGGTGGTTAATTTTTGGCACTAATGAGTAACTTCCGCTCTTGTCAGGAACTAACAGAAAAGCATCCCCCTGCTTGAAACTCGAACCACTTGGCAGCGATAGTGCTAATGAGGTACCGAGTTTTATGACTTTGACATCCATCAGATTAAACGCCCCTTTTTATTTTCCAACTTAAATGACTTAGGACATGTAGGAAACCGCAAATCAATTCTGTGATGAAATAATATTGTTAAAATTCCGCTTTAACTGCAACAAGCGGGAAAAGTCTTCTAGGAAATAGAACAATCGCGCGCGGCTTTCGAAGCTTGCGCGGTCTGTTGGCAGCGCTGATTTAGCAAAATCGCGTTGAATTTTTTTGACCATGGTGACCAATTGTGTGGCGGGGTTGTCTTCGGTCAGAACACTGGCCGTCATCGCCAAGGCATCGCTAATAACGGCTGCTTGTTCCACAGGTGTTTCGATA
Source organism: Lacticaseibacillus sp. 30 (assembly GCF_053819265.1). Taxonomy (NCBI): domain Bacteria; kingdom Bacillati; phylum Bacillota; class Bacilli; order Lactobacillales; family Lactobacillaceae; genus Lacticaseibacillus; species Lacticaseibacillus sp. 30. The sequence continues at coordinate 17,921 of NZ_JBSOQX010000028.1, forward strand.
CGGTCAAGGCTGTCTTGCATTTGCCGGAGCAACTCATATTGATTGTCGCGCATTTCAAAATAGGCTTGAAAATAATCATTATCGGCCAGCAATTGATTGTCACTATGGCGATTAGCCCAAGCAACAGCGGCATCTAAGGTCATTTTCAAATCTGACAAATTCGCCCAATTGTCCGCACTTTTAATGTGATCCGGACCCAATTGCTGGCTCATATGATCGAGAATCTCGCGCATCTCGGCTTCGACTTGTGCCTGAAACTCAGTGATTTTGGCTTCCAGACTTGGCATGAACAAATTGGCAATCAATGCCACACCAGCGCCCACTGCGAGCAATAATAGTTCATTTTTAATCCAGAACCAACTGCAGCTTTTCGCCATCATAAAATGAGTGACTAGCACCGCGGTCATGACGATACCGCTCTGCACCGCAAACACGTTGGTCAAAGGAATAAAAATGAGTAAGAAAAGTCCGAAAGCCAGTGCATTGTACCCCAGCACCAAAAATGCACCGATCGCAATCACAAAACCTAACACGGTCGCCAATAAGCGATATGCGACTAGCCGAAATGATGCCTTGGTCGTATTCTGGACTGATAAAATCGTAATAATCCCAGCGGCCGTCCAATATTCAAGGTGCAACTCGTAAGCAATCAGCATTGCCGCTGCCGTCCCCACTGCTGTTTTAACCGTTCGCATACCTATGTGCATGGCCATCACCCTCCAGAGTCAGTTTAGCATAGAACATTCCACTTAATGAATAGTCAACACATGTACTCGTCACGCCCCGCTAGTATTTAATCGGGCTTTACGCTACCATATAAACAGAGGAGCTGCTATGAAAAAATTACTCATTTTGTTAGCCAGTCTGGCAGTCTTGATTGTTGGATGCTCGGCGACTTTAAATCCTAAAAGCCAGTTAAAAACCACAACCGCCACCGTTCAAACGCAGGTGCAGCAAGAACAAGATGCGTTAAAGACGATTGGATCAACGGTAAACGCCTTTCCTTCTGCTTTTGAAAAGGCTTACCAGGGAAATCCGCAAACTGATTTAAAAAAAGAAAATGGCCCTGTCAAAAAACTTTTGGATAGGCGTGCCGCGGCGTTTAAATCATTAGAAGCCGCCAACAGCGCTTTAGTTGGGGCAAATAATACGTTGACAAAGCTCAACAATCAGCCATCTGAGGATACACCACAAACACAGTTGAATAACGTTCTCACAAGTCTGAAACTCGCCAAGTTAGATCACAAAACACTGGTCAGTTATTACCGCGAAATGTTAACGGCTGAGGATACCTTCTTCTCCACCACCGCAGATAGTGACACCTCACAAGATGACTTAGAAAGCCAAATTTCTCAACTGAATCAATATTACAGTTCACTCAATCAACAAATCGATGTCATGACGGCCAATCTCACAACCGTCACCAGTCAAACAGATAAACTAGCAAAAGCCATTAAGTCTATGCGGGATTAGTTTTATTATAACGGTACCGTACGAGTTGACACGTCAAATTATTTCCCCAGCCATCATCAAATTAACGCAAAACAGGAGGCCTTCTCATGCCGCAAAGTGTGGCAATTATCATTCCATGTCATAACGAGTCAGAAAATGTCCCGCTGATCTATCAAGAACTTGTTAAAACATTCCGCGACGACTTAACCGCGTTACAAGCCCAAATTTGGTTTGTCAACGACGGTTCAAGTGACGATACCCTTCAGCAAATCAAACAGTTACAAGCAAAAGACGATCAGGTTCACTTCATTGATCTTTCTCGCTCGTTTGGTAAGGAGGCGGCCATGTATGCTGGTCTCTCTACCGCAAAAGCAGACTACTACGCCGTTATGGATGCTGATCTGCAAGACCCGCCAGCGATGCTTCCTGATATGTATGCCGCCTTGCAAGACGGCTATGATATGGCTGGTGCTCAACGCACTGACCGCTCAGGCGAAGCTCGGATGCGTTCATTTTTCTCGGATTTATTCTATAAATTCATTAATAAAGTCTCGCAAACTCAAATTGTGCCAGGGGCACGGGATTTCCGCTTGATGACGAGACAGGTTGTCGAAGCTGTCATTCAAATGACCGAGCGCAACCGCTTCTCTAAAGGGCTATTCAGTTGGGTTGGGTTCAAAACAAAGTATCTGCCTTATCGCAACATCGAGCGTCAACATGGGGAGACGAGCTGGTCCTTCATGGGGCTCTTGCGATACGCGCTTGATGGCATCATCGACTTCTCTGAAGCACCGTTAACCTTCGTGTCCATTCTTGGTATCGTGAGTTTCGTTGGCTCGTTTTTTGCTTTAATCTTTATTGTTGTTCGCGCAGCTATTTACGGTGATCCGACCGCTGGCTGGCCGTCAATGGTCTCTATCTTTCTGATGATCGGCGGCCTCCAGTTGTTCGCCCTCGGCATCGTTGGCCGCTACATCGGCCGCATTTACTTAGAAACCAAACGACGCCCGATTTTTATCGCACGTGAGATCAAGTAACTGTATGTCACATAGTCAAAAGTAATTTAAAAATGATTGAGCTGGGACATAATCCAGTGCTATTAAAGAAAAGCAAACAACTCCTTATTGCGGAAAATTGTTTGCTTTTTTTCACGGATATTTTTATTAGAATTTAAAGATACCAGTGCCAAGGCGGAGCAATCGCAGGTCAGATGGGGCTCAGCCGTGCAAACAACACAGTGACCGGGCTTTGTCGCTGATGTTGTTAGGCGACTTCGAGACCGCGGGTTTTGCGGGCTCGAAGCGCCGTCACCGCTCTAGCTCCGCGTCGCCAGCCCCATCTGGCCGGAGATTGCGGAGTTTGGCACGGCAAGAATCTCTTTTGTTTCATTATTCAGACCCAGTCGTTATCCGCTCATCCGTTGCCCGTTGCCTGCGTGTTTCACGCAACAACCACCAGCCGCCAAAGCCAAGCGCAGCCACTAAGGAAAGCCAGCCGGTCACATGTTGCAGCGCCGTACCTGTATAGACAACTCGAACACGATGCGTGCCTGCTGGTGCCGCTATCGTAATCTGAGCATTTTTCCCACTTGGCCAGTAGTCAACTGTCTTACCGCTGATGGTCACATGATAACCGACGTAGCCAAATTTTGGCAGCTTCAGGGTCACCGGCTTGCTGCTGGTATAGGTAAAACGCATATCATTGTAAGTTTGGGTCGGCATCGTTAGCCGGGTCAATTGATGAGAAGCCGTTACCGAATAAGTTGTCTTTTTAAAAAAAGTCGTTGAATCAAAATCTTCTGGTGCATACTCACTCCCGCCGCCAGTTGCATCTTCATAATAAGCCGGTGCATTCTCATCGGTGATGCGATAAATGTTGGCATTAAGCATCGTCGCATTGATATTCACGGCATAACTGAAACCGACGATGCAGGTTGCCAGCACCAGCTCCCAAGCAATATGTGATGAGGCTGGACGATCCGCCACGATCAACCCAATTGCCAGACTAAGAAATAAAGTCGTCAGCTCCAAGTATCGCCAAGGAAATTGGATGACACCGAAGATCGTTTTGCTAAACAACGACCACGGGAACAAATTGGTGCTTAGAAAGATCGTCAACAGCCCTAAGCCAGTAACTACCTTAACCGCTTGATTCAATTTCCGCCAACGAATCACCAGCACAATGGCTGTCATTAACATGAAAATGCCCATGCCAGGTCGAAAGGCTTGGCCGACATTCTGCATATTACTGGTTGAGGCATACATACTCAGGGAGTTCTCAAAAAGATCACCCAAACTATAGAGGATGAAGTTCGGCCAGATCGTCGCAGACTCGCTTAACTTCAACGCAATATGACTGGACATCTCAATCATCGGCAAGTAGCTGCCCAGTCCCATCAGCAGCGTACTGATCGCTGCCAGTATCGTGTACTTGACCATTCGCCAAGTCACGCGCCGCATGCCAACCAACACGAGAAAGCCGCCAACCAAAAATTCCAGCACCATAACCAGCGACAACATATGCGCATACATCAGACCGGTCACACCAAACGCCAGTAAAAACCAGTTATCGGTTCGTTTGACGTAAAGCTCATACATGCCCGCGGCGATGATCGGCAGGAAAATGAAGGCCAGATTTTCACCCAAGGCCCCCCGCACAAAGGCGTCTAAGGCCCGGTAGACCGCAGTCGTATACACCATGCTGAAAACAAACGCCGCCAGCGGTTTTCGCCGAATTTTCAAGAAACTAGCGTAGGCAGCCAATACTGTGACGATGAGAATGAGGGCCTGATAACCATCATACGCACCGACCACCCCCATCCCCATCAGCCGTAGCCACACATATGGCAACAACATTAATGAAGGATAGTACGCGTCAAAAGCATAGCCAAAGTTGCGGACTGCCTCAGGAAAAACCTTGGGAAAATACTGGCCGTGCCGCACACTGGTCACATAGCTTTCCAACCGCCGCAGCTGTGGCATCGTATCGTCTTGATGAAAGATATAGGGTAGATGCAGCTGCGGCCACTGTACGAGCAAAACCAAGACCATCGCCAAAATCGGCAACAGCCAGACAGCATTTTGTGTCATGAATGTCTTCAGCTTTGCTGATGATGTCTGTGCGTGCATAAACCGTCCTCCCAAAATAACTTTCATTCTATTGTACCGTTCCCCGATGCTGTTTGTCTTACCGGAAAAGATTATTTTCATCCCTTTGACCACACGACCTGATGTCACAAGTATCACCAATTGCTACGTTTTTTTAAAATAGCAGCCACAGCGCTTTCATTGCGCTTCCGGTCACTTTTCAGTTCAAAGACGCGTTATGATTAAGTTAATATTCAAGACTTGCTTATTTTTAAGTCAGTCATTTTTTCTGCTATCATATTGTTTATTAACTTTTGACCCTACCGAATTTTCGAAGGAGTCCCTCTCTATATGTCGCGATTTAAAAAGCATCGAACATGGCCATTATTGCTCATCAGTTTCAGCATGACCTTCACCATCAGTCTGATCGTTTTCGCCGCGTTAAAAATGGTGCCTTTTGGCTCGTCATCTATTTTGGCAAACGATTCAGCCGTTCAATATGTTGATTTCTTTACTTATCTGAAACACGCCTTAATGGGCACAGCTGGCAAAGCTTATTCTTTCTCCAACAGTCTTGGCGGCGGCATGTATGCAAATTGGACCTATTACCTGTTAAGTCCTTTCAACTTGATCTTCGTGCTTGTATCGCGCCAAGCCATTCCCGTGGCCATGCTGTTTGTGACCGCGCTTAAGTACAGCACCGCGGCACTTGCTGCGCAGGTATTGGCCAGCCATCGCTATGGCAAAAACTGGTACACCTTGGTCTTCAGCGTCAGTTACGGCCTTTCCGGCTTCCTGATTGCCAACTTTCTGAATATCATGTGGATGGACGGCGTGATTTTATTGCCGCTCGTGATTTTAGGCATTGACCGCCTCTTTGAAGAACACCGGCTCATCCCCTATGTTGTGCCATTAAGCCTAAGCTTCATCACGAACTATTATATTGGTTTCATGGTCGCCATTTTCTCGGCGCTGTATTTCTGCTGGCAATGGGCGAGTCACCATCAGCCTCAACTGCTGCGCAAAATCGCGCTTTTCGTCGGCGGGTCGTTACTGAGCGGTATGATCGGCGCCATCGTCTTGATCCCCACTTATTTGGCCTTAAGTGCCTCACGTCTTTCCAGTGCTGGTGCAGATTTCACCATTAAACCGCTTTTCTCGCTGATCGATCTGCCGTCAAAATTGATTCCTGGCAGTTTCAACTTTGCGCAGTTATCAAATGGCCTACCCAATTTATACATGGGCATGATCGCCCTCTTAGGCGCTGTCTTTTACTTCTTAGCTCCAGCAATCTCGGTTCGCGAGCGTTTGATTTCCGGCGTGATGACTGTGATTCTGATGCTGTCCATTTGGCTCAACCCGCTTGTCATCATGTGGCAAGGTTTTCGCGCGCCGGTTTGGTACCTTTATCGGCATTCTTTTATTGTCATTTTTTGGTTGTTATTGCTCGGTTTACGCGGTCTCGCCAACCTGCCGTCAGTCTCACGTCTACGAATGATCATCGCCAGCGTGGTTGTCGGCGGGGGCGTCTTCATCCCAACGGCTTGGCGCATGGGCAGTCACAAGTATGTCACCTTGACCAACCTCGTCCTCGGCGGCGTCTTACTCTTAGTCGCGGCCATCTTACTGTATAGTTGGGCGCATCACCTGTTCCCACAAAAATGGGTGGTTGGCGGTCTCCTAACCTTGCTGGTGCTAGATATGGGCGCCAATGCATACGCGAGTCTCAAAGCCATCAGTTTCATCTCAAAAGCAGACTTCACCGTTACAAGCAAGGCGCTTAATGCAGCTTACACCGAAGCGAAAACACTGGCGCCAAATACTTTTTACCGGGTAAACAGTGATACCCAGCGTTCCATGGACGATCCTTATCAGTACAATTTTAACGGCATTAGCACCTTCTCATCCGTCCTCAACACTAGCACGATCAATGCGTTAACCAATGTCGGTGCCATTGGCTCAGCCGGCCGCGTGAAAAATAACGACCTGACTTGGCCGCTCGAAAGCCTGCTCGGTGTCCGGCAACTGTTGCTGGTCAATACGCAAAGCACGAAAACGACAACGCCTGAATACCAGCAGATTTCTTCTCGAATCATTGACAACCCCCGTTATGATTTACCGGCATACAAGTTGATCGGTCATAACGATTATTTCAATATTTACCAAAATCCTGATGCGCTCCCTGTGGCCACCCAGATTTATCGAAAAGTACCGACACAGGTACAAGCTAATCCCGTGCTTCAACAAAATGCCTACTTCAGCACCTTCACACCGGAAACAATCGGCGCAATTTTCACAACCACCGATTTCTCCGGCATCACCGTTGACAACGTGAAGCCGCTGACCACCTTGACCAATGCCATTGCCACCAAAAAGGATAAAAAGCTCGGCGCGACGATTACCTTAAATGTCAACCCGAGTACCGAGCAGCGTTACTTGGTCATGGGTGAAAACATGCGCAAAAACATGGCCATCAGCATCAATAATGTGCCGCTCAAAAACGATCCTGACAATGGCAGCAAAACGGTCTCATTACCTATTGACGCGGAAAAACCGACAACTGTCACCTTAACGTTCAACCGCAACATTGATCAGATTGATCTCGATCATTTTGCTTTATATACCCTCAATCGCCAACCATTCGAACAGGCGGTTGCGGCGGCAAAACAACACGCGCCTAAACAAGTCGTCAAAAACGGCAGCGTCACTTTAACCACCCGTCAAAACAACAGCGGCTACATCATGTTAACCATCCCCTATGAAAAAGGCTGGCAAGTTGATAACAAGCAAGTGAAAATCCAAAACTATCGCGGCTTCATCGGACTCAAAGTCCCTTCAACAAACCTGAAATTCACCTTGAGTTATCACACCCCTGGGATCAAAGCTGGCTGGACCGTGACAAGCCTTGGGTTAATCGGCTTAATTGCCCTCGCTTTCCTTGAATACTGGCCGCGAAACGGGAAACATGCCATTCTAGTTAACTGGCCCGCTCGCTTTCGGAAAATGTGGCAATAACAAACTGTGCTAATCAATTCACTGCCGTGCCAAACTCCGCCATCTCCGGCCAGATGGGGCTGGCAACGCGGAGCTAGAGCGGAGACAGCGCTTTGAGCTCGCAAAAACCGCGATCTCAAAGTCGCCTAACAACATCAGCGCCAAAGACCCTCGCTGTGTTGTTTGCACGGCTGAGCCCCATCTGGCCTACGATTGCTCCGCCTTGGCACTGGGATCTTAAATTCCGACTACTGACAAAAAAGCTCAATTTTTCAAAGGGTAACAATTTTGTTCGAAAGCGTTCTTAAGCGATCATTCAGCCCCAAACATGCTGAACCAGTCTTTAATATAATCACATTCATATTTATAATCTTTCCTGAATCAAAATATTAATGATTATCAGATAAAATAATAAAAATATGTGCTTTCATTCATCGAAATGGTTGCGTTTTCTATAGTCATCATGCTAAAATACATTGACCAGATAACGCATCACAAGCGCATGTTACTGCTTATGCAGGCAAGACTTGGATTATCGTTTCATCGCAAACGATTTTCTTCAGTCTGCCTGCTTTTTTGTGCCACCAAACACGCGCTTCGCAACAACTGGCACGCGTCCTTTGCAAAACTTGCGGTAAGTGGCGGCCCGCAAGCATCACACGAACGACTTATGAAAGGGGTGTCCGATGTTTCGCATCAAAAAAGTGCTCAATGTCAATGTCGTCCTCGCTGAACAGGACGGCCACGAGTATATCGCGTTTGGCAAGGGCATTGGCTATCGGCAAAAAGTGAACGCCTGTCTTCCCGACAACGCGATCTTCAAAAAATTCATGCCGCTGGATGACAGTCGCAAAAGCGAAATGATCCAATCGCTCAATAACATACCACCTGTTTACATCAGCATTACCTCACAGATTGTGACGTATGCTGAGCAGCAACTGCAGCTGTCCCTTCTTCCCAGTATCTACTACGCCTTAACAGATCATCTGGCTTTTTCAGTTCAGCGCTATCACAGCAAGCAATCACTGGGTAATCGGATTTACTGGGAAATGAAAACCTACTACCCCGAAATGTTTGCCATTGGCGAATATGGGCTGACGGTTGTCGAAGCGACCTTGCAATTGGCACTCCCACGGGAAGAAGCGGCTAACATTGCCTTCCACATCATCAATGCAACACCAGCCGCGGCCGGTAAAGCGAATATTTTGGAAGTGACCCAGCTTGTTGACAACGTCTTGCAGGCGGTGCGTGCGCTGACTGGTGGCACGATTGACACGACGAGTTTGAATTACGAACGTTTTGTCACCCATATGAAATTCTTTGCTGAGCGTTACCTTGGTGATACCATGCTCGCTGATGATGGCCAACTACTCACAAGTGTCTACACTGTGTATCCGGAAGCGGCCAAAATCGCACTTAAAGTTCAAAAAGCCATTATTGCTATCTACGAAAAAGAACCGACTAAGGAAGAGTTGGCTTATCTCATTATTCATATCCACCGGGTTTTAACTAACTAGTCATCTCATGCCTTACCCCAACCATAACGCGCCCCCCAGCGCAGCAACCGCGCTGGCTCGCGCTCACTATCCGAGGAGGAACACAACATGTCTGACCATCAAAAAATCACCGATCGTATCATGGCAGCGGTGGGTGGTGCCAAAAATGTCAAAACGCTCAATCATTGTGCGACACGATTGCGGTTCACACTGGCTGATAAAACCCAGTTCGATATTCAGCGACTTGAGCAAATGCCTGAAGTGCTGAGTGCCGTGAACTCAGGCGACGAATCACAGGTCGTCATCGGTGCCAATGTGACTAAATATTATGCCGAAATTACCAAAAACTATCACATCCGCGAAGCCGGTGATGGCACCAAACCCAGCGCGGATCATGAAAAGAACATTTTAAAACGGGTCCTGAATGCCATTGTCAGCATCATGGCACCAATTATCACTGTCTTGATCGCAGGCGGCATGTTCAAAGTCGTGATCGCGATTCTCGCCTTGTTCGGCCTTGATCCTAAAGGTGTTCCCTACTTAACCTTGAGCTTCATGGCCGACGCTGCCTTTTACTTTCTGCCATTCATGCTCGCCGTCAGTGCCGCCAAAAAATTCAACACCAATACTTACTTAGCCATGATGATGGCCGGCGTCCTGCTACACCCGAACTTCACCGCGATGGTCGCAGCCGGCAAACCCATCGCCTTGTTTGGTGCACCAATCCGCCTCGCTTCATACGGTGGCAGCGTCATCCCCATCATTCTGATCGTCTGGTTCATGAGCTATGTCGAACGATTCGCCGAAAAAATCGCACCGACCATTATCAAAACCATGCTCAAACCATTATTAGTCGCACTGATAACGGCCCCCGTCGCCTTAATTGTCATTGGCCCGATCGGTAGCTTGCTAGGAGATGGCCTCTACACTGCCGTCACCTTCATTAACCAACACACCCCATGGCTGGTACCAACCGTTGTCGGTGCCTTCACCCCGCTGCTCGTCATGGTCGGGATGCACGTTTCCTTGTTGCCGCTAGCGACGCTGTCAATCACCAGATTCGGCAGCGAAACCATCATGGGCCCCGGCATGCTCGCCAGCAATATTGCCCAAGCCGGTGCTGCAGCCGCCATCGCCTTCCGTGAAAAGCAGGCACGTGGCCGCCAGATCGCGCTTTCTGCCAGTGTGACCGCCTTGTCAGGGATCACCGAACCGGCGCTTTATGGGGTCACCTTGAAATACAAACGGGCTTTAACCTGTGTCATGGTCTCAGGCGGCTTGGCTGGCCTTTTCGCCGGACTCACTGGTCTCGTGCGCTACTCGTTTGGCTCACCCGGTATTTTCACCTTGCCAGTTTTTATCGGCAATAATCCCGCCAACTTCCGCAACGCGCTTTTCACTGTTGCCATTGCGTTCGGTCTAACCTTTGTCTCAACCTATCTCTTTGCCATTGTCGAGAAAAAGACCCCTGCCGACACGAACGAGCCAGCCATCAAGTGCCAAAACCTGAAAAGTGTGGTTACTGGAAAACTGATTCCCCTCAAAGATGTCAATGATGATGTTTTTGCTTCCGGCTCCCTCGGCCATGGCGTTGCAATTGCTCCGGAAGACGACCTCATCGTGGCCCCAGTGGATGCTGTCGTGACCATGACCTATCCCACCGGCCACGCCATCGGCCTCACCACGGCCACTGGCCAGGAAATTTTGATTCATGTTGGGATCAATACCGTTAAAATGAACGGTCGCGGCTTTAAAACGCTCGTCAAGGCAGACCAACACGTCACCGCTGGCGAACCGCTGATTCAAATTGATCTGAAACTGATCGAACAGGAAGGCTTCGATCCAACGGTTATGGTGTTGTTGCTAAATACGCCAGTTGACCGGATTACCATTCAAGAAAAAGCGACTGTGACGACTGACGACCACTTGTTAAGCGTCACCCAAGCCGTTTCAGAAGCGTAAGACAGAGCGTGAACAGCCGTGGTCAGAAGCCACCTTATGTGCAGGCATCTGAGCCAGTGAACGCGTTAAGGAGAAAAATTATGACAAACCAACAATTCCCCGAAAATTTTCTCTGGGGCGGCGCTACTGCCGCTAATCAACTTGAAGGCGCCTACCAAACTGACGGCAAAGGGCTCTCAACCAGCGACCTGCTACTAGGCGGCAACGTCAACACGCCGCGTAAAACGACCCGTGAGTTAGTCCCTGATGCCTTTTACCCAAGTCATGAAGCTATTGATCATTTTCACCGCTTCAAAGAAGACATCGCCTTGTTTGCCGAAATGGGCTTCAAGCTCTATCGGTTCTCCATCGCGTGGACGCGTATTTTCCCAACCGGATTGGAAACCGAGCCAAATGAAGCTGGTCTGGCCTTCTATGATCAAATCATTGCGGAACTCAAACGCTACAACATCGAACCTTTGATTACGATTTCCCACTTCGAATCGCCAATCGGCTTAACAAAGGCCTTCAATGGCTGGGCGGCTCGCGATATGATTGCCGCTTACGTCCGGTTTGCCAAAGTCATCATCAACCGCTATCACCAAGACGTCAAATACTGGCTAACCTTCAACGAAATTAACATGCTCACTCGTCCCATGGGTGCCTATCTGGCAGGCGGTATGTATGTGGACGATTCTGATCGCTTCATCAGTCCAGATGTCGACTCCGAACAGCTGCGCCTGCAAGCACTACACCACCAATTCGTCGCCAGTGCCTTAGTGACCAAGTTTGCCCACGAGCTCGATGCAAGCTTGAAAATTGGCTGCATGCTGGCTTATCGCATGTTGTACCCATCAACCAGCAAACCCACTGACATTGCGCTCGTCCAAACCGCGACAGAATTTAATAACTTCTACTGTGGCGACGTACAGGTAAAAGGCCGCTACGCCTACTTTGCCAAGCGCTATTGGCGTGATCACGACATCCAGCTAGATATCGGCGCTGACGATGAGACGATTCTTGCGGCCGGCACCGTTGATTTCTACACCTTCTCTTACTACCAATCCAGCACCATGACCACCACGGGTGAAGGCGAGCAAGCAGGCGGCAACTTCTTCAGCGGCGTCAAAAACCCCTATCTTGATCGTAGCGACTGGGGCTGGGAAATTGATCCACGTGGCCTGCGCACAGCACTCAATCAAATATATGATCGTTACCATGTACCATTAATGGTCGTCGAAAACGGCTTCGGGACACGTGACGATCTGATCGAAAAAGACGGCAGTAAAACCGTCGAAGACACCGAACGTATCAACTACTTGCAAGCCCACATAGCCGCCATGGCAGATGCGATTCAAGATGGCGTTGATCTTATCGGCTATACCTCGTGGGCACCCATTGATCTCGTCTCTGCCAGCACAGGTGAAATGGCGAAACGATATGGGTATATCTTCGTTGATAAACATGATGACGGTAGCGGTACTTTGGCGCGCTATCGAAAGCAGTCGTTTTATTGGTATCAGCAGGTTATTCAGCAAAACGGTTTGTAATAACAACTGTTTTTAATGCAACCTTGCTTATTCTCGATTTTCCGGGACGAACAACAAAATGCAAACAGCCGCTCATTCTCTGACTTGATGCCAGAAGATAAGCGGCTGTTTTTAGGCTCTA
>NZ_JBSOQX010000029.1:0-25303 GCF_053819265.1 Lacticaseibacillus sp. 30
ACAGACAGTGCGTGACTACGTTGCCTGGATGAGAACTACGACTGACATTGTGGGCTGGTCGATTGAAGGTGACGCAGAACGTATCAGAGAAACGTTTAAACAGGGGTCACATGGTATCCCCAAGAACTGGAAGTTTATCGACATCGCAGACGTCGTTGAAAAGCAGTATAGCTTTAATGCTACGCCCCCGCTGCAAGGACTGGCGAATGTTATGGGCATATCAGCAAACCGTGATCACAACGCACTGGACGACTGTTTAAGGACATTTGGAGTTATCAAGGAATTAGAGTCACGAGACGGAAAGCTATTTTGAGGAGGCGATTGAGTAGAAGAAAATTTATACATTAAATTCAATATAAAAAGAAGCATTACTGGTATTAAATGGAAAAGGAATGCGAAAAATCCATACTGAGACAGAATTGCCTCTCAGGTTGTTATTGTTCTTAATGAAATCTTCAGATGCATTTTTCTTAATTAAATCTAATATTTCCTTTTGCTTAGGAGCAGCCATTTCGCACAAATAAGCAAAGTTGGTATCTTTCCCGACAATTCGATTCAATTGCTTGTAAAAATCGGGACAAACATTGACTGAACTTTTATCAACTACAAAGGGAAGGTGCTCAACAGTTTCATTTGAGTCATAAATCAAATAGTCTAAACCATTAGCAACAGACGAATATTTATTGGAATTAAGCGATTTCGTAAGAATTTCTTTTGATAAGTTGAAAAATTCATCTGCAGTAGTTGCTTTATTAAATAAATTATACATTGCCAATGTTATCTCCTTAAAGTTTAAATAGAAATGTTAGTAATACTTTTCTTACCACTAATGGTTATAGCACTGATATTCGAAAAGGGGTAGTTTACTTGTTTGACGGAGAAATAAAACCGATTCTTGATATGACGGCCGGAAGCCGCATGTTCTGGTGGAATAAAGCTGACCCTCGTGCAATTTTTGTCGATAAACGCGATGAGTTTCACAGCGTGCCTGATTGTAATGCCAAGGACGGTGAACGTCAGATATGGATTGATCCTGATATTCAATTGGACTGGACTAAGGAACCGTTGCCATTCTCAGACAACACCTTTCACCTTGTTGTCTTTGACCCACCACATTTAAAGCATGCTGGCGAAGGCAGTTGGTTGGCAGCAAAATATGGCACGCTTGATGATCTTTGACCAAACCAAATTCGGCGGGGATTCAGTGAGGCAATGCGAGTTTTGAAACCTTATGGCACTTTGATTTTTAAATGGAATGATGACCAAATCAAACTAGCAGATGTGTTGCATGAAATTACCTATCGACCATTGTTTGGTGACAAACGTAGCAAGACACATTGGCTCATATTCATGAAAGAGGCGGAGAAATGAAACGAATAGAAATAAAGGTTATCCGTATGCCCAGTGGCAAATACCTTTGCGATTCCGCATGGGATGGAAAGAACCAGACATCAAAGCTGTCAGGGGCAATAACGTGGTACGGAGAAAATAGAGAAATCGACCCATACAAAACTGCACATGATTGGGGCGGTAAGGTTGTCGTGCTTCGGGAGGTGCGAGATGAAACGAGAGATTAAGTTCAGAAGGAGGTGAATGATTTGGACAGCAAACGAGCATTGGCCGAAAATCTTAGAAAGAATATATACGATCTGAACATGACACAAGCCAAATATGCGAAAGAGATTGGAATACCTATCACCACGCTTGAATATGTAATCTCTGGGAAGGGTAGTGTTTCACTCACCACTTTGGACAAAATCGCATATGGAGCTGGGATTGATCCATGGGAACTCATTCGGCCTTCTGAAAGCAAATAAAAAAGCGCGCCTGATGAGGGACGCGCCGGAGGCCAAACGTACACGTGATTGATAGCAAATGGAATCATTTAAAAGGAGTAGGCCTCCGCGAGCAGTATAGCAAAAGTCGCCCCGGATTAACAGGACGACTCAGTCTATCAACCCGAATTATTTGAACATCAAGTGTATCACAAAAAAACAAAAGCGCACCATTACGGCACGCTTATCCCCCAAACTTTTACAAATTTTATTATACCATAAGGAGTGGACGCAGTGGTGCGAGCAACAAGATATTTTAGCCCAATTGATCATGACAAAACGATTGAAAACGCCAAAGAGGTCTTGGGTAACTACTGGCATCATAAGCGGCTCGCTCAACGCACCACAATAGCGCTCAGAAGCCCCGTGATGGACGGCATTCCCAAGTCACCTAGCTATGGCAACAAAGCCGAGGAAAAGCTCGTATCGCACGCTGACGAGCTTCGATATGTAGCTTGCTGTGAAAAAGCTATTAGATCAGTCGAGTTAGAAAAATACAGAATTATTTTAACCGAAACCTACCTTGTTTCCCTAGATCAACGTAAGCCATGGTGGCTGATAGCTGAGGAACTACATTTGAGCAAATCTGCTTATTATAGAGACTTCAAGGAAGCACTATTAGCATTTGCTGATTGGTGTGAGCTAGTTGAGCAACCCCACAAAACCTAGGTGGGAAAAT
Source organism: Lacticaseibacillus sp. 30 (assembly GCF_053819265.1). Lineage (NCBI taxonomy): Bacteria > Bacillati > Bacillota > Bacilli > Lactobacillales > Lactobacillaceae > Lacticaseibacillus > Lacticaseibacillus sp. 30. The sequence continues at coordinate 2,515 of NZ_JBSOQX010000029.1, forward strand.
GTTGGGAATAAGTTGGGAACAACCGACCGTATTTCCGTCATATGATGGTATTGTGCCAAAGGTGAGAAACCTAAGAATCGCGTTTTTCCTCCGAGCCATGGTGATGATAAAGCTGTGGCAAGGCGTGGCAAATGGACTGACTGAGATAGTCAGGCGGGCTCGATTCCCGCATGCCACATTGTCCAGTTTAGAGACCGGACACAGCTTGCGATGACCCCATCTGACACTGGGCGAGCGAGCAAATTAAAGGGCTATGATGGATGCGCGTATCCGAAAAATAATGCGAAAATGATGGAGAAGAGCTACATACGTCCATGTAGTAAGCGTGCTGATTGTACGCCTCAACCATCGTTGACATCGCTGTGGCGGAATAGGTAGACGCCAACCAGTACATGCGCATAGTTAGAGGGGCTGGCAATGGCCCATGTCGGGTGCAAATCCCGACCAGCGATATTACCGGTAAAGCCCAGCGTGTTTGCTAGCACGGACTAGTGGGCGAGTATAAAGCGTGGTCACATGCCTTGCACTTCAAGGCAATGTGGGAACCACCGAAACCGAGGGCTCAGAAACCATCGCCTCGGATAGCGGAAACAGGAGCAACCGAAGGCCTAACGGCTCCATAGGACAACTACCCAAGTGCACGGGCAAGTTTATCGGGTTCGAATCCCGGCGGTTGCGTTGCACGAGATGGCTGAGTGGTCTAAAACACAGCACCTGCCCTGAATGACGATTATGGAGGAATGCGGCCGCATTTAACTACGTCATTAACCGTTGGTTCGAATCCAACTCTCGTGCCTTAATTATCACCTCAATGTAGTATTCCAGTTCATGCTGGAGTACTATTTTTTTGAGGTGATAAAATGAATGGCGATTATTTGTCTAAGAAATTGTTCAGTGATGTGGATTTGTCGGATGAGTTCTTTGATTCACTGCGAGCAAATTATCGGGGGTTTGATCAATGGTTTGCTAAAAAGGCTCGTGAAGGGGAAAAAGCTTACGTTTCAGTCGAACAGTCTGGCAACATTAATGCTTTTCTATATCTGAAAGAGGAAGATGGGGAAGTTCTGGATGTTGAACCGACATTGGGAAATGGCAAGCATCTAAAAGTTGGAACATTTAAAATAAATGCACACCGAGCTGCAACGGGGATTCGATTTATGGCTATCATTTTACGTAAATTCATTATTGATGGATTTGATGATGTTTACGTGACAATGTTTCCAGACACTGTGCAATTACGAAAATTGTTTCAAAAGTTTGGCTTTGAAGAAGTTGGCAAGAAACGAAGTGGTTCAAAAACAGAAATTGTACTACTACGAACACAAAAGGCAACTGGAGATATTTACAAAGATTTTCCAAAGTTTGACTTTTCAGGGCATAAGTTTTTTCTTCCAGTTTTTCCAGAGTTTCATACTCGGATGGTTCCAGAATCCAAACTATACACGGAAAGACAATTTGTTAGAGAGGATGTTTCGCCTGCAAATAGTGTGATGAAGACGTACCTCACTAGCATGAATGGAGTAGGTGAACTCAAGCATGGCGACAAGTTAGTCTTGTATAGGACAAGGGAAAGTGGCAAAAAGGCAGAGTATAATGCAGTTGCCACTTCTGTTTGTGTTGTTGACGAAATTAGAAATATTTTTAGTTTTCCCGACAAAAAAGCTTTTTTGGAATATACCTCAAGAGGATCGGTGTTTTCAATCCAAGAATTGACTGACTTCTGGGAGTCAAAAAAATATCGGTATGTGATTAGTTTCTTGTTTAACGTTCCGCTTGAAAAAAGGATTACTAGGCATGACTTATTTGGCAAGGGAATTATTGACGAATCCATGAGGGAAAAACGGTTTAATATTGTCGAAATGAACGGCCAGCAATTTGAAAAGCTATTAAGGATTGGTGAAGTAAATGGACGCTTTATTATCAATTAAACCAGAGTATGTGGAGGAGATTCGTCGTGGTAGAAAGTTATTCGAATATAGAAAAGGGATTTTTCGAAGACGGATTGATAAGGTTATTGTTTATTCTACTGAACCCTGTGGAAGAATTGTCGGAGAATTTGAAGTTAAAGGGATTATCCAAGATGCACCAGAGAAGCTTTGGAATAGGACTTCAAAGTTTTCTGGGATTTCACACGATTTTTTCGAGAAATACTTCGATGGGCGAGAAATAGCTTATGCCATTGAAATCGGGGATTATCGAGAATACGAAATTCCCCAAAAAATCCAAGAACTTTTTCCAAATGTAAAAGCTGCTCCACAGTCATTTATTTATGTTTAACTTTTAGTTTAGACGCCACGGCGTCTTTTTATTTACCCGAGCACTCCGCCAAACGGTGAGGTGCTATTTTTATGCAACAAAAAAGCCCTCAGAGACCAGTCCAAGGGCCAAAAGGATGAAAAAACGAAACATATGTGTGAACAGTAGCAAGTGACTTGGAGAAGGACAGCTAGTGCTCACGCGTACATAATAGCACATTCCTTATAGAAGATACTAAAAAAGCCCTCGGTTGGGGGCCGAAAGCTAGAAGATTAGGGTAGTACCGAGGAGTGAAAATGAGTATATATTGGGAACAATTTAATTCTAACTCATCGAAATTTTTTAAGCAACAAAAAAGCTCTCGGGGCCGAATCCGAGGGCTTAAGAACTCGGGAAGTTCTTTATGAGGGAGCTGAGCAGAATCGCTAAACTGCTCACGGTCATTATATTTCAGGAGGCGAGTAGATGCAATGGACAGATGAACAGATCGGTGACATTAGGAAGCTCGCCTCTGAAGGCTTTACCAGACGCGAGACGGCCGACAAGCTAGTTATATTAACAATATGATTGATGGAAGGACAGCCAAACGGTTGTCCTTTTACTATGTCATTGGGAGGTGGATACGATGGCCATGGTACCACGAGAGATCAGTGAGCCTTTCTATCACAGTAAAGAGTGGAAGAAGACGCGTGCCGCCTACATTGCCAGTGTCGGTGGATTGTGTGAGCGCTGCTTGAAGCGAGGTATCATCAAGCCCGGCTACATCGTCCACCACAAGCACTACATCACAGCAGACAACATCAATGACCCAAGCATCACGCTTAACTGGAACAACTTAGAGTATCTTTGCTTCGATTGTCACCAAGAGGAACACTTTGAGAAGACGGCAGCTGTTCGTTCTGACGTTATGTTTGATGCTCATGGTCAGTTAGTACCAGTTAGTCGGTCCCCCCTACGAAGCCATAAGCAGCTGCTTAAAAAGGAACGGCATGCAACACACGAATAATACACGGGTTGTTTTTTCGTATGAGGGGGGGATAACAAATTTAAGGGGATGACGAAATTGAGCCGGAAAATGTCGATTGAAAAGCAGGATGTGGCCATTCAGCTCGAATATGAGCGGTTGCGTCAAACGTTATCCGGTATCTCAGCGGAGAAGTTGGCAGCGGCCGATAACTTGATCCAAAGATGTGCATTTATGACCATCACGCTTCAGATCTTGGAAGATGAAGTCAAATCTAAAGGGCCGACGATTCTCATGCACAATGGGAAGCAAACGATGCGTGTTGAGAATCCCGCCCAGAAATCATACAACACAATGATCAATCGATACACTGCCGCGATGGATAAGTTAATCAGTTTGCTACCGAGAGAATCCGCAATCATGCCTGCCGATCCCAGCAAAGAGAGCGACGATTTTGACGACTTTGTTGAGGAGCGAGGCGAATAGCAATGGCTGACATTCAGATCAAGATTCGTGTCGATCGACATGTCAGTTATCCACCTGATTACGATCCAATTACTCAATACTGGCAATCGTTTGTGCAGAATGGTGGTGATCAAGTTGTCGGCAAGAAAATCTACCGCACGTACAAGAAGCTCATCGCAGACATGCACAATGACAATAGTGAATGGTACTACTCAAATCGTCGTGGTAATCACGTGCTTGAATTTATCGAGAACTATTGCCGTCACAGCAAGGGACCAGCAGGCGGGAAGCACATTGTCCTAGAACTCTGGGAGAAAGCACTGTTGGCAGCGTCCTTTGGATTCGTTGACGGTGCGGGTTTCCGAAAGTATCAGCGGGTTGTCCTGATTGTTGGTAAGAAGAACGGGAAGTCGCTGCTCGGTTCCGCTGTTGGGTTGTACATGCAGATTGCTGATGGTGAGGCTGGGCCTGAAGTGTACGCGGTGGCTACGAAGAAGGATCAGGCGAAGATCATTTGGAATGAAGCCAAGCGCATGGTCAGAAAATCTCCGGCTTTGGCTAAGCGAATCAAAACGCATGTGGCTGATCTGTCTTCAGAAGATTACAACGACGGCGTCTTCAAGCCTCTGTCATCTGACAGCGATACGCTTGACGGCCTCAATTCTTCTTGCATCCTGATGGACGAAATTCACCAGTGGAAGAACGGTGAGCCACTTTACAACATCATGGCCGATGGGATCACTGCACGGGATCAACCACTGATTTTCATCACATCCACCGCTGGCACGATCCGCGAAGATATTTATGATCAGATCTACGACGACGCTGAGATGACGATTGCAGGATATGATCAACCCGAAGGTTACAGGGATGAACGTTCATTGTTCTTCATCTACGAACTCGACAAACGTGCGGAATGGCGTGATGAGAAATGCTGGGTCAAGGCAAACCCTGGACTTGGCACGATCAAAAACAAGACCACATTGGCTGAACGTGTCGAAAAAGCCAAGGCAAATCATCGACTGGTTAAAAACCTAGTCTGCAAGGATTTTAATATCCGTGAGACAGCAACTGAGTCGTGGCTGACCTTTGATGAACTGAATAACGAGGCCACGTTTGACACGCTCAAACTCAAGCCGCGATATGGCATTGCTGGCGCTGACTTATCGCAGACGACTGACTTGACTTGTGCAACTGTCATCTTCCAGATACCTAATGATGATCACATCTACGTTAAGCAAATGTACTGGCTGCCGGAAGACACTCTTGAGCAGCGCGCACAGGAGGACAACATTCCTTATGCCACGTGGCGAGATCAAGGATTGTTGAGGACGAGCCAAGGTAATAAAGTCTATTATCGTGACATCATGGACTGGTTTGAGGAGCTTGAACAAGAATATGACATTTACCTGTTCAAAGGCGGTTATGACGCCTGGTCAGCCACATACTTCGTCAAAGATCTTGAATTCCGATATGGCGAAAAGACTTTTGATGCAATTCCTCAAGGTGTGAAGACATTATCAAGTCCCATGCATTCACTTGGTGCAGATCTCCGTTCAAAGCGAATTGTTTATAACAACAATCCGATCTTGAAATGGTGTCTGTCTAACACGACGATTGTGACTGATAGAAATGGAAATATCCAACCTGACAAGGGAAGGAATAAGCGTAAGCGAATTGATGGGATGGCTTCTTTGCTCGATGCTTATGTTGTGTTTGAGAACAACCAAGAAGAATATCAGACATTGATTTAACCGTAAGGAGGTGATTATTTGGCATTTTGGAACAATCTTTTTCATAGAAAAAATAGTGGCGTCACAGTCACACCGGAATACAAGCTTGTTACCAACTACGGTAACGGCTTTTTTGGTTGGAATGGCAAGGTCTATGAATCTGACATCATTAGGTCAGCCATTGAGGTCAAAGCAACCACGATCGGCAAAGCTGTGGCCAAGCACATTCGGTCCGGTGCCGGTGACAGCATCGCAGTCAATCCAGACGTTTATATCCAGTTCTTGTTATCAGACCCGAACCCGTTAATGAGCGGCCAGATGCTGCAAGAAAAGATGATCACGCAGCTTGAACTGAATAACAACGCTTTTGCCTTTGTCCAGAATGATGCCAATGGAATGCCAACAGCAATCTGGCCAATCGTGGCTAACAGTGTCGAAGCCATTCAAGACAATCAAGGCAACCTCTATCTCAAGTTCTACATGCAGAATGCACAGACCTACACATTTCCATATTCGCAGGTGATTCACCTGCGCAAAGATTTCAACAAGGACGAAATCTTTGGCGAATCGAATGGCCCGACGTTGGCACCACTTATGGAGATTGTTACGACCACTGACCAAGGTATTGTAGCTGCCATCAAGAATTCAGCCGCTGTTCGCTGGCTGTTGAAATTCAATACTGCTATGCGCCCGGAGGATATCAAGAAGAATACGAAAGCTTTTGTTGCATCGTATCTGCAGACACAAAAAGATCAGGATTCAATCGGTGCAGCTGGTGTTGATGCTAAGACCGATGCAACCCAGTTACAGCCCACTGATTTTGTGCCAAATGCTAAGCAAATGGATGCGACTGTGGATCGAATCTACTCAATTTTTCATACCAACAAGGCAATTGTCCAAAGTAGCTACACTGAAAACCAGTGGATTAGTTACTACGAAAGTCAGATTGAACCAGTGATTAGGCAGATGTCTGAGCAATGGACGAGCCGTTTGTTCAACCGACGGCAACGTTCGTTTGGTAATTCAATTGTGTTTGAATCAAGCGATTTGAGCTACGCAAGCATGCAAACCAAACTGTCACTCGTCCAACTAGTTGACCGTGCTGTGATGACTCCGAATGAATTGCGTGGATTCTTTAATCTGTCACCAGTTCCGGATGGCGACAAGATGTTACTCCGAAAGGATACAGGGACAGTGCCTTCAGCAACTGGTAGCGACGGTGCCCCTGATCCAACGGAAGGAGGTGATGATAATGACGACAGTGGTACCGATTAAAGGTGACATCGTTACTAATGATTACGGATGGCTTTACGATCTATTTGGCGATGACTATGCTTCACCTAAAAGCGTCTCTGATCTAATTAACAAGGCTAATGGTGACGACTTATCCGTTGAGATCAATTCAGGTGGAGGAATTCTCGATGCCGGCTCTGAAATTTACACCATGCTTCGTGCTTATAAAGGACCGGTCAATGTGAACGTTGTGGGTGTGGCATATTCCGCTGCATCTTTGATCGCGATGGCGGGTGATGTCGTAGCCGTGTCACCTGCAGGGATGATGATGATCCACAATGTCTCCAGTGGACAGATGGGTGACTATCATGACATGCAGAATGCTGCGGACTCGTTAAAGAAGTCAAACATAGCAATAGCTAATGCCTATATGGCCAAGACGGGTCTATCTCAAACGGAAATCCTTGACTTGATGGATTCAACTTACTGGCTGGATCCGCAGACAGCCATTGAAAAAGGGTTTGCTGACAAGATGATGTTTGACAATGCGGAGAAGCCAGGGAAAATGATCATGACTGCTAGCCTGAATAAGATTCCAAGTCTTGCCACGCTGAACCAAATGAAACACTTCCGAAACACAACAGCACTAAAAAAAGCGCCGTCTGATGATGATCAGATGGCGCTTTTGAATGCAGAATACAATCTCTTAAATTTGAAAGGGGAATAACCTCATGAACAAAGAAGAATACTTGAAGCAACGCGAAGCTCTGATGAACGATGCTCGCACCGCAATCGATAAGGGGAAGTCTGAGGATGCCAACAAAGCAATGAAGTCCGTGAAGGATTTGGACGCAAAGTGGGATCAGCAAACAAAAGACCAAGCCAACTTGGCAGCCCTGGATGACCATGCGCCAATCACCTTGGCTCAGGTAGCACCAGCCAACGACATTGTTGGTGTTGGAAAGTCTCTTGAAAACACCAAATTGAACACTGTTGCCAAAACACAGCCGACTTATGACAAGGTATGGGCTAAAACGCTTTTGGGTCACACTCTCAATACTGCAGAGCAGGCTGTATTCGATAAGGAAAACGCACGCCTTAATGGCGCACCATTTTCTCACCAAACGGGGAACACTCCGACCTTGATTCCTAACACTGTGGCAGCTGGCATCTGGAAGATCGCAGAAGAACAATATCCAGCCTTCGCTGATGCCAAGAAATTCAACGTTTCTGGCACGCTGACCATCAACAAGCACGATGGCATTGTTTCTGGTGATGCTCAGTGGGTTGACGAAAACACGCAGGCTGATGATGAGCAAAATAAATTCAGTCAATTGGTGCTTAAAGGTTACGAGCTGAATAAAGTCGCCACCGTGTCCTGGAAGATGAAGAGCATGTCTGAAGAGGACTTCATCAGTTTCTTGACTCAAGAGCTTGGGGATCGTCTGGGTGTTGCGCTTGGTGTTGCGATTCATCAAGGCGATGGTGAACATTCACCGCTAGGCATTGAGACTGCATTGAAGGCCGAAACAGGTACGCCACAAGTTGCCACTTATAAGGATCAAATCGCATATAAGGATATCACTAGCACCATGGCCAAGATCCACTCTAGTTTTGCTGGCAAGGCGGCAGTTTATGCAAATAGCAAAACCATTTGGAATCAATTGGCAAACATCGTTGATGGTCAAGGTCGTCCGTTGTTTATTGCTAGTCCAATCAATGGAGGCGTTGGTAGCATTCTTGGTTTAGTTGTGAAACCAGATGCTGGTGTCAATGATGGGGACGTCCTGATTGCGGATGTGACAGATACAGTCGTTGTCAACATTAACCAGGCACTTACAGTGGCAACAGAAGACCACGTCAAGGGCCGTTCCACTGACTATGGTGCCTATGCAATTGCTGACGCAGGTCTTTTAACAACCAAGGGGGCAGCATTGCTCACAGCAGTCCCAAAAGCGTAGCCCCGCAATCAGTTAAGTCTGAAGGAATCAAGGGCGGGGTTAAGTTAACAGCAAAGTAGAAAGGAGCTAGAACATGGCTGATACACCAGATCGGAGCGCCGAATTCTTAAAGGCACTCCAAAAAGGCAAGGTGGTTGCTGTCGGCAATAAGGGCACTGGTGAAGTTGACGTTACCGGCTTGGCTGATGGGACAGTCGTCAAAGATGGTGACTATCAGGTTGTTTTCGATACAGACAACACCAAGACACTGTCTTCAGTGGCCAGTGATCCGGTTGATGCACCTGGCGCAACTGTGCCAACAACGCCACCTAATCAAGGATAGGCGGTGATCAAAGATGGCTGACGAGAAATCTGAAGAAGAACCAACCTTGTTAGATCTATTAAAACAACACATCCGATTGGAAGATGACATGGACCCTTCCATGTTGCAATTCTATCTGGACGCAGCCGACAAGTATGTCCAGCGTAAAGTTGGCCATAGCGTGAAATACTTGCAGCTTATGGTTGCTACCGTGATGAATGACAATCGATCTGCTGGTGACGATCTAGCGGCGGCACTTGAAGCCTTGGAGCCAATCTTCTACTTGGAGGTGAGAACAGATGACCCAGACAGTCAATCTAACGAACCAACTCAGGTGGATAGCCACACTGTTGGAACTTAAGGACGGCGTTGACGCACACGACCGTCCAAAACAAACGTGGGAAGACAAGCGGGTCTTGTATTACGCCGACATTGGGATCACCTCAACTGAAAAATATCTCGCGCAGCAGAACAAGCAGGATGTCGTCTTGCGCATTTTGATTCGTCGGGATATGTCGATTACTCAGGGTGGGAATCGTGTCCGGATCCGAGGAACTGATTACAAAATCACACGAATCTACGAGACACCCGACAATCAAAGAATGGAGTTGAGTCTGGACTATGTTGATCACATTTGACGAGTTTCTGGCCAGACTCAAGCAACTGGGTGCGGTCTATCGAGACGTTGCACCACGGACGGCCAAGTATCCGTACTGGATATACACCTATACAAACACTCAGCGTCTAGTAGCAAGCACTGGTACACGGTTAATCGTGAATGAGTATCAGGTGTCTTTGTACACAAAGGGCGTTGAAGACGAGCTACTGCCGTTCATCAAGACGTTTGATGATGTCCCATTTCAATCATTCAGAGGCATTCCGGGCGATGAAAATGATGAAACTATCACAGATTTGTACACGTACATCGAGGTGATTGCGGGTGGTCAATAACAACGGTTTTGAAACAATGTCCAAGTATCTCAGTGGTCTAAAAGTAGATGATTCAGTGTCGAAAGAAGGGCTTATTGCCGCAGCAAGTCAATTTGCTGACAAGCTCCGGCCCGAGTTGCCAAGTGAACCTAACGCTCCGCTCGCACAAGCCTATGGGACGTTAAGAGATAAGCTACAGGTTGTTGACAAGGGCGATCACATCCAGGTTACGTTTGGAAATGCATTTTGGTGGCTATTTCTGGAGCATGGAACAAGTCCCAAGAACCATCAAGGAATCAGGGCACGCAATTATGTTCACAACACCTTTGCTGCCAACAAAAATACAATTATGCAGACCATGGTCAAACCGGTCATGGATGCATTGAAAAAATAGGAGGAATCGCTATGCCTGATACACCAAGCAGAGCAAACGATATTGAGCTAGAGCTCACTATTGGCGATATGTTTTTCGCTATGAAAACGCAAAATGAGACGGCATCTACTGATCCGGTCTTCGATACAAGTGTTATCCGGATCCCGAACATCAAAAAGATTGCCTTCAAAGGGAACGGAAAGTCGAACGACATTTATGCCAGCGGTAAAAAGTTCGGGACAATCACGCAAGAAACCAGTATTGAAGTGACACACACCCACATCGGGATGCCAATTGCAGTTCTAGATGCAATGAAAGGCATCGCAGCGAAGCATGGGGTCGAGTTTGGATCCACGCTTGCACAATCAATGCCAGAGTTTGCAATTGGTTTTGACACATGGTTGGCCAATGGACAGCATGATGGCATCTGGTTGACGTCTTGTACGCTTAACCCTGCTGTTAATGAAACCCATGCAACTTCTGAAGAGTCATTCAAGGAAGTCAACCCTGATGTCGTCTACAACGCAGGTGGTTTGCGCAATTCGAGTATTTACTACGCACGCTATAATTCAGCCAGAGACAGTGCTGACCTGACTGTTGACGACTTTTTCAAGCAGGTTATTTTTTCTCCAGAACAGCTTGAAACGATCGCAAAAGAAAAAATGACCCCAAAACCATAACCCCGCAAGCAGTTAAGACGATTGCCAAACAAGGCGGGGAATTAACGATTATTGCTAATTAGGAGGACAAAGGAATATGGCGAAGCTATCTGATCTAGTTAGGCTCCGAGACAATCATTTCATCACGATTCAAGGTGAAAAGGTACCTGCAGCGTTCACTTTTGCCTCAATTGACGCTATTGAATCCGCATATGGGCAAGGATACAAAGCATTCGAGAAGGATTTGAATCTTATGCTCAAACGGAAAGTGATTCATCGCGATCAGAAAACCATGAAACTCATTTGGGCGCTTGTTTACGGCTTACTTGTCGGTGGAGGTACGGAAACTACCTTTGATGAGATGAACCGTGCTATTCCCTTTTCGGAAATTCCTAGTGTTATTCAAGAGGCAATGGATATTCTAAATGAGCAGAACTTCCAACTAAGTGACATAAAAAAATAAAGTCGCCACAACAGGAAGGTGAGGCCCAGGAGGATAACGATTACCCCTGGGCCTTTTATTTGTATGTGGCGAAAGCGCTGATGGGATACTCGCTTCAAGAATTCATGAAATTAACGCCGAATCTGTGGCTGAAACAATATCTAATCTATATCGAGATTAATAATCCTGATGGTATCTACAAAGAGAAACCTAAGCCCATTCGGAAACAGGTCACACTGGACGATATTCCATTTTTTAACTAATTAAGAAAGGAGGAAAATAATGGCTGACGAAACTCAAAACGTTGTTCTTGATTTCAAGATGAATGGTCAAGTACAGTTTGCTAACACAGTGAAAGACATCAACGCCGTGATGAACACGGCCGCAAAGGAATATCGAGCCCAGATATCGTCTATGGATGATAATGCTAGTTCGACTCAGAAACTGGCTGCTGAACAGCAGAAATTGCAAATTCAATCCGAAGCTGCTGCTAAAAGAACGCAAATTCTGTCTGAACAATTGAAGACGATGCAAGATCGTGGTGAAACATCTGGCTCTTCATTTGATCGGCTCGTCGGCAAGGTTGCGGATGCACAACGGGTTGAAAATAACCTGAAAGGTGCTCTTGATCAAGTTAACAGTCAACTCAGTGAGCAAGGTTCCAAAGCTAACGATGCCAAAGATCATATCAGTAACCTGCAGCAGGAAGAGGGCGAGCTTGATTCTAAGCTTAGGCTCGCGTCTTCATCGGCTAAACTGGAAAATGCCCAACTAGGTGATAATGCTTCCGAGTCGCAGAAGACAGCGGCCGCCCAACGGCAACTGTCCGAACAAATGGACTTGTCTCGGCAAAAAGTTGATAACTTGAAGCAACAGTTGAAGGAAACGGTCACCGCTTACGGAGAGAACTCATCTGAGGCAACACAGATGAAAGTCAAGTTGAATGACGCCGAAACATCTGTGGCCAATTTGGGTAACCAAATGGATAAATTGGGTAAGGAGTCACAAGATACTAGCTCCAAACTTGACGAGATTGCTAAGAACACAGCTGCTGAACGGCTGCAGACTGTCGCCAATGGATTTCAATCTGCTGGTCAAGGCCTACAAGATTTTAACCAAAAGGCGCAGGAAGCATGGACACAAACTGATGATGCTGTTGATAACCTGACCAGCAAAACTGGCGCTGTTGGAGACGTTGCAAATAAGCTCGGTGAGTCATTTGAGAAAGTTGAACGCTCCGAATCTGGTGCGCAGATGGAATCGATGGATTTGTCGAATACCATGGCAGGGCTTACTAGTCAATTCAATTTGAGTGGTCCGCAGCTGGAAAAGACATCCGAAGACGTTGCCAAGTTCAGCCAGATCACAGGTCAGTCTGGGACTGACGCGGTCAACGCATTACATGATTCCATGTCACGATTCAATCTCAGCGCTAAAGATATTCCTAGCGTACTTGATGCCTTTGCTGCAGCGTCTCAGCGGACAGGTGTACCAGTTGCCGACCTTGAAGAAGATGCATCAAAGGCATACCCAGCCTTCAAACAATTGCACATTAGTCTTCAGCAGGGAATTCCACTACTGGCGTCCTGGAGCAAATCGGGGATTGATTCTTCCACAGTGCTCAAGGGCATGCAGAAGGCATTCTCTGCCGCCAAAACTGAGAACAAATCTTTCAGCGATGTCATGATGCAATCTTTCAAGGGAATCAAAGATGCTAAGACAGACCAAGATGCTTTTAACATTGCAATTCAAACATTTGGCGCCAAATCAGGTCCACAGATGGCTCAGGCTATCCGTGATGGCAAGGTTTCACTTGATGGTCTAAAAAAATCAGCCCAAGACACTGGTGGAACCGTCTCGAAATCTTTTCAGCAGACCTTGGATCCAGTCGACAAGGCCAAACAAGGTCAAAAAGAATACGAACAGACTATGGGGAAGATTGGTGGAACAATTCAAGAGACCCTGTTGCCTGTGATCAAGGGGCTTCTGCCAGTTGTTAAAGGTGTCAGTGATGCATTCAATAAGGCACCAGCGCCGGTGAAAGCGCTGGTTGTTGCGTTTGGTGCGATTACTGTCGCGCTTGGTGTCATGGCACCAGTCATCACGGCAGTTGCAACAGTTCTGCCAATGCTCGGTGTTGGTGCGACCGCTGCCGGTACAGGGGCTGGCCTAGGAGCTGCAGGCATGGGAGCTTTTATGGCCACGCTCCTGCCGATTGTCGGAGTGATTGCGGCTGTAATTGCCGCGATTACCGCAGTCGTTTTGGTTATCAAGAACTGGGGTGCGATTGTCACTTGGCTCAAGGGTGTTTGGAGTACCGTTACCAGTTTCTTCAAGCAGTTGTGGAATGGTATCAAGCAAATCTTCACGATTGCGATTAATGCCATTACCAATTTTTTGAAGCCAGCTTTTACAGCCGCTGCAAATGTCATTAAGTCAATTTGGAACGGTATTAAGTCCTTCTTTTCTGCTTTATGGAACGGAATCAAAGTAATCTTTACGGTGGCGATTACCGCTATTGCTGTCATTATTGGTACGTATCTCAATATCTGGAAGACCATTATTACGACCGCAATGAATTTCATTAAGGGTATCATCACCAATGTTTGGAATGGCATTAAATCATTCTTTGGGCCAATCCTAGCCAGCATAGGTAATGTGATCCGGAGTGCGTGGAATTCGATTAGTAGTGTTACCTCTAGTGTGTTCAACAAGGTTAAAAGTGTTGTTTCAAGCATTTGGAACAACATCAAGAATGTCGTTTCAAATGTTGTAAATGCAGTCAAGTCAGTTGTATCTAATGCATGGAACGCGGTTAGCTCGACTACTTCAAACATTTTCAACGGGGTTAAAAGTGCAGTATCAAATGTGTGGAACAGCATTAAATCGACTATCTCAAATGTTGTGGGAAGTATTAGAAATGCTGTTTCAAGTGCTTGGAATGCGGTTAGTTCTGTGACATCTAACGTCTGGAACAGTATCAAAAATGCAATCTCTGGGCCAATCAATACTGCAAAAGATATCGTTCGAGGAGCGATTGATGCCATTCGAGGTTTCTTCAACTTCAGTATCCACTGGCCACATATTCCAATGCCGCATTTCAGCATCCAACCCAGTGGTTGGTCTGTTGGTGATCTTTTGCATGGATCTATCCCTCATTTGGGTATTGACTGGTACGCGCAAGGTGGCATTATGACGCAGCCGACTATGTTTGCCAATAACAATGGCCGGGCACAGGTTGGTGGCGAAGCTGGGCCGGAGGGCGTTATTCCACTGAACGATGATACGTGGAATAAGATGGGTGCAGCTATTGCGGCTCATATGCCATCCCAGGGACCAATTACGCTGCAGGTGGATGGCCGCACGTTTGCGACTATCACCGGTCCATACACCTCGGACTACTTGAAACAGCAGGATGCAACTCAAAACTTTAGCTATGGAAGGAGGCTTTGATAACAGATGTTTGAATTAATTCTGGACGGTCAATCTCTGGCCCAGTCTGTGCCGGGGACGTTGGTTACCAAGAAGCCAAACATTCCCGCAGCTCAGCGCGATGTGCAGTTCACAGACGTGCCTGGCCGCTTGAGTGGCTCGCTGACTGAGAAGCGTGGCTGGAAAGATATCACCTGGTCGCCAGAACTCAAACTCGTGGACTTCAAGACGCTCAACCAGTCATGGCGGAAGACACGGCAGTTACTGCAATCCGCGTCGAAGCTAGTGTTGAGTGATGACCCCGACTTCTATCGGCTCATCAAGTCAGTCACGATCGGCGAGTTTTCGGTAGACGATGTGGAGGTCAGTGGCTCCTACAAGCCCAGCTTCACTTTGGATCCGCTTGAGTATCAGATGACTGATCCAAAGACGTTCACGGCTAACTTTGACATCGTGAACCCCGGTAACGTGGCAGCGGAACCGTTGCTCACCGTGTCAGGGTCCGGAACAGTCAAGATCTCCGTGAACACGAACCAGTTCTCAATCGACAGCCTGACAGCGCCTGCCACTCTCGACTGTGCTAAACACACGGCGACCATGGCTGACAAGGATATCACAACCTCGACAGCGGGTGATTGGCCGCTCTTTGTGCCAGGTGTCAATCATGTCATTTTGACCGGCGTCACAAGTATCACAGTGCAACCTAGGTGGTGTTATGTATGAGTACCGATATTGAACTCTATCCGCGTGACCAGACTGATTTCAGTCACCACGGCTATGCTTTGGACGACATCAGCAATGATATCGTCACTTGGCAGCTCAACGCGAAGTTCACCTTGACGTTCGATTATCCGATGTTTAGCGAACATGCTGGAGACCTCGTGGCTGAAAATATCGTGCGCGTGCCAGTTCCGGGGGGCAAGGCTGCTTTTCGAATCGCGCAAGTGATCAAGTCCATGGGTCATCTTAGCATCACTGCTTATCACGTATTCTGGGATCTTAATGATGATTTCATCGCCGACACTAACATTGTCGACAAAGATGGTCAGGGCGCACTTGATCAGATCATGCGCGCTGCCAACTATCCAACCGGCTTTAAAGTTCTGTCAACAATCGGAAATGTAACCAATGCACGGCTTGTTCGCATGTCGATCATCAATGCGCTGATGGGAACTGATGACAACACCTTCCTCAACCGTTGGGGCGGTGAATTTGATTGGCAGGACTTTAGTTTCAGCGTCAACCCTCGTCTAGGAGAAGATCGTGGTGTTCATTTTGAATATGCACACAACTTGACCGGATACGAAGCGACCAAGGACAGTAGTGGCATCATTACGCGACTGCTGCCAGAAGGCTACAATGGTCTTTTACTACCTGAGTTGTATGTTGACAGCCCCAAGTTAGGCAATTATCGCAAACCGAAGATTGGCACCAAAACCTATCAGGACATCAAGGCCATTGACGAAACACAGGCAACAGGTGATCAAGAAGGTGCTGTTCCGATTCAAGAAGCGTACGAGTTACTTCGTGCTGCCGCTGCGAAAGAGTTCTCCGAAAGTCATATTGATGAGGCCCGGTGGACGTACAAGTTGAATGTGGCGTTGCTTGAGAATACTGAAGAATACAAAGATTTAGGCATCACTACCACTGTGTTGCCAGGCGATACGGTCACCATCACGCACAAGCTTGATGGTATTGATGTGAGAGCGCGTTTGACTGGATATACCTGGCAACCGTCAAATCATAGCTATCTAACACAGACGTACGACAGTACATCGCGGCCAGATGTTGCATATAGCAATCTCAGTAGCCGGGTCAACGAGATCAAGTCACAGATTGAGTTAGTTGATAAGGTCGTGATTGCGAAGGCAACAAATGGCATGAATTCAACAGGCTGGGGAGATCAATCGCCGGTCGATCTGAATATTGCTGGTAAAACCGGTGACGTATACTATCAAACGACTGCCAAGGGGACAATTATGTGGCTCTTTCATGATGGCCAATGGAATGCCGAAACCGGTGACGCTTTTGGCACCGAGGTTCAGAAGAAGGTTGACACCGCAATCGCGGATGTTGCTGCTGCCAAACAAGCTGCCAATGATGCTGTGGAAAAAGCAAATAGTAGCGCACAGTTGGCTTCAATGAGCAATCAGACTGCACAGGCGGCTAAGAGTGCAGCCGACTCAGCCAATGCTCTTGCAACACAAGCAGTGTCAGCAGCATCTGATGCGAAAACCGCCTTGGCGACCGCAAATTCCGCCTTGGAGACTGCGACAGATCAGAAGACAACGGTGGCTACATTGGTCACTAAAACCGATGATTTAGCAGGAACGATTGCAACATTGGCGACCAAGACGGACATAAACAAGTTGTCGGGCGAAGTCACCACAGCGCAAACGCTCGCTCAACAGACTGCCGATGGATTGCAACTTAAAGCCGATCAAAGTGTCGTTAACACCATCAATGGGTCAGTCAATCAACTGCGTGCTGATCTCAAGCTTGCAAATGATAAGTTGTCTTTGACGATGACCAAGAATGATGTGACCGGCTTACTGACGCCGTATGCAACACAGTCATGGACGCAGGGACAGATCACGGCGACTGCCAGTCAGTTTAATGCCCAGTTCAGCTCGATTTCTGGCAAGGTTGATGCTTTGAAATTCGGCAATCGAAATCTGATTCGGAACACGTCAAATATCACCAATTTAGACCATTGGCATCAGGCGGTTTGGGGAAGTCCAACAACTTCCGTAAGTTTGACAACCCACGATTTTTATAAACATGGTGCTAGCAACATGATTGTGTTGCACTCGGGTGATGGTATCGATGCGCATATGCAGACTGACGCTGTCGCGGTCAAACCTGACACTGATTATACCGTTCAATTCGTTGGCTTCCATAATTTTAACGTCAAATCAGTCTCTGTTTACTTCTTAGGTCGAAGCAAGGACACGGACGCCGGCTCACATGGCGACAATTATGACGACAACAAGATTCACTTGTTGCTAGAGTCAATCTGGATTTCAAATTCTGAAGCTAGACGAATCACTGCCAAATTCCATACGCTGAAGGATGAAGAATTTGGATTCCTAAGATTTGATATGAATGGTGGTAAAAAGGCTGACGAAACTGCCGATCTATATGTTGTTGAAGCAGAGCTGGCCGAAGGGGACCAAGTACCTGTTTACTCACCGGCGCCTGAAGACTCAATGGATTATGCAGATGAACGTGTGGCTAGCTTGAAGGTTACGGTTGATGGGATTCAGGCGACAGTTGCCAACAATCAAGGTCAGACAACCGCAGCGCTGCAAACCTTGCAGGGTTTCCAAACCACGGCGACCAATGAGATCAGCGGATTGAAATCCCAGCAAACACAATTATCCAACCAGTGGACGAGCGTGATCAGTGGCTTAAGTAATCCGAATCTGATCCTCAACTCGATGTATCCCACTGACGTCAGCAAACTCGGTTGGATTGACGTTAGCAACTTGGATCTGATTGCCCATCCATATTATGCAAACAACGGACAAACACACTTTGTCATCAATAATTCATCAAGCGGCGAGAAATACGCTGGAACTAATCGATTCAAACTAACGCGCGGAGCCACCTACACCATGAGCGTCAAGGCTTATGCGAGTTGGAATGTCAAGGGCATGGATGTTTATGTGCTCAAACGCAAGCGTAATAGTACACGTCCAGATGGGTATGACAACGATGGTGCTCAACAGCTCCTTAACAACGTAAAACCATCTCCGTCACAAATGGACAAATACACGGTCACCTTTGACGCAGGTGACTTTGACGAAGCATATTTGCGTGTTGATAACAACGGGTCGATAGATGGCAACAATGCCATGCTAGGTTTTGCCGAACCAAAAGTTGAGTTGGGATCCATGGCTACACCTGACGTACAATCAGGCACTGACAGCCAGATCACCCAGCTGCAAGATGCGATTAATCTCCGTGTGTCCAAAGGCGATGTGCTTAGTCAGATCAATCTGGAAGCCAACCGCACTCTGATTCAAAGCGGCAAGCTTGTTCTAGATGCACCAACAGTTGTTTTTACAGGCAATGCCTTCATCCCCTCAGCAGCGATCGCAAGTTTGTCTGCTGACAAGATCACCACTGGGACGTTGAATGCGGCCAACGTCAACGTGATCAACCTGAACGCCTCAGCTATTGTGACTGGCACGATTTCTGGCGCTAACTTGGCCATCAATTTGAATACAGGGATGGTTGAGTTCCAGAAAGGCCGCATACACTCAACTGACAACAACATTGATACCAACGTCGACCAAAAATATATATCAGTAACGGACAGCAACAATAGTGTTTTGCTTAAGGGCGGATCAATGACATTTACCCAACCCTATGCTTTTGACACGGATCAGACACCTTATTTGACTATCGATAATGTCGGATCAAGTCAAACTCTTGGAAGGGGCGCTGAAATCGTAGGCCGTGATGTTTTAACCGTCTCTGTTTCTGGAGAAAACAACTCTTTTCTTAGTGGGGTACCACTTTTCCAAAAAGATTTCAGTGGTATTTCGATTTCAAAAAACTATGACACTGTTGTAGGTGGCGCTAATCGTGGTGTGAGAATCATCGGAGGCGGATTATATTCAACGGGTTTGGGAATGTCTACCGTTCCATCTATTATGGTTGGCTACAACGATGGCGCAGTAACTGGAAAAGGAAGTGGAGGAACACGCATTAACATTGAAGCTGACTACGTGCATATACCTTCTGCGTGGTCAAAAACAACCTCATCATCTCCAAACGCATTTGTTGCTTCTGATGGTGCTCTCGTCCGCAGCACGTCTGCCAGCAAGTACAAGGTCAACATTAAGCGCGATCGTTCAACCGAGTTGGCTGAGCAGCTGCTGACGTTACCGACGGCTCACTGGCTGGACAAGGCAGCCATGGAGCGATATGCAAGCGGCGAGCAAAAAGAGTTACCACAGACCAACTTTGGCCTGATTGCTGAGGATTTGGAAGCTGCCGGTCTTGAGGATCTGGTTGTCCGTGGGCCAGATGGTGAGCTTGAAGGGATCCAGTACGACCGGATCGCGGCAGCGCTCTTGCCGTTGCTGGCACAAATGAAAACTGAAATCGATGAACTCAAAGCGACGGCATAGGCTGGCGCTTTTAATTTGGGAGGAAAACATGAAAATCACACTTGAAAATGCAAATATTGCTAACGTATACAGACTTGTTGAACAAATAAAAGTTAAGGGCAGGGATGCTCTGGCGCTTGCCAAGTTCATCAAATTGTTAAAGCAAACTTTGAAATCTGCTGGTGAGGATGAGCAAGCCTTAGTCGCTCAGTATGCTCTTAAAGACGAGAACGGAGAATCAAAAACAGATTCGAACGGTAATATTCAGCTGAATCCCGACCTAGCTCGTGAGTACAACAAGGCTCATGGTGAATGGCTTGAGCAGAAGGCCGAAATCGAAGGTGGTACCTATGTGAATCACATTGACGATGTTCAGCGAATCATCAGTGACTACGTTGATGAGAACGAAATAGGCGGACCCGATCTTGATGCATATTTAGCGTTGTATGAAGCATTCGAAAAAGGAGAGAAATAATCATGGCATTGAAAACTAACAAGAGCATCAGTCTCACAGGTACATCCACCATTGGTGATGTTCAGGTCGCTTATTTGAACGCAACTATTGACCAAGAAGGAAATGGAGCCAATACGGTCAATCAATCAATTCAGAATCAGGCACTCTATGACGCGAACAAGAAAGAAGTTCGAGCTGACATTGCCGAATTTCAGCAATTGCTTTATGACACAGAGGATTCTTTGACTTCTGAAAAAGAGGGCACAGATAGCACCAAAACATCGGGAAGTTGAGTCAACTATAACTAACCGTTACATCCTTATGGAAGGAAGTGAGAAAGTGACGTTTTTTGGATACACGATGGCTGACTGGGCGGAGTTCATATCAATCATAGGGGTGGGTGTAAGTGCGGGCAGCTGGCTGTTCAAAAAGATTGCCTTAGATCCATTGCGTTCTGATATTCAAATGCTTTCAGAGACAATTAATCGTCAGCTAAAACTGCATGAACAATCGCTGGCAGACTTGAATGCTCATCTGAAAGCACACGATGACGAGCTTGGCAGTCACTCGGTAAGAATCACTCGATTAGAAGCTAACGTAGGCATTAAAGGAGAAGATAACCATGAAGATTAATTGGAAAGTACGATTATTAAGCGTCAAATTCTGGCTGGCTTTGGTGCCAGCTTCTTTGTTGGTAGTTCAAACGGTAGCAGCGGTTTTCGGTTACAACTGGGACTTTGCCAACTTGGGTAAGGAACTCACCGCAGTGGTCAATGCCGTATTTGCACTGTTGACCATTGTCGGAGTGGCAGTCGATCCAACCACCCAAGGGTTAAGTGATAGCCAGCAAGCATTAACCTACTCCGGCATTATTACCACTAAGGCGGCTAAGATCAAGGCGCTAGAGGATCAGATTAAGGCGCTGCAAGCGGATAAAGCGGCTGACCAGGCAGCTTCAGAATCTGCTAGTTCTGCGGCACCAGCTGTCGCTCCGGCATCTTCAGCGGTGCCAGAGTCAGTATCTGCAGCACCAGCAGAAGGTCAGGAGGTCAAGTAATGGAACAATTAAAAGCTTTTGCAACGCAAGTGGTTCTATCGCTTGCGGACAAGGACGAGACTAACGAGTCCAAGAAGCGGCGTGCGGTGGCTCTGCTTCACGAGAAAGCGAAGTCGCTAGGTCTTGACGCTTCTGAACAGGACATCGACAAAGCGGTAGAGGAGGCGTACACGAATGAGCATTCATGATTGGTTCGATCGTCACATCGGCACGATTACCTATAGTATGTATGGCTCTCGTAACGGTGCCGATGGGACAGCCGATTGTAGCGGATCCGTATCGCAGGCGCTAAAGGAGGCCGGCTATAACATTAGCGGATTGCCATCCACTGTGAGCTTAGGCAGTCAGCTGGCGGCTAACGGGTTCACACGTATCCATGTGTGGGCTGGTGGCGGAGATAACGGCTGGGATGTCAGCATGGACGACATCGTCCTGATGAGCTGGTCTTCGGCAGGCATGGCATATAGCGGTGGTGCTGGTGGGCACGTTGGTATCATTCACGATGACGCCGAAACATTCGAATCGTGTGACTACTGGACAGGCGGCCAAGCCAACACCGCGATCACGCGGCATGATGTGACGGCCTACATCAATAACTCCATCAGCAATGGCCTGCGGTATTATGAAGTGTGGCGCAAAGGTGGGTCGACCCCGTCCGCACCAGTACAAAACAATACTGCTGCGGTCAAAAAGGTCAACGTCAAGTACGGCCTTAAGCTCAAGAATGGTGGCTGGTTAGATCCGGTCACCAATTTTGGTGCCGGCGATGAAGGCTTTGCAGGATTTCCAAACCACGCACACGACTTGCTTTACATTCGGGTAGATCATGGCGGCCTTCAGTATCGCGTCAGCACGTTAGAAGATGGCTGGCTCGACTGGGTTTACAAAGGTGATCCAAATGACACGGTTAATGGCTGTGCAGGCATTGTCGGTCACACGATTGACAAGGTGCAGATGATTTACCTGACACCGGCCGGTGAGCCGTATCAGCAAGCCTATTACCGCACACAAACAACGGCGCGGGAAAACTGGTTGGATGTTTGCTGTGATGATGGCACGTCAATCGCGTTGTACGACGGTTGGGCAGGGATGCCTGGCGAGCCACTCGATCGTTTGCAAATTGGCATCGGTTCTGTCAGCCCATTTTAATTGCATCACAACAGCCCTCTGCTCGCTAACGCGGGTGGAGGGCTTATTTTTGTGCATAAATTACATAGTTGCAAAACACAAGAAGAATTGTAAAATCGCTGCAACAATGCGATTATGACATTCAAAATGGTACTTTTAGCGCAAATAATCTAGTTATTTTAATTGCACTTTATTTTGAGAAATTTTAATTGAGACCAAATTGAGACCAAGAACGTTATAAACACTGATACTATAGGCATATATTGTTCCTGTTCGCGGCA
>NZ_JBSOQX010000030.1:0-25238 GCF_053819265.1 Lacticaseibacillus sp. 30
GTTAATAAAAGCGCGTCTGTTGTTCCTGCTTCTTCTTGTCTTTTTCGCGATCCTGATCAGCCTGGCGTCTTTGGTACTCACGCTTGGCTAATCGTTGACCCTTGATATCGGCGTTGAAAATCTTTTGTAGGCCATTCAAGTGATTGGCTACTGATGGTTGATGATGTGTTTGAGAAACAGCTTCTTGTTCGGAACGGTAAGCGGAAATATCTTTTAAAATACTGTTGCCCATCCGGGCATACAGTTCATGCAATTTGTTATCGGTGTAGTCTTGCGCACGGTTAGCTTCTTTTGTGCCACTGCCATACAAGGCTTCACGGAAACGTGTTTCTTGTGCGAGTAGTTGTTTAAATTCGCCCAACTCTTCTGGTTTGCAACGCATCAAATAGTTTCGCGACATGGCATCTAACTGACCGCGATAGGGCTTCATGGCATTGTTGTTGTACTTCCAAAGACGGCGATCACGGGGTAAGCTTTTGACCAACTCTTGATACCTAACGGCAAAGTCTAGGCTGCTCTGATGACGCCAAACAGAACGCTGATCAGGTTGTAGTCGTTGACGAATGAGGTCACTGATCCGTGCAAGTGAACGATCGCGATCGACCATTTCGTTAGCAAAGGCAGCTTTGAAATGGTTCAATATTTTCTTAGGCACATAACCCTTGCGCTGCCATTCCTGATAGGTCTCACCGTGCTTACCTTCGACCGTAACTCGCTTCCATTCACGGGTAGGTTGTGGCTCCACAATGGCAACATGAATATGAATGTTGTCTGTGTTGCGGTGAATTGCTGCCGACCAAATAGCGGAATGTGTCATACCCATTTTGCCGGTGAAGTCGTTCATGGCGACCCGGGTAGCGTCCCGCAACTTGGCTTCATCCAACTGTTTGGTCTTCGGATTGTAGACATTGTTTTCAGCTAGAAAGTCATTTCGGAAACTGAATACGGACTGCCACATGACTGACTGATGCTTTTGTGCAACGGTGAATTGTTTCTTTAACTGAACGCGTTGTGTTGGTGTTAGATGATCGTATTGATCAGTGAAGATGCCGGAAGACTTTTTCGGATTCTCCATGTAGTGGTTGTAGCCGTCAACTGACAGAATGTTTTGTTGGTCAAAGTGATCAATCCGAATTGCCTCGTCTCGATCAATGTAGTTGATGTAGCTGCCAAACTTCTTGGCATGGGCTGCGACAAAATCAGTCACATTGACAATGCCCGGTGATACTCGACTAGGCATCAGCACCACCACCTCGATGGTGTACTTGAGTCGTTTGTTGACGAATGTACTCGGTCTTAATCTGGTCACTGACAATCTGACGAGCAACTGTTGTTGGCTTCATTGTGTCATCGGGAATGGGCAAATTGTCCCAGCCGTTTTGAACGACAACACCGTCAAACAGTTTCAACAAGACCAACAAGTTGCGGTCAGTCATCGTGACTTTCTTTGTGGTGGGTTTGAGTTGTTCCATAATTCCCTGGACAATTTCATGGACTAGTTGTTGTTTCTGCGTAACTTGTTGGCTCAGTTGATGGTGTTCATCCATTAAAGACTTGAGGGCAGCACTTAAAGTTTTAAGATCATTCTGATCCATATATTTTTGAACGTCCTCTGGATTAGCGAAGCCTTCAAGGTTGGAATCCAAAGTCACTGTTTTTCTAATTCTCACTAGGCAACCTCCTAACCGCGTCAACAAAATCAAGATAGGCTTTCGTATTTTGCTCAATGATGATTGCCATTTGTCTTGTTAGTTCGCGCAAATCGGACACATCACCACTGAGTAAGTGATCGGTTGCGTCATGATGAATGAGTTCGCGAAGATAGGCTTCTCGTGATAGATGAGCACGTTTAGCAGAAGATTCAATACCCGCCAAATCTTGCTCAGATAAATCTCTCACTTTCAATTCCGCCATTCTTTTTTCCTCCTTTAAAAATATGACGCCAACGAAAACGTCACTGCTTTGATAGCCACGCTTCCAAAATATTTGATTTGTTGAGCCTTAGGTTGTACTTAGCAAGCTCCGGATTTTGATTTAGTTCCCGTTGCTTTTCAGCTACAAGGTGATCCAACTTTGCGATTGCCTGATCGCTCAAGGTCATCATGACTCGACGTGTTTCGTTTTGTTTATCCATCTCAAAGCCTCCTTCATAGCGATGACAAACTGTCGCCTGGCAAACCCACACGGCGTTAAAATCGCGTCACGTTACCGGACGATTTTTGGTAAACAGTTGCGACTACTCTGGTCAAAACGTCAACGTTTTTCACCAGCCAAACGATCAGAAAAATTTGAGTTGCGAACCAACCGACCTCAAAAACGGCTCGATCGAAACAAGCGTATTTTTAGGGTGATCTGACAAGTCCTAAAATAAAGAAAGAGCATAAGGTAAATCTGACCCCAAAAGTGGGGTAAACCGCAGTGCGGTTTGATTTATGGTGGGGTCACGTTCCTAGTGAATTGTTGTATTATGAGATAAAATTCAACATTAGAAAAAAGACGATGTTGAATTTTAGAAGAAAATCCAACATTTATCAATCGCACCTAATCCCTTGTGCGAGTTGGCATACAGAGGACAGTGCTTAATATTTCTCCAAAATGCAACATTTGCCAAAAATGGCACCTGACCACGCGAACAAGCACAGTTTCGTTGTTGCACCGTTCACAACTCACTAGTGACTTGACGACAACATGAAGTACACACAACAAGTTGCACCAACTGCAAGCGAACATGTGCACTCAATGATGAGCGTAATGTTGATAGCGCTTCTCGTAACTTTGAAGATTGTTCTGGGCCACCTTAATGGCACTTTGCGTGTCGCTGATGTCTTGTTTCTTGTCTTGTATATTCGTCTCGGTTTGCGTCATGCGTTGTTCAGTTGCTCGCTTTTGCTTGCCGACTTGCAAGTTGGCGGTGTCTTTTTGACGGGCTAAACTAGTCTTCAAAATTTGCAGATCATGATTGTATTGGACCAGCTTCTTTTCTAAGGAAGCGACTCGGTTAGTCGTGTTACTACGTAAAATCTTGAGGTAGTTCTTAAGATAAACACCTTCTGTTAGGGACGTCACCTTGGTAGGATGGCGAAGGTCTAGGAGAACAAAATCAATCGCACTCGTGACCCCTGACAGGTCTTTTCCTGAACCTAGTTTGACAAACAAGCGACCATTGCTGATCGCACTTTTCTTAAGCTTGACCACGTAATAGTCATCGGCGATCTGTTTCAATTGGGTATGAAAGTCATTGCCGCTATGTGTCTTTTTGGTCACGACGACAGTCGTTAAAGGTGCCAGCGGGTCGATGGTGTTCTTGGTAACGTAGAAGTACATGGCGGCGTTTTGTTTGTCTGTATCGACCCCGGCAAATTGAAACTGGTTGTTGCCTTGATCGAAAGTCTGGCCAAGACTGATTTGTTTGTTGTCGGTTTGGCGAGGCCATAAAACAATCGCAAAAATGAGCAAAGAAAAAGCTGCTAGGAGAATGCCAAGCAGTTTGACGTAGCGAAGACTGTACTTGTTTTTGTCTTGAAAGTGAATACCTTGATTCATCATTTTAATGTTCACCTGCCTTGCCACCAGCCAGCACTTTATCGATTTGCTGCTCTTGATGACCGGTGTACTGGGTCACTACTTTGCCCTTTTTATAATGAACTAGGGTTGGTACTTTCGTGATGCCTAACGCTGCTGCCGCTTCTCTGTTTTGCTCATTAGCAACGCTGGCAAACTTGAGTTGTCCGGTTACTGACCGCCAGAAGTAAGTGCGATAAACTTGCTGGCAAACTGAACACGTAGGACTGTAGTAAAGAATATATTGATCCTTCTTTTGTGCATTGATCGTGACCGGGGTTGCCACATCAATCATTTTTTTCGGTGCGTAAACATAGAGCGCTGATAAAGAAACTGTAGAGATGACAACACCGATAACAGCATTGATGAGGAAATGTCTAAACGGATGCTTCACGGTGTCACCCCCGATAGTGCGCGATTAGAATCAAAGGCAGCTAACTTGTAGTCGTTGCTGACCTTCCTGACCGTCCCTTGAAAAACCATCGTGGTTTTCTTATTTGTGTTCGTCTTGTTGTTACCAAGTTCGTAACGTGCCATTAACAAGTAGTCATCACCCTGTGGCGTGACAAAAATGCGCAGGTCGTTAATAGTCGATTCTTGGAACCCATTCGCGCTAATGGGTGTGTCACGATTAGGCATGAAACTTTGGATCGCCTCACCCGTTAGGTAAGGTTTCATGGCTTCATACTGACCCATTGTGGTGGCCGTTTTAGGCGAGTACATGCCTTGCAACAGACCATTCATCATTGCTGTCATCTTCTGTGTTGTGTCTGTTAGGTTGTCTGATTGAGACGATGTTGTAGTCGATTTTTTACTAGCGTTGTCAGCTTGATTTGATGCACGATCGGCCTGGTTAGAAAGTTTGAGCGCCTCTAATTGCGTCTCTAATGATCCATTTTTAGATGCCATGGTACGGAGTTCTTGTTTCTGCTGACTAATATTTTTGTTGGCTGTATTGGCTGACGTCCAGCCATAGACACCGGCACCAAGTGCGAGGATCATCATGACACTGACCAGCATTGTTTTACGATTCATGTTTACCTCCTTGTTCTATGGTCTGACTGCAAAGTCTGGTTCATAGTCTTTATAGGGACGAATGTGACAGACGTCATTGGGTTCAGGTTCCTCGATCACTTGACCATCACCAGCGTAAAAAGCAATATGATGTGACGCGCCGTGGTCACCATAAAAGATCATATCGCCTGGCTGTAATTCACTCATGACAGGTTTGCCGCCGTTGAATAGCATCGTGCCTTTGCTTTCCAGTGACACCGTGTATTGTGGGTAAGATTTATGCGTGACCTGCATTAAGACGTAACCAACAAAACCGGAACAGTCCATGCCAGTCGCTGGAGATTTGCCACCCCAGACATAAGGAATGCCAAGATATTTCTTCGCTTCGGTAATGATGGCGCTACCGTTACCCATACTTCCAGCGCCAGAGTTGCACGTCATTGCCAATGTGGCACTGGCATCTGCTCCAAATTCAAGCATTGTTTTTTTGACGGATGGTACCCAGCTGGCATTCAGTCCCGTGGGATCGTTAGCCGCACCCACAGGACAGTAGACCGAACCAAGCTTCTCAACCGTTGATAACTGTCGCTCGACAACCAGGTTATGCAAGGTGGCCACCGTTGCGTCGATGCCTGCTTCAATAGTCGGATATGAAATGATGGTGCTACCTGACATCTGGCCTGACGGATTGTTTTGATTACGCACGGCCGAACTTTTTCCCCACCCACTTTCGTGTCCCATGATGGACGCAAAAAGAGCAGGCGAAACGCCTGCCTTGTTTGCTGCTTTGATAGTGTAGTCAGCTTCATCTTTGAGCACGCCACTCGTAAAATATTTGGCCCATGCTTGCTGATAGGTGTCTTTGTTGAAATTACCCGTGGCCGAAATGCTACCGGTAATATCGCAGTCGCTACCGCCACCTTTCTTATCGTTCAACCCAGCAAACATGGCTGCAATGAGGACCATGAACAAAACAAAAAACAGTACGAAACTGCTTAAGCTTCCAAAGATCAAACGCAACAACCAACGTTTGCTAAGAGTTTTCACATCAGGCACCACCCTTGAAGATGGCAAGTTCTTGCTTCGTCACCTGGAAGTGCATATGCAGTTTTTCAGATCCTAGAAGGAACATTGCTTCACCTTTATCAAACTTAGGAATCTGTAAAAACTCGCTAGGTGACAGAATATCACCTAACAACTGGCGCAAAATACGTGGGTTCTTTTCTGTTCCAATGGTTGTCGCATCATGCTTCAAAACAATCTTGTATTGGCATAAGGTATAAATCTGCCTGAGCGCATTAATGGCGCTGACTGTGTCTCGGTCTTGTGCATTATCACCGCTAGGAAACATTCGCTCCAACCGCTGTGTTGCTAGGCAAATGGCACCAAAGGCTTTACGATCTTCTGACATGATTCGGACAAACAGATCGGCCACATAAGCCTTGTTGGTGTTCAACAAAGTGTGACATTCATCAACGACCAGTAAGAAGTGGTGAATATCCTCAAGCGATCGCTCACCGTCATCAAATGCCTTCTTTTCAATCCGTCCTTGTTTCATACAAACGTTGTAACTTGAGATCAGCGCATTATAAATCTGCAAGTCCTGTACTTCTTCCGGGTATGAATCCGCAAGCGCTGAGAGGTCATAGGAAACCACCAACTCACCGTCATAATCAGGCAAGGTAGAATGCACATCAAACAATTCGCCATAAGTCTTCCGCAAATTGTTAAGGGTGACATAGATATGATCTAGCAGTTTCTTTTCCATATCGTCCGTGCGGTTTTGGCGTTTTTGATCAACAAAGTCAATGAGTTGACTGAGCGTGGGATAATCATTGGCGTCTCGTTCCGTAATAAAAGGCTTCTGAGTTAAGCCAATGCTGTCTCCCAGAAGCCCTAGTTGACGATACAAGCCGTCGCACTGGGTTGCGAAGTATTGTGCCTCCTGCCCGCTAGCGTCGTGATTAAACAAGCGATATTTCACACTCAAGTCCTTGAGATGAGCTTTGTAGCTGCCAACTGGATCAACTTCGTTGCTATCACCCACGGTCACACTTGGATAAACCTGTAACAGATTGATTGTGCCATCACGACCATCTAAACTAACGACCTTCCCGCCTAGGGCGTGTACCGTGTCTCTAAATTCACCAGATCGATCAAAAATACGCACCAGGTCACTCCGAATCGCGCGCTCCCAGATAATCTTTTTGAGCTGCGTTGATTTACCTGATCCCAGGTCGCCACTCAAAAACAGATTGTAGTAAGTTCGCTGTTTGTCAACTAAAAACTGATCCCAATAGACGGTTCCGCCAGTCTGCGTGTAGCCAAAATAAGACCCGAACGGGTCATTTAAAGAGGTTTGATTATGTGCAAAACTCAAGCCTAACACTTCACCGCTAAGCGGAATCCCTTCGCGCGCATTCTTCAAGTACCGCTGTTCACCAGCAGGTAGAAACATCGCCTGGTACTCTTCCATACCTTCACCGAGGAAGACTGAGGCCTTGAAACTCATTTTGCGAATCTGCTTCACGACTTCGTTTACTTTACGTTCCAATTGATCACGAGTTGCTGCATAACAATACACTCGAATGTAGGTCTGCCTGATGACCTCACCGTCTTTACGTAGTGCTAAGCTCAATGATCGCAGCGGATCAATTTCATTTTGAATCTCATCAGAATCGGCAATGTTTTTCGCATGATCTAATTGCACGGTCAGTTCCGTAATAGCCTCCGCAATATTGTCGACGAAATCGGCTTTAGTATTATTGACCGTATCCACCGTTGTTGTCACTCCAGGGATTTCAGTTATACCTGTGAGCCAAAAGTCACTGAACTCCTCTGGAATATCAAAAATATGGATCGTCGTCATATAGTGATCACCCATATTCAGATAAAGTTCGTTGCGCGTATCAATACCACCTGCAGGTTGCGTTTTAAAAACAAAGTGCTGATCTAAATCAAGCTTCTTCAGTTTCACTAACACTCACCTCCGGATTATTCATCATTTGTAACATCTTCTCCTTTTCGGCAAGTCCTGCACGCTCAAAGGTATAAAGCGTTGAAGCATGCCTAGCTAATTCGAGATTCCTTTCTAGCTCCGGCACACTGTCGCCAAAGAACCAGATCCAACTGCTTAGCTTGCGATAGGT
This sequence comes from Lacticaseibacillus sp. 30, assembly GCF_053819265.1. NCBI lineage: Bacteria > Bacillati > Bacillota > Bacilli > Lactobacillales > Lactobacillaceae > Lacticaseibacillus > Lacticaseibacillus sp. 30. Next base: position 7,725 of record NZ_JBSOQX010000030.1, read on the forward strand.
TTTTTCTAGCTGCTTAAGAACAGCTAGATCGTGTTGCAACAGCTCAAGATAAATGGGATTACGAGTCTGCTCAATTTTCCGCCGGAAGTAAGTTTGTTGCCGTTGATTGGTTTCTGGGAAGTTCATGTACAGTTCCTTGATCGAACCAGGGTATTGTTGATGTAACCCCCAAAGCTCACTCTCGATCTGATCAGCGTCTTGAACGGACAGTTCAAACAAGTCAAAGCTTTTGGGCTTGAACACGTCCGCGTAAAACAAGAGACCATTGTGAGCCAGCTTAATGTAGCCAGAATTTGTGATACCGACTACCGGGTAAATACGACCAACGCCATCCTTGCGTTCCTTTTTCTTGGCTGCCTCTTTTTGGCGTTTACGTGCTTCAACAGCGTCAAACTTTGTTGCCACGATGCTCACCTCGCTTGAATAGTAGTTGTCTAATTGGGTCGTCAATTGCATGGTAAATAGTCCGCTTGCGCAGCAACAATTGTTTCATGACCTGCAAGTTGTTCTTTTGTGGTACACCGGATTGGATTCGTAATGCCGCCGTTAGCACAAACATTAAGATCAATCCAAACAGCGCGACAGCCATGGGCGTTGTCACTATTAGCACAACGAAAGTGGCCCCAGAAACAGCGCCCGCAATGAAGACATCGCGAATGGTCAAGAGCTTGTTGTATTGTCCTTTGACAATGAGACGGCGCGAATAAATCACCTTATGAGCCATTTAAGTCACCTCCTAAAGGTAGGCTGTTCATTATGATTTTGATATGAGTTCTTTGCACTTTGAATCACTTTGCGTGTATTGCTTGGAATGGCGGCCCCACGATTATAAGAGCGCTGTGCCAACCGAACGGTTTGCGAATGCTTGGCAAGTGCCGGAACGACTCTGCCGCCCCACATTTGACCTAGCGTCCGTGTCTCAGCCGGAATCTGCTGTGGCGCTGAGCCAGTATCAACGGCTTGCGTTCCAGATTCTACTTGCGTACCACTATCTGGACTAGTATTCCCTATTGATGCTCGGTTTCCCGCCTGACTACCAACGTTGCTGGTCGCTGATTGGCCCCGGGTGTTAGTCCCAGTCGCAAAGTTTGATCCTTTTGGAGCCGGTTGCCCCATCGTACGTTGTGCTGTTTTAGGTTTTGAAAGCTCGCCTTGATCTCCTTGCATTGGTTTACTACCACTCAGTGAAGCCATGTCTGGCCCAGCTGCTGCTGGTGCCTCACTGGCTGGTTCTGTGCCACTCAACGAAGCCATATCTGGCCCCGTGGCTGCTGGTGCCTCACTGGCTGGCTCTGTACCGCTCAACGAAGCCATATCTGGCCCAGCAACGCTCGATGAAGTTGGATTACCGTCTGTGCCACTTTGTTTGCCAAGCGCTGGATCTGTTGTCGCTGGTGTTTCCAGATCAGGTGTCGCTGCGTCTTGTTTTGCGGCTTCTGCGCCAATGCCATCAATGGATGGTTTACTATCGCTAGAACGATTACTCTTATTGCTCCTAAACGCATTTGCAAAACCAGCACCATATCCCGCCGCACGAGCAGCGCCATGCGCCGTTGCGTGTGCCGCATTGCTAACACCACGTGCCATACCACGACCTAGGCCACCCGCAGCTCGAAGACCCATCGCACCACCAACAAGGGTTGCCCCAATACCGCGTGCACCGCCATCCATGCCAAACAGACTTGTCACAATATTTGGTCCGTTAATCAAAAACATAGCACCAGCTATAATTCCGAAACACTGAGCAACTGGGCTTTGTTGATTTGATGGATTCGCAAGGGCACTTGTCCAGAAGGTGAATAGTTGTAACATGACCGAGGTTAAAAACAACACAATGAAGGTATCGCGCAGCTTTTGTATCAAGGCTAAATTACGTTTGCCTGAATCAATATCAGACAATGCCATTCCTTGCGCCAGCATGGTAATAAAGCCGATTTCCATAATGGATACGAAAACCTTGATAATGACCAAGATGATCGCAATGGTAAACGCAAATAACTCAAAAAACGTCAAATACGGATGAAATGAGTACCGGTAGTAAGCAATATCGTGGAAGAATGCCTTCATATCGCGTAATTGATACTTGCCGTCACCGCCCATTGTCAGCTGATGCGACATGATTTCATTCCCAGTCGCATTTAGTTTGGAACCAGCATGATTCAATAGCGTATTCCCAGTATCCAGTGTTTCATTAATATCTAGGTTATTGACGTCGTCAATTGTTTTGATGCTCGTGCTTGGATTGGGCGATAGGGATTTCCAACCATCATTGTTGACCCGCATTAAATCAGTCATATTGTTGGAGACGATTGAGACCGCCGGACGTGCTTTTTGTAGTGATGTTCCGACGCCAGCAACGACCAATCCAGACAGGGTTGACGTCAAGGTACCAAGGCCAATGAAGATAAACAACGCCACCATGAGATTGTTGATCTTCTGGTGAAAGTCAGTCTTGGTACGATGAATCATCATGAAACCGACCCAGGCAATACCCAACGTACAAAGAACCCAAAAGATGGGCTGATACGCGGCGACAAAGCCACTGACATCTTTTGAGTTCCAAAAGTCGATGAGTTTAAACGCTTGACTGTACATACTGGTCAAGCCATCAGCCAAATTCGCTAACATACGAATGATTTGCCAGCCAATCCATCGAAGGCCATCGTTGATCCATGTTGCTTTGTGCAACACTGGCTGAAACTTTTCCAAATATTCAATGGTACTCAAGCATTGTCACCTTCTTTCTTCTTGAATGCATCGAGTTTTTGATAAGCAAAGTCCAGTTGCGCAGCAAAGCTCTTCATGGCTCGCCGTGCATTTAGCCAATGAGTCATCGCTTCAACGGAATCCAGCGACTGATATTCAGCGTAGTCATCTTGTGTGAGCAGCTCCTGAACGCCCTTTTCAATCATTTGAAGTTGCGATTTACTAAACAAAGTCGATAACGGCGTCGCTTGTTGATCAATCTCTGTAGTGATTTGTTTCTTAGGGTCTTTAGGTTCCGGTTCCTCTGAGCGGTGAATATTGTCCTGATCTGATTTTGAATCCTCTGTCGATTTTTTTAAGTCCAATGCTGGTGTGTTTTCTGTATTTTGATCTGAATTTTCGTCAGTTGCTGCTTGTTCAGACGTGTATTGTTCTACCTGCGGCTCGTCGTTTTCGGCATTGAGTGAATGACCATTCACTTTAACTGTGATTTCCGGATCATCATGTTCGTTTTGCGGTTCAATCGTTGTTACGGTAATGTCCAGCAACAGCTTTTTGAGATCAATGTCGTTATGTGCTGGCTTCTTGTCGCCATACAACTCGGCAAAGGTTGCCTGGTGATTAAACCGCGTCAGATATTCAAACGAGAATGGTAACTCCGTGCCCTCATCCGGATTAGCATGAATCGGCCAAGCTGTGATCGAGCGATTGTTGAGATCAGATCGTTGCTTACTACGAATTAGCACCACTTCGCCTTTCCTGAGTCGAAGCAACTCATCGGGCATCATCAGTCTTCTCGTCTCTTGCGACTCGCCAAACGACTTGTCCGTGTCCATTGGTGCCCCGTGACGCGATGGTGCAATCACTGTTGTTTGCCCAATTTGCTTGGAGAAGTATTCTGCATCATCGTAGTTATCAGCCAAAATGTCATACTTGTTGCCACAGGCACCCATAATTTCGGCAGCGCCTTCCTTGCCATAATTGGCCTCCAACTGTGCAATTGACTGCAAAATCAGGTAATAGACCAGACCACGTCCACGACCAACGTTGAGGTAATGTGGTAGTCCTTCAATACGTGGCAAGTTACCTAGTTCCTCATACAGATTAATCACCCGCCGCTTGAGTTTTGAGTCAGCTGCGAGCGTCGCCATCTTAGCCAACACATAACCCACCTGCGATAGAAAGGTCGCCACTAGTGAGTAGTTCGAGTTGTCGTAATCTGGGTAGATGATAAAGAAAGCCACTGGTTTGTCACCAGTGGCTAAGTCGGCAATATTAAAGTCATTTGTGGCCGTTAAGCGGCCAATATTACTAAAGGCGTAGTTCTTAATGCCTGCCATCGTACCAGTAAAGATACCGCTACGGGTAATCCCTTGCGAAAATTGAATTGTGCCATACTGCAATTTGGCTGGATCACCAGAGGGCAACTTGGAGAAGAACTTGTCCAGTTTGGTCATGCCATTCTCATCTGGATTAGCCCCTAGTTCACTCAACATAGTGGTGACAGTATACATCGTGATTTTCTCAGGTGTGTGTTGATCAAAGCAGACCTTACATACCGCTAGAATGAGGGCATTCAGTAGTGAAATCGACGACTGTTCCCACATTGGTTCCTTTGCATTCGGGTTGTGGAAAATACTGTAGGAAAAGGTATTGCACAACATCTGCGCATTATCAAAGTCTCCAGCAGCGTACGCTTGTTTCACTAGCTCAAGTGGGTTATAGGCAATCGAGTAAGTCGGATCAACTAGGTTTAAAGCCGCAACTCGATAACCACGTGCCTCAAATTCTGCTTTGGTGCTACGAAGCATTTCGCCTTTAACATCGGTGATAATAACAGAGTCATGGACGGATGCCCGCATAATGAAATCCAGCACTGGCAAGGAGAACAGCGTTGTCTTCCCACCACCTGGCCCAGCCACAGCAACTGTATTGGTGCCACTAGTATCCACTAGATCAACGCCATGATGCTGGTCGGCACCGCGATACTGCTGCACAACAGTCTTCAATTCATATTTGTCCATTTGATCCTTTTTAATATGGAGCTGAGGTACCCCTGACTTACCGACATATGGATAGTCATTTAATGGAATGGCGATACTTGCGGCCGCCACCTCTGCTACCCGTGCAAAGCGTCCGGTGCCTTTTTGTCCAGTATTAATGGACTGAAAGGCTTTGCGCCAACGATAGGTGCGTATGAGTACATAAATGACCAGCGCAACTAGGCCAACCAAGTACAACAGCACTACCAGCAGATAGGTGAAATCAGGCCATAAAAAGTTAGCCGGATGTAGTACCGTTGCGACAATTGTTTGTAAACTAGGTGCCTGTTTCATCAGTTTTAGGAACATTGACGGAATATGTGTCAACCAATTAAGAAGCAGTAGACCACCTATCAACCACAGACCTGCCATCGCGATTAGAAATCGTTTGTTGCCAAGCGCTTCACGCCACTGCCTTTTTTCGTGGTTCATGCTGACCTCCTTTCTGCTACGACCTGTTATTCATGACGACTCGCCATCCATTCCACTAATCGCCAATACACCCTTCTAAGTCTTTGATAAGCGATTTTGAGCACATAGAGTGCTAATGCCACGATGATCGTTATGACAATTAACATCAGTGGATGCTCTTTAATCCCATATATGTCTTGTTCGATGATATGCGCGTAGACTGCCAAAACAAGCAGTCCAATCATGATTCCCCATTGAGGAAATATGACGCGCAAGCTTTGTACAAAAAAGACCGCACATACTAGCGCAGCTGCCGTAAGAACAAATTGATATAACTGGGATTGCGTCAACAAGGCAGCGGGCAGCGCATGATACAGTAATACCAGTGCCAACAGGCTTACAATTAGCCCGAGCGCACGCTCACTATGTTGCCGCAACGTGGTTGGCTTCATTTGATCGGCTGAAACACCCGTCTCATAGATAATCGTTGCTGTTTTACACCACTCTCCTGCAACCGATATACCAATCACCTGATAACCGGCCGAGATCAGGTATCGGGTGGTTTCATTAACACGGTCATCGAGGCCATCGCTGGTAAAACTGGAAATTGTTTTTATCGCTCGCATTTTTCCTCCTAGTTGAAGCCTCCTGGTAATACATTGCTGTAGTTCGATGAATCTATGGGCGTGTCATTTGCCGCCTTTGGTGGGTTAGTTAGCTGATCATCAACCACTGGTGCGGCCTCTTTGACGATTTTGACGAAACTGGCGGCCATAATGAAGTATCTGGTCGTTGATTGCCCTGGTGCCTCACTGAACACACTGGCGTCAAAGCGACCAGTGATCAAAACACGATCACCCAGCTTAACGTTCTTAACGAAGTCTGCGGCAGTTTCGTTATAAAGCTTAACGGGAACATTGACCTTCTTAGTACGATCTTGATGATCTCGAATACATTCCAAATAGGCAGAAGCAGTTAGGAAATCCTGATTTTGACGGTGTTTCACATCGGTTATGACGGTTCCTGATAATTGAACACTATTGATGTCTTCCATGATGTCCTCCTATTCCACTGTGACCACAATGGTCTGTTGCGTCTGTTGTCCATTCTGATCAGTTGCCGTGTAAATCAGCGTATAACGACCTGCCTTTTGCGTATTAACCTCTCCCTCATAGGAAATTGTTACTGGGCCGTTAGTTGACGTTGCACTCACACCGTTCATGGGATCAAAATGATCCCCCAGTTTAATGGTCTGATCTTGTAACCCTTTGAAAACTGGCTTCTCAGCAACCACATTAATGACACGATCCTTGGTAGTTACATGGCCCCACTTGTCAACGTACGAGTACGTTACCGACTTTTGTCCTAGTGTTTTGGTATCACATGCTGTCACCGTAAAATCACTAGGAGTCGCACTATATGGATCACTAACGGAGACCCCTTTGCGCAAATCTGGCGTTGATCCTTGTTGAACCGTCAGTGCATCAAGTCCTGAAAAACTGGCGTCTTTAGCATAAACCGTGATGTTAATGGTCTTGGTTGTTTGTCCACCATCATGATCTGACACGCTATAGGTCAGTTGAGACGTTCCTAACTTAGTTGTGTCAACGTTGCCTGTAACCTTAATATCCTTCGTTAAATCACCATCTTGCACATCACTTGCCGTGACATTTACCACGGGATCAAATGAAGTTCCCACTTCGATTGTTTGATCGTCTGCACTGATAACTGGCAAATCATTGGCTACCGTGATCACGCGCTTCGCGCTGGTGGTTTGACCGGCACTGTCGGTTACCGAATAGGTCAGGATGTACGTCCCCTCTTTGCTTAGATCAACATTGCCCGTCACCTTAATGGCCTTAGTAAGATCGCCATCCTCTTTATCCGAAGCCGTCACGCCATTTAGCGCATCAAAAGTACCATTATGTGACAGCGAAACCGTTTGATCCTCAGGAACATTTAAAACAGGGGCAGTATTTTGCTCCGGTTGAACAGGATTAACGGGATTAACCGGGTCAACTGGGTTAACAGGATTATCTGGGTTGTCCGGGTTGACTGGTGTAATTGGATTGACAGGTTTGTCTGGGTCAAGCGGCTCTATGGGATTAACTGGTGTCGGCGTTTTGCCATCATCGTTAGTTTTACCTTGATCAGTTTGTGACGTGTCTGTTGTGCCATTGGTCAGCGGCTTTACGCTAGCCGTATCATCGCTATTGTCATTTAAAGTCTTTGGTGGTTCAACTGCCGCCGTTGCTGCCGCCAGTGATGCTTTTGCTGCTGGCGTATCTAAAGTTTTCGCAATGGCCGCAATTGGATTACTATCCAAGACACTGTTGGTTGCCGATTTGAAAGCATGGTCTTCACTTGAAGTTGAGGTGCTGCTGTCTCCTAGAGCCTGGTCAATAATATCGTTGACTGTATTCTTGCCTTTCTCCTTCTTAGCTTGGCTGCCTTTGGATGCTTTAGGCTTCTGCATTTTTGTCTGGTAAGACGAGGTGTGAGTGGCCTGTTGATCACTATGTGCTTGTGTGGCAGCCCAAAGGCCACCAGCTCCTAGTAGCGCAACGGCTGTTGTTGTGATGATGATATGACGTTTCTTATTATTCGTTTGTTGATTCTTCATAGGGACTCTTCCCTCCTAATGATTTTCTGAGTGCTAACCAGTTGTGCTGATCTTTGAGTGCTTGTTTCCGATCTGTTTCAGAGAGTTTTGGATTATTTGCGTCCGTTTTGGCCTTCTCATAGGCAGCCTGATAGGTCTTACCAACTTCAAGCACTTTGTCGGCATCTTTACTGTTCATGGATTTCGCAAGCGTCGCTGCTTGATCCAACTCTCCCTCATGAATCAACGCGAGGAAGATCAGCTGTTGCAGTTGTGGACTCTTTATTTCTGAATTGATGGTTAAAGCATTCTCTGGTTGATTCTGGTAAATATAACTGATAGCTAGTTTTACCTTTCTAACTGCCGTTAGGTTCGCATCTTGGCTTACCGAAATGACCGTTGAAAACTTCTTCTGCATATAAGCCAAATCGAAGCGTCCATTATTTGATGGGTACTTTTGGACAAACGCAGCTAGCGATTTTTCATCATTGTCCTTGACTAACCTGGCTTCAATATCGCTATGCTTGCTGGGATAAAGCTTCGCAGCTTGAACGTAAGAAGCATTCTGAATAAGCGTTTGATAACTCGGCACAGGCTTTGGCCTCATCAAAAAGAGCATAAAAATAGCAACGACTAGAATCGTTGCTGCTGCTAGCACAAAGCGCTTTATAATTTGTGCAGATAACCTTATTTTTGGCCGCTTCAATTGTGGAAATTGCCACATTGGTTTCTTTCTTGCCTGCCGCCGTAACGGGACTGGCTTTGATTTTTGCGGTTTTTGCTTTGCAGCAGCTGGCGCTGAGCTTTCCGCTTTACGTACTGCTTCTTCCTCTTTGGAGACAATTGGTTTGAGATGATGAGCCTTTTCTTGACGAGCAACTACTGGCAAGTTTTCTTGGACTGCTTTTGGCTGTTCCTCAATCGTTAGTTCCTGTCTAACTCGGTCGGAAAATGCTTTAAATGCTTCAGACGATTGATCACTCAAGACGGTTTGGTAGGCATGATCTAGAATCAAGAGAAGGTTATGCAGCCAGCCTTGTCCTGTGCCAATTGGAAGATTATCTTCATACTCAATGCCGTCCTGACCAATAATTTTGAAGTTCACATCTTCCTTGAAGTGATGTTGAATCGCATAATCGTCAGCCGCACTAATCATCTTTTCGGCTTCGGATAAAGACAGTTGTCTCTTTTTCTTTAGAAATTGACGCAACTTTCTTGAACATTCAAATTTAGCGTACACGGCCTTCTCCTTTCTTTTAGAGTGAGGCTTATTCAGACCGAATTAACCTGCCAAGCCTTGTAACCAAGCAACTGCGGCAGAAGCGAAAATAACTACAATCAGCCCAATAGCAACATTGGTCATACCATCACGCGCCTCGCGGATTTTCTGTTGATCCTTGGTCATGTGAGCAATACCCATTAAGCCAAACTTGACTGCCGCATAGCCGCCGGCAATGGCAATAATAAAACCTAAAATAGCGCTCAATAAAGCGATGACTTTTCCTTGCATATTAATGTCCTTCTTTCATATTGAGATTCTTGAGTGCCTGTAGAATCAGTTTTCGATGGCTCTCAATCTCATCAGTCATTCTTTGGTAAAGCCAGTCTTCATATGCGAGATTTTGTTGTTTCAAAATCTCCGTTAGCATTTGTTTCTGATTGTTCATTTGTGCCTTACTAATTGCCATAACGACACCTCCTTATTTTTAATGCGACTCAACAAATCGCTGAAAACCGTTTTGCGGGCGAACATAAGCCACGATCACGCGATCTTTACTTGGTAACACCCGCACAATCTCACCAATACAAGTTGTATCAGGCAGAATAGGCCACCCCGTTTCGATACTTAATACGGCATGCCGTAGTTTCAGCATCAAGGCTTTCTCCTTTGGATGTGGAAATCTAATTTCAAGAAGGCCGTTTTTCCGTTTAGCTTCCTTGATGTCTTTTGTTTGAAGAACCAAATTGAACATACGATCACCTCCTATATCAAGTTTTTAGGAACGGACTTAATACGCTCTCCGCTAATCACTAAACTGCCGTCTCTTTTTAATTCCGCTGACCCCACCTTTAGAACCAAAACGTTTTTCAGCTGGTTAGGCGGCTTTATATTGCCAATCACCACCGTCATACCAGGCTTAATTGGATAATCAGCATGATCCTTAACCCATGAAGCTCGGACTCGATAAGAAAGAGCATCATGATCTTTCGAAATCAACTTCAAATTGCGATCATGTAACCAAATACCTACAGGTTCAGCCATGTTCAGTCTCCTTTCTTTAACGCAAAAAACACCTGCAATTAGCTGGCATTTGGCGTTCATTATTTTGGCATTAGCCAAGGCCGCTTCGTGGAATCGAACCACGATTCCCAGTAGCGGCATTTGTTGTCCCGTGACACACCATTAAATTGCGTAGCAGAGCACAACTTTGGTAAAATGGAGGTACGTTAATACCTAATAAAAACGCGCCCTAGGGCGCGCTTTTTGCTTGTTGACGATGTTTTTCAAGAGCTTCCTGTCGTTCCTCTTCACGAGAACACAATCCGCTAATCCGAATAGTTGTAAGCTCACACAAAAAGATAAAGCCTAGTAATATCCAGAAAATGCATTTGAGAATCAGCCACAACACCTTAATCTCTCCTCACTTTTCAATTTTTGAATTGTAGGACGGTAAAAAGCCTGAATCATAAAGTCTTTTCTCAGTAGCAATCAACCGACGCACCAATGTTGAGGGTCGTTCCTTAGTAACCTGACAAAGGGCAAGAATGTCAATGGTCCGGACAAAAATTGTCCGGTTCTGCCGAATGCGTATGGTTGTCACTTAAATTCACGCATTATCAGATCTTTTATCAGCGTTTAATCTTGTTTAACGTGCAAGAGAGACTACAAACAAGCCCTGGCATCTGGTCTTTCCCCAGGGCTGTGCGCCTATTGAAAGGTTACTTATGCAGCTGCTGACTTTCTTTTGCAAGCACCGCGACCGTTGGTCTCGCGATCATGATTGTAGAAGGTGTTGTAACGAGCAATGGATTCAGTGACGTCTAGAATTGATTCATAGTTGATCTGATCCAGCCGGACCCATTCTCGTTTCAATAGCGAATGGTAGGCTTCGATCCGCCCGTTATCAGCCGGTTTGCCTTTGCGCGAATATGAGTGACGCAGGTGCGCATCTGTCAATGTTGTCTCAAATAAACGACTGGTATATTGACTACCCATATCGCTATGCACCATCTTAAAAGTATAACCTTGGTGAATTAACGCTTGAATCGGTGCGACCGCGAGGTCTTGTGTCATCTGTTGACCCACTTGCCAAGCTAAGACTTTTCTCGCTTTTGGATCATACGCTGTTGCAAGGTAAACCCATTTTGGGTTGATCAGTTGAATATAGGTGATATCGGTGGTCACGACCTCAGACAAGTCAGCTAGGTGTCGCATTAAATTAGGTTTTTGTGGCATGTCAGTGGTTGTGGTAGGCTTTTTAGAGCGTTTACGATACATTGTCGATTGAATCCCCAATTCACGCATGACTTTCCAAATCGTGCGGTCACTTAAGCGGCATTTAAGTAATTTACGAATGCGTTTAGCAATCCGCACGTATCCGTAAAATTTTCGACGTTGCCAAAGAACCTGAACCAGCTCTTTAAGCTTAATTCGGCGGCGATTTCGTGACTTAGGATGCCACTTTAACCAGTCATAGTAGGTACTCGAAGGGATCCGTAACGCTCGGAGAATAACTGTGATGCGGTGCCCCCGGCTCAATTGATCTTGAATCATAAAAAGAGCGGCCTTTCGGCCGCTATGAATCAACGGCGCTGGTCCGCGTCAAGTAGACAGGTAAAATAATTAAAGTGCCTATGCAGTTTTCTTTACGGCATGATTCCGGTATGTCATCGGGGTCATGCCGTTTAGTGTTTCTTGGCGGCGTTCGTTGTTATACCAGTTGATTGCCGCCTCAATACGCTTCATCATTTCTAGTTCCGATAAGCAGTGCTCAAAGGAAAATCTCTCGATCTTGAGGTGACGCCACAAGCTCTCCATCGGGCTGTTATCACCTGGTGTCCCGGGTCGTGACATGCTGTGCGTGATACCTTCGCCCGCCAGGAACGTGTTATAGGTGCTACTTGTATAAGCCGTGCCCTGATCACTGTGTACGGTATCAGGCTTGATACCATCGTTATTCTCGATGGCCAGTTTCATTGTTTTAGTAGCCAAATCAGCCGTCTCTGTCGGTGCTACGCACCAAGCAATCACGCTGTGGTCATGAAGATCCTTTACGGCGCTTAGCCGTAGCCTCTGTTTGTTGTCCTTGCCGTAGGTGATCTCTGAGCAGTCGGTCACCCAGACTACGTTAGGAGCGACTGGGTGGAAGGCGTGCCCCATGTTGACGGTGTAGAGCTTATTGACGAGGAGAAACGCCTTCTTCTCCACTTGACGGTCACGCTTTGCCACACGAATGGAGGCGCGGATACCTGCCAACCGCATGATTCGGCGAACTCGGCCGTGACTCACGTGGTATTGCGTCTCCGCGTTGATGTACGTCATGAGCCGTTTAACGCCGAAGACGTAGTGATTCTTCTCTTCGAGCTCAATGATGTAGTCCCGGATGGCCTGATTCTCCTGCTCATGGACGGTCACTTTACGATGTGTCCACTTGTAGTAGGCTGCTCTTGAGACGCCCATCATCCGGCAAGCCTTGCTAATACCGTAGAGCTTGCCTGCGTCTGGGTTCACTTCTTGTGCAAGTTGTTGAATGGTCTGATATTGTTCGTCTGACCGGCATTCCTTCTTTCCAATTCCTGGAGTTTTTTTAGTACTGCCGCCTCCGTTGACACATGGACCAGTCGCGCTTGTAGTCGCTTATTTTCGAGCTTCAGACGCTCGATCTCAGTCAGTTGCCCATTGTCTTTCTTGGCCTTGCCACGCCGATCTTCCAAGGCAGATTCGCCGCCTTGCTTGAACTTCTTGACCCAGGCGTATACCTGCCCGTAGGAGATCTTGAATTGCTGCATCGCTGCGCCGTAGTTGTAGTCATTGGCAATGGTCCATTGTGCAATCTCGATACGTTCAATCTGTGTGGTTTTGCGTCCGTCCTTCATTGGTCTGGCCCTCCCAGTGGTTTGTAATGGTTGACCACTAGTATACAGGGAAACCCACCGAACAATAACGCTATTGTCGGGGATACCATATTCTCGGGCTAGTACTGGGTACGATGTATGCCCCGCAAGATATTTCTGAACAATCTCTAATTTGAACTCCTCAGCATACTTCTGATGAACGCTTCTGGGTTTGAGGCCGTCTACACCGGTTGCTTCAAAGCGTTCAAGCCATTGTCGAACCTGATTATGCCTAACACCATATTCTCGCTGGACAGCCCAAGGTGCCCAGCCACCCTCACGAACCAGACCAATATAGAATAATTTCTCCTCCAGCGTGTATCTGGAACCCTTTCGGCCCATACAAAAACTCCTCCCTAGGAAGACAAGCTTTAATTATTTGCTTGTCTACCCAAAAAGGAGTATATCCAACGCTTTGCCAGCAACACCGCCGCTCGTTTTAAAATATCGAGTTCTTCCCTCAAACGGCGATTTTCTTTTTGAAGTTGCTTGAACTGTTCGTTGGTCACAGCAGTACCTTGATGATCAATGGCAATGACAGTGGCCGCCTGAACCCATTTGCGAATAGTGTCTAAGGAAGGACCGTATTCTTCATGTAGTTCTTTGAATGAGTGTCCTTTTTCATGAAGATCAATCAAGGTTTGCTTAAATTCGGGGGTGTAGCGAATAGCTGTATTGGTCATAAAATATTCCTCATCTGTCAATTATCGCACAAACTATTTTTGTCCGTAATTACAGCATAGGAGCCATTGACATTCTTGCCAATTAATAGTTGTTATGAATATATACTCATCCTTATCAACCAAGTAAATTAATTTTCCGTTTATATGTTTCCCTCCGTGTACTGCTTGATCTTATCAACCCTTAAATCGCACCATTCATCGTGTGTGCCGTCTGCTTCGTAGATTGTTACGACTGGCATTGAACGATAGCCTAGCTTGCGGAACCGCTCGTAGTCGTCCGCGTCTGCTGTGATGGTTTGCACTGGCATGACTCGTGACAGCTTGAATACTGTTCGCCGACACTTTTGGCAGTGTGGCTTTGTGTAGATGATTGCTTGCATGTGTTTCTCTTCTCTCGATAGTTTCTCAATGATTGCTTGCTCTGTGTGGCTTACATATCCGTACCCGACTCGCTTCATCGCATTAGTTGAGTTCATAAGTACATCTCAATCGCGTGTCGTCATAAACGAACGCATACAGCAGATGTTTGCCCGTGGTGAAGCCATTCTTAATCTCATAGGGATCATTTGGCTTTGCTGTTCCAAGCTGGCGCCACATAATGCCACGATCATCTTTAAACCGCTCGCTATGATAGTGGCCTGAGTGAAGTTCGTATGTTTTTGCCATATTGAATATCTTTTTGTACTCAAATGGAAAAAGTCCTGTCAGTTTGTTCTTGGCTACATCTCCGTGTGCGAGCATAATGCCAACATGCCCTAGCAAGTATGCACAGCGCCAGTCGGTTGCCAAATTGCTGTCATTGAGACGTGATTGCTATATTCAATTGCCAGCGGAATAATCTGATCAAACAACTTCACAGCATCATGGAATGCCTGACGCATGTTTGCGTGATCTAGTTGCGTTCCTCTAACCGTTTGTGTTACATGAATCTGATCACTATGGAATAGATCTCCCAATTGCTCGATCACAATCTCGTTGTAGCCGTCCATGATTATCTCTCTAAGTTGACTCACCATGTCTTTTAGATCGGCGAATGTTGTCCAGCCAAAATGCAGGTCAGGCAATGGGATGACTAAGTTGCGATCGCCCGATTTCTTCATGCCGTAATTGACCGGAATGATTTTGTCGTTGAACGCTTCAGCCATTTCATTTATCGATAAGCCTTGTTTCGGCTTTACGCGAATATGAATGCTATACTGCGGAACTGTGCCGTCTTCGGTACTATGCTGCTCATACACTTTGTAGTCGCCTAAGACCATCTCGAACTTATCAGGATCGTATCCACACAACTCCATCAAAGTTCGTGGGTCTTTATTTGGCTCATGCTTGAGTCTCATTAAGGCCGTGACTGTTTGACTACCATCAGCATTAAGAGCGACTTTTTTGTCAGCGGACGGTGTCTCCCTATTTGTGCCGTCTGAATCGTATTCATTTTTCAGTGGCTTCTGGAACTCGATCCCAAGCCGTCTTGCTTTTCCCTGAAGCGCATCATAGCTAATTCCAAGTTTGTCGGCTGTCTCGCGTCTTGTAAAGCCTTCAGAGGCGAGCTTCCTAATGTCACCGATCTGTTCATCTGTCCATTGCATCTACTCGCCTCCCGAAATATAATGGCCGTGAGCAGTTTGATGACGCTGCTCTACTTTCTGATAAAGAACTTCCGTTGTTCCTGTGGCTCTCGGATTCGGCCCCGAGAGCTTTTTTGTTGCTTAAAAGATTTCAATAAGCTAAAATTAAATTGTTCCAGATAAATACTCATTTTCACTCCTCGGTACTACCCTAATCTTCTAGCTCTCGGCCCCCAACCGAGGGCTTTTTTAGTATACTTATACAAGGAATGTGCTATTATGAAGTCGTGAGCAGTAGCCGTTCTCCTCCAAGTCAATTGCTACTATTCACACATACGTTTCGTTTTTTCATCCTTTTGGCCCTTGGACTGGTCTCTGAGGGCTTTTTTGTTGCACTTTGTATAAGCTTATATGATAATTGATGTTAAAAGGAGGTAATATCTATGAGTTTAGATGGTAAAGTCGACAGCACCAAGGACAAGATCTCCGGTAAAGCAAAAGAAGTTGAAGGCAAAGTAACAGGTGATAAAGCTCGCGAAACACAGGGCAAAGCAGAAGGCATACTTGGTAAAGCCAAGGAAAAGCTTGATGATGCCAAAGATGCTGTTAAAGACACAGTAGATGATGTGAAAAGCAAGCTCAGCACAGATAAAAAAGACTAATTAACTGGCCGGCAAAGTGTCGGCTTTTTTGTTGCTTTTTTAAACCTGTACAAATCCGGTACCAGAGCTTTACGTATTTGATAAACTCATCTGCTATACTGATCGTGCAAGGCAAGCCACCCTTGCAATCACATTTACTTCCCTCATGCATGCCTTCAGCCTGGGTAGCTGGAGGTTTTTTGTTGCGACGAATTGTCAACTCAAGTGCAACTTTTTACCCATGAAGACTTCTGATGGCGTCTTCCAGCCTAAGACCTTGCGTGGTCGATTATTCAGTTGTTCAATGTAAGTCTCAATTTCCTGGTCGCTCTGAAGGTCTAGGTCTGTGTTCTTGGGAAAGTATTCTCTAATCAGTCCGTTGGTGTTTTCGTTAGTTCCTCGTTGTTGAGGCGCGTGTGGGTCAGGAAAGAAGACCTTTGTATTCAGGCGTTCTGCCAGCTCCCTGTACCGGGCAAACTCCCTTCCACGGTCAGGAGTCACTGTTCTTACTCGGTTAGCTGGTAAGGCACCAAGCAGCTCAATCATGACGTCTCTAACAGTGTCAGCTTTTGCGTTGGCCGTTCGCTTCGAAAGCAGATAGCGTGATTTACGATCAACTAATGTTACTAATGCAGAGTGTCCTGTTTTACCGCGTACTGTATCGCCTTCCCAGTGACCAACCCAGCTGCGATTTTCTGCCGACCGGGGTCGGTCGTGAATTGATGGCAAGTCATTGAAGCGCCCCCGGCGTTCATTTATGGTGCCTTTGATTTTGCGCGTCTTGCCTCGGTGTCGAAGCAGCCTTGGTAGCCCGCGAGCACCATGGCTCTTCAATGGAACGCCGAGATTATCTAGGTAGATACCTCTGTAGATAGTCGAATAGCTGATGCGAATAGGACTGCCTTCTAGTGACAAGCGACCGGCAATCTGCTCAGGCGACCAATGTAGCACCGTGATATATCGAATGACAGCGTCACGAGTCCCCGGTCGATCGAGGATCCGAGGACGCCTGCTAGCCAAGCGAACCCGCCGGTAGCGGTCCTGAGCGGTGGCTGCCGAATAGCTCCGCCAGCCGCCGTTACGTGCAATTTCACGGCTGACTGTACTCTTGGAACGACCTATCTCTTTGGCGATGGTATCAAGAGTTTTGCCTGTAGAGATACCAAGCAGTATCGATTCACGGTCTATTAAGGTAAGATGGGTGTACGGACTCATAGTCGAGTTCTCCTTGTAGTTGGTCTTGTGGTGATTCCATTTTACAAGGACTCAGGCGATGAGTCTTTTCTATTTGACTAGTTTGTTGCACTTGAATTGTAAATCCGTCGCATAAAAATAGCACCTCACCGTTTGGCGGAGTGCTCGTGTAAATAAAAAGACGCCGAAGCGTCAAAGCCAAATAATATCAACTTTCCCACCCGAAATCTCTGGGCATTGATCCCCGGCCGAGTCTAAAAACTCGGGTAGTTTAATTACCAGAGGACCATTCTTTAAATCTTCCGTTGATTCCGTCTATCCTCGCCCCCATCCCCATCTTATGTGTATTAACTGATTTTCCCGAATCGATTTCTGCCACATAATCTTGCAATTTGCTTTGAACTATAACTATGTCACTATATGTTCTAATCTCGATTTTGTTGGTAATCGAGATGAACTCCTTAGTGACGGCATCTGGATTCACACCTGGAGGAGTCATAGTAAAGAACTTTTGCTCATTTTCCTCAGGCAAGTACTCACGTTGAATATAACCTG
>NZ_JBSOQX010000031.1:0-22018 GCF_053819265.1 Lacticaseibacillus sp. 30
ATGCGATATAACTATTTCATGAGTTGCTTGCGGAGCGGGATATTGGTCAGGACAATATCTAGAAACCGAAAATCATCGGGATAACAACCGTACATATGCCGATAAAGCCTATCCACATTGAGTCCAGCAACCGTCTTCGAATCAAATCACGACGATTACGATGAACCAACCAAAGTATTCTAACAATTGTGAATATTATTACTAAAATGATTTCCAAACATATGATCCTGAAAACAAAATTCCAATTACTCATTAGTTTTTCAGAACTTCACCAAAAAATTGTGTAGCAGCACACAACGCGCCATCTGCAACTGCGCCGGGTCCAGTCCACCAGGTGATAAGACCGCACCCAACACCGGCGGCGCCAACCTTACCCCAATCAATTCCCTTTTTCCCGCCAATAATAACGGAAAGTTGTTCAACTTTGATATCTTCACCAAACTGAATTTTCATAAGATTATTCGCCTCCTAATGCAAACCCAACTAGGCATGCTAAACCACCAGCAGTAATACCCAAGGTTCCACCACTGACGGCTCCAGCAAGAGCGCCGACACCGGCAAATGGTCCAGTTGTTGCTATTGCACCTGCTGTAGCACCACCTTTCACGCCAGTAGCAGCAGTTCCCGCAATCGTTGCAAGGCAATCACCTTGCCCATATCCTCCAACGATCGTTTCCATTTCCTTTAAATTCAATGCCTGACTATTCTGCATAATTTTATTACCTCATCTTTCTGAAATCCTAGTAACCCTCTATCTACAAAGTCCAAAGTGTTTAGCTCAGCTTAATTTCTATTAGTTATTCTCACCCTCTCTTATAAGAAAACACGTTGTAGTTAAGTTGAGAGCTCTCTCAATTAATAATATACAAGACCTTGAACACTCTTTGCTGCCTAAAATTTAAACGTCGTCTTTTTAGCTTTTAACGTCGCTTGAAGGTATAGGCGGACTATAAAACGGTAAAATACGACATTATTTTTTTGCATTTTTCAATTTTAATCCTATAACTTTAAAATCGACATCATTGTGACGCCTTGATACCGCATGCTATAATGGAGACACAAAAGGGAGCAGTGGCTGCTACCAGTACTCCCCTGACAAGGCCGCTTAAGACGGCTGGCATTTACAGTCAAAGGGCCGTTAGACTTCCTGCCAGAAATCTAGTGACGGTCTTTTTTGCTGTCTAGGATTAAAATCAACATCATTGCAGCGCTTAGATCCTGCATGCTATAATGAAGATACAAAAGGGAGCACCGGCCGTAACCAGTACTCCCTTGACAAGACCGTTGAAGACGGTCAACATTCGTTTAAGCAATCAATTAAGACCGTCAAACTCTGTCAAAAGTTTTAGTGACGGTCTTTTTGATTGTCTAGAATTGCTACCACAATCGTGACGATGAGTGCAATCAATGATAGTATGAAACCACCAAAGACCAGCATCAGCATCAAGGCGTCAGCAACGGACAACTAGGCACCTCCCTTCGTATAGATTTTGATCATCGCGCATAGGCGATCACCTCACAATACGTTGGATTTGCCAACCGTCATTCACTTTCTTGTCTCATCCATTATGCCATACCAAATAGCAAAACGCCTAGAGTCGCAAAGATTCTAGGCGTTTTTTAATTCGTTAAAATAGTGTTTATCTAAAAATACCTGCCATCAAGCTTCACCCTGTACCAGCACATTGCAATGTCTTGTACGGACGCGATTTTGGTCCCAGTCAACAAAGTAAATAGACCCAACTGATCCGGTTTGAATCTCACCATCACGAATCACAAAAGTTTCGCTTGCGCCGAACATTGAAGCTCGAATGTGGGCATCTCCATTCAAAACAGTGCCATCATCACCTTTATAGGCAGGGTTGTCCTGAATGCTATGCAGGAAGTCAATATGCTTAGGGCCAGGATACTTATAGTTCGTATTTTCCGTGAGTTCTCGCGGGACCAATTTATCCAGTTGACGGCTCATACCGACTAGCAGATACTCGTCGCCATTAAAGTCCCGATCATGCGTAAATTCTTCAAAGATCACCGAACAAGTCGTATGTGGTGATTGAACGACACAAATGCCATTTTGAACGCCACTGGCCTTCACAAATTGTTTCACCTGATCAGTCACATTATGAAATGTCACCCGATGGCCATTTGAAGTTAGATCCAACACTTCACTTTTAACTGTCATGCTAACTGTGCCTCCTTGTATGCCACCATTGCACCCATCATTTCCGTCAATTTTGCGCGCCAATCAGGGGCATTAATAATACCGCTTGTGCCACCAGTTCCATCAGCACCCAATGCCAATACCTTTTTGACGTCTGCGCCAGTACTAACGCCAGCTGCTTGCATGATCAAAATGTCAGGATCAACACTGCGAACGGCATCATTGGTTGCTTTAATATAGTCATCATTGCTGATACTTCCGGTCCCAATTAAACTGGTTGGTTCGCAAATCATCATGGTTGGGTGCAGACTCGCAATCGCGCGACTTTCAGAAGGCGTGTCGGAACAGACAATGGTCATTAAACCGACCGCTTTAGCACGGGTAATCGTCTTATCCAAAACACCGATTTCCAGCGGATTTTCAGCATGATTCAGGACAACCGCTTCAACATCCGCAGCTTTCAGGGCTTCAGGTAAAACATGGCCCATGCCACGGCCGGGAAGCAGCGGGTCCATGTGCTGTGCCGTGATGATCAAGTGGCTCGTTGCCGCCTTGATCCGTGGCAGATCAATCAGTTGCCCCGTAAATAAACAGTCAAGATGCTTTTCGGCAGCAATCTCATCCGCAATTTTTGCCAGCTTCACGGCATCATCACCATAAAGATACGACTTAGGATTCACAATGAAAAAAGGTTTCTTAACACTTGCCATTCCAACATCACCCTTTCTTGAAAAGATTGAAACTCACAGCGCACCGAGTACCGTTTTCTCTTCAACTTGATGCAACTTGGCCGTATTGAAAACATCAACATAGTGCTCATCCAGTGCTTCAACTGCTTTCTGTTCGGCTTCGATCATCTTAAGAACACTTTCATAAGGCTCTGCTTGGGCTGCATGCAAGGCAGCATTGGCCAAGTCAGTGTAGATATTGACCTTAGTGATACCCAGTGCCGCGGCCTTGCTTAAATTCTCATCACCAGATGACGACCCACCGTGGAGAACCAATGGCACTGCAACTGCTTGTCGCAATTCACTGAGCCGCTCAAAATTCAGATGTGGTGTCTTGGCACTCTTATAAACCCCGTGCGAGGTGCCGATTGACACGGCTAAAGAATCAACGTTGGTACGTTTAACAAACTCGACAGCCGCCTCAACCTCGGTATACTGATTGGCGTCATCCGCACTCAAGCCAGTGCCGACATGGCCGATTTCCGCCTCAACAACGACCCCGCGTTGATGGGCATAATCAACGACATCCTTCGTCACGGCAACGTTTTTATCGAACTTTTCAGCAGAGGCGTCAATCATGACCGAAGTAAAGCCATGATCAATGCCATACTTAACCAAGTCTGGTGAGAACCCATGATCTAGATGCAGGACAATCGGAACTTTGGCATGAGCGCCATAGAATTTTCCTAGGATCAAAGCTTCATCAATATCAATATCGGCTTCATGCTTCTGTGCCCATGCCAACAATATCGGCACATTTTTCTTCTCAGCAGCTGCTACATGGGCGCGGGCTGACATTTCATCCCAAAAGTTGAAGTGTGGAATCGCAAAACCACCTTCGCGCGCCGTTAACAACAAGTTTTTTGAAGAAATGAGCATTATTTTTTCTCCTTTCCTGTTTCGATATCCTGCTTGATCTTGTCGTAAACTTTGTCGGCACCAATGCCGGTCAGCAACGGCACACCATCAATGACTTTCTCTTTAATCGAATCTGGTACCAATGTTGTGGAAACAACGATGTCATAATCATCAATATGATTGACTTCCTCAGCCACTTTGCTTTGGTACAACGTCACGTCTTTTGTAAGTCCTTGATTGTCCAACCAAGTCTTAAGCTTGCCCATGACGACAGTTGAAGTTGCAACACCGGTACCGCAGATAACTAATAACTTTTGTGTCATGATTTTTCTCCTTTTTTGTAAGCACGAGCCGGCCTAACAATCAGGCTGCATCTCATGTTTTCTAGCTACAATGAACTTAGGCTGTAACTTTTTCTTGCTTGTCCCGGACTTTGTTAAGCCAGAATAGTAAACCCAAAGCAACGATGAACAACACGCCGACGCCGAGCCACTGGAACTTTTCACCCATCATGAGATAGATAAAGTTGGTCCACAATCCGCCATCACTCAAGGCTGAGATAGAGTTGTTGCCACCCATATTGAAACTGGCAGCCTTGGCTAGTTTGGTGATCAACGGCGCCGCCCAACTCGCAACATAGAGGCTAATCGCAATATCAACGGTCCCCGCCACCACGGTTCTGAAAATATCGCCTTTAAAAACGGCGGCAAACAATGCGATGAAGAATGGAATCGTTGCTAAATCACCAAACGGTAAGACCTTGTTCCCTGGCAAAACAATGGCAAGTAGTAACGTAATCGGCACTAACAGCAGTGCTGATGACAAAACGGAACCTTGTCCAATGGCCAAAGCACTATCCATCCCGATGTATAACCTACGACCTGGAAAATGCTTTTTGATCATGTCATTGGCGCCTTCAGAGATAGGCGTTAAGCCTTCCATCAGCAGTGAAACCATGCGCGGCATCAACATCATGACCGCTGCCATACTGACAGCCAGGTTCAGAACCTTATTCAGTGGTTGTTGGGCAAGAAAGCCGATGATTAACCCGATAATGGCGCCGATGACCGTCGTATCACCAAACACACCTAGGCGTTTTTGAATTGTTTCAGCGTCCAGATGGATCTTGTTGATGCCAGGAATCCGATCAAACAACCAGTTGAATGGCAACGCGAAGACGTAACCTGGGGCTGACAAACCATGCGGGAAGGAAATGCCTTCCAAACCGTAATACTTGCCGACAGTTGGTGCACTCAGATCAGCGAAGAAGTACGTGAACATGGTCACCACAACCATCGTGGCAAGTCCCAGCCACATGTTGCCTGTCAGTGTGTACAAAATGGAACCGGCAAACGCGACGTGCCAATAATTCCAAATATCGACATCCAGCGTTTTGGTTAGGCCAAGAATCAGCAAAATAATATTCGTACCAACGCCAACGGGAATAGCCATCGCGCCTAATGCTGTGCCATATGCGATCGCTGAAGCTGCCGGCCACCCAACATCAATGCTGCTGAGATGCAAACCATAATTACTGATCATTGACTTTGTTGCTGGTCCTAAACTGGTTGTCAGTAAATTAATCACCAAGTTCAGACCAATAAACCCAATCCCAATTGTCAGTGCGGATTTAAACGCTTTGCCTGGTTTGATTCGCAATGCGAGCCCAAAAAGAAACAATAGTATTGGCAAGAAGACACTCGCCCCTAAATTGACGATCCATTGAAGTACTTGCATTGAAGTTCTCCTCCTTTAAACGCGTTTACAGTCGCAGAAATTTCCAGATAAGAGCGCTTGTTCACGCTCTCTTTAAACAACTGCCTTGCTGCAAAATTTCCCACACGTGCCGTTACAAAACACCCTGTTCCGTCATGAAATGAATGAAGTCATCTGCTGTCTTAATTTTCCTAAAAGCTGTCATTTCTGCATCATCAGCAAACAATCCCATTAATTTCTGCAACATATCCAACTGTTGATGCGCTGTTTTGAGCGCCAGAACAAATAAATAATTAACAGACACAACGTCTGTGGCACTCGCCATTTGCCGAAATTCAACTGGGGTTTTTAAAGAAACAAAACCAATCTGATCATGGATAACCTGATCGGCATCCGTATGCGGAATCGCCACGCCAATACCATCATTTAATTGCAAGCCAGTGGGATAGGTTTGTTCCCGCGCAATAATGGCCTTTTCAAAAGTCGGCGCGACAGCTCCCGCCTTTAATAATTGATCTGCAACCGCTTTCAATGCTGTGTTGCGATCAGAAAACGTTTGATCAAAAGTAATCACGCGATCCGAGAAGAAATGATTCACGCTTGTCTTCTCCATAACATTCACTCCATTTCGAACAATTGATTAGTTGATGCTTCGTCCGCCAACTGTTGCATGATCGGCCGAAGCTTAGCGCCATCGTCGCCGTGAGCAGCAATGGCTAGTACCACGAATTTATCGACAAGATGATCCTCACCTGAGTAAGCAGATCGCCAACGCATGGGTATCGCGGATTTGATCAGCAGCACCCCTGCCTCCGAGACCGCATCAGAGATCAGGTGCAATAAGACAACACCATAGCCGATATACGTTTCTCCTTCGTGCTCCCGTTCCATGATGCGTTGGCGAACCTCTGCTGCCGTCAACTCAGGGACATCTCGCTGAATGTTGGTCGCGATGACTTGAAAAAGATGAGTCTGATCAAATGGCGCGCTCATTTTGATCAACTGCACATTACTCGATTGCTTTAATGGCATGGCGAATCTTCTCCTTATCTAAATTTGACAACACAGCGCTCACTAATACCTTTGGGATTGCTAGTTTGTCATACTGCGAACCTTTTAGATCAATAGTTGAGACGATCAAATCCGTATTTTTAAGTGAGTTCAGATCAATATCGGTGAATAACCCTGTCGCAGTTTGGTCAATCTTTAATTCTCTAAATGTTTTTTCTAGTTTGACTCGGAGCAGTTCCGATGTGCCAATACCGCTGGCGCAAATGACCAACGTTTGAATCTTATGATCCTGCTGTTCCAAAAACCGGGCAAAATACATGACGATAAAACCAATCTCGTTTTCAGAAATTTCAGGTAAGGCAAATTTTTTAGTCGCTTGCTGTGTACCCTCAGCTAAAACCTCGAACAAACTGGCATATTCACGTTTAATATCAGTTAACAACCCATTTGTGACGGCAATATTGTTTTCCAATCGATTAATGAGCGGTGCCACATGACCGGCTAACTCCCGCCAAGTCGTTTGTTGAATATGCGCAGTTGGTAAGTGCTTATTGACATAGTTAATGAGAAAAGCCGAAACCTCATGAACTTTGGGACTGTATGAAAGCATTTTGACGTTAGGCGTTTCATTGTCAATTCCTGAAGAAATTAAATATTGAAAGAGATAATCCGTTTCTTCTGGTGGCAACTGTTTAGCCAAGTAATTTTCAGTGTTGTCAATAATAATTTCAGCCAATCGATAAAGATGCATATTCTGCAGCATCAACTTGCGAACTTCCACGCTATTCACAATCTTGAGCCGCTCAACTTTTCCTTGACGACGAACGCGTTGAATTAAGATGTACAAGTGCGACAAAATATTCACATTATACGGATAAGCCAGTTTGCCGCCGGTCGCTTGTTCAATCACTTGCACCTGTCTTGTGATGAATTGCTGGTCGTAATCTGTAATGCCTTCAATCGTGCCGCCAGTGGTAATCGTGGACATGTTTTGCAAAACCGCACTGAGTTGTTCACGAATTCGTGTTTCTTCGCCTTCGATATGAACGGTATTACTGGTCCGTATCAGCACCAACTTTTTCTTGGCCAATCGTCGCTTGAGATACAGCAAATCATTATCAATCGTCGCATCGCTCACATATTGTTCCGTATACAAATCATCCAATGACATTTTTACTGGTGCTCGAAATAGCAGCTGTTCCAACACCTGATTTCTTCGTTCAAGACTACTTTGACTAGCACTGTCCATCTGCTCATTGGAGGAACTAAGATCAGGCAATGCACTCGGCAACAGCCTCGCACCTTTCCCACGAATCGTTTGAATCACAGGTTCATCCGATTGCTCATTAATTTGATCAATGTGGCGATAAATCGTTTTTGTTGACGTGCCTAGTGCTGCCGCAACCTCTGCTGCATTGACAAAACCGGCACTGCGAGACAAATAGTCCAACAAGGCTCGATCGAGATCCCCAACATGATTCACTATTGCAACACCTCCTCACACGTGCAACCGCTTACAAATATAGTACAGTGAAGCCCATTGCCAATCGACATAATCTGGTGTCCATAGGTTCGGACATTGGGTTTGTGGACATCTACCTGAAACTCGCGTCAAAAAGATTCGGTAGCCTCCGAAGCACTACAAGTATTAACTTCTATAGATAAAAAGGGTATCGTTTCGCCTTACGTCATTAGGTTAACCTCTGACATTCAAATAATGTGAATGCCACGCAAAAATAGCCGTCCCATTAATTGAAGAACGACTATATCAATTTGATGCTATTTGGATCTTTTTTTCAAAAACGATGCTTCACCATTCAGTTCAATTACCGCTGCAATCCTGGTAACTGCCAAACGCCATTAAGTCGTAACACATCGTCCGTAATGGCATTTTTCTCTGGCGTACCATAGTTATTAAGGATCTTTTTATCGTCCACGTACGCAACCTGTGTGAGAACAGGTGCCTTATCGTTCTTAGATGTATTGCTTGCAAGAACAATGTCCCCCGCCATTCGATACAGTAAAAATGCTCGGCGCATGTGGGTGGCACTCGTAATGAGTGTCGCACCTGTTGCCCCTCTATCAACTAGTTCGCGCACTGAAAACAGGGCATTTTCAACGGTATTCGTTGACAAATCCTCTAATTCGATTCGCTTTTTGGCGATGCCATGCGCGACTAGCCATTTCTGCATAACCGTTGCTTCAGTCAACTTATTCTCCGGAACGCCGCCAGCAACTAAAATCTTTGACTTGGGATACTTCTTAGCTGCTTTCAAAGCAATTTCAAGTCGCTTTTTCATCGTTGGTTGCATCTTACCATTTGGACTTAAAGCATAACCGAGAACAACAAAGTAGTGATGACTATCTTTAGGCAAGTCATTTGGTATCTTGGTCTGAATGTCCAACTTGCCAATCTCATCAATTTGGCTAAACGCCTTCGTGAAAGTCGCGGTCTTCTCTGCGTTCTGTGCCTGAAGTTTGGCAATGTTATCGTCATACGTAGCCGTGTCACCTGTAACGCTACTAAAAGCAGCAAGTTTAAGCCGTGCGTCAAAGTTCGTAGGGTCCTTCTTCAAAATGTTCTGCCACATCTTTGCCGCAGCCGCATTATTATTTTGCATCCGATAAGTAGAGGCTAGATCCATTTGTAAATTCAAATTCTGCGGATCAATTTTGATTGCTTCTTTAAATAACTGCTCAATGACATCGAAATTACTCTTGATGGTGATACCCTTAAAAACCTTTTTCTCGTTCTTCTTGAGTTGGCCACCATTCCAATAGTAGTAAATAGCCGCATCCTCTAAATCGCTGACACGCTGTTCTGTTGGCATTGTCTTTTGAACCGTTTCAGTAACCTCTTGGGCCTGCTTCTTAGTCATCGTGATTGCTTGACTATTGACTGGGTTCACTAACGCCACCGACAGTAATATTGAAACTACACCTATCCAAATTTTTTTCACTCTAAGTCCCCCTTGTATGATATGGATTCATTTAAAATTGTAACCGATTACATAAGTTTTGAGAACCCCGTTAACTATTATTAATTCTAAAACAAAATATTCTATTAACGATATCAACTGAATAGATACTTCTGTACATAATAGTTTTTTACAAAAAAAGCGCCTGCCCGAAAGCAAGCGCACCTTAAAATTCAACTGATTTTAACAACTCGAATACGCTCATAAACGAGTAATCATCAAGAAATCTCTTTCCAAACATCAACACGGCACAACTATTAATTACGCATTGTGACCAAACTTTATCGCAAGCGCAATTGAAGCTAACATCGACGATTCATTAGCAATGCCCTTTCCAGCAATATCAAAAGCCGTCCCATGATCAACTGATGTTCGAATAATTGGCAGTCCGAGCGTAACATTAACACCTTCATCAAAAGCCAATAGTTTCATTGGAATGTGTCCTTGATCATGATACATTGCAACAACAATATCAAACTTGCCCTGTGAAGCCTTCAAGAAAACGGTATCTGGCGGTAGAGCGCCCTGCACGTCAATCCCTTGTGACTGCTTCTCCTTTACGGCAGGATTGATTTCCTTAATTTCCTCATCGCCGAATAAGCCATCTTCACCAGCATGCGGATTTAAACCTGCAACAGCAATTCTAGGCTTGCTTATACCAAGACGCTTTATCGCACTGTTAGCTAAATCAATACATTCTTCAACTCGAGCCTTTGTCACAAGGTCACACGCCTTACGCAGCGGCACATGTGTCGAAACGTGTACAACCGCGAGTTTTTTGCTCCATAGCATCATCGTGTATTTTTTAGTGCCAGTGAACTCAGCAAAGATTTCAGTATGACCATCAAAATTATGCCCGCCTTTGTGAAGCGCATCTTTATTTAATGGCGCTGTCACAACAGGACCAATTTTCTTCTTCATTGCTAAATCAATTGCCACTTTTAAGAACTGAAATGCTGCGTCGCCTGAAATAGGGCTTACTTCGCCAATTGGAATCTTATCTAACGGAATATCCATGACATTATAGATATTAATTTTTCCGGCTTCAAACTGATCGACATCTTTGATGAAATTCAAAGGCGTCTTAATCTTTAAGAGATCGGCATAGTACGTCATGATTTCCTTAGATCCAAAAATAATACTTTCATTCAAATATTGCTCGTTTTTCATTAAGGCCTTGAGTGAAATCTCCGGTCCAATTCCAGACGGGTCTCCAATTGTAATCCCAATAAAATGTGTCATTTTTATCCTTCCTCGTTAAGTATTTTCAGGCTTTGGAAAAGTGTGTCCTCGCTGCCAAATGCACCTGCTTTAGTCACGATTCTTAGACCGCTTGCAACCCCGCCGACTAATTTACTTAGCACAACGCCTGGCATTATCTCTGATTGAATTTCAGAGCCGCTCGCATTCAATGATCGAATCATTTCGATCGCTGTATCACCACCTGTTAAGAATAGCCCGCTAATACTTTCGTTCTTGACGATTCCAGAAGCAATTGCGGCAAGATTCTCTCGGACAATCCGACTAATTTCTGATCTATCAACTGTGCCCATTTTTTTAAAAGCGTCAATTGTTTTTTGATAGTCTTCTTTTCGTCGAGTTACAGTAAGAACAGTATTTTTGCCTTCTTTCAGTTTTGATCGAACCATCGCCTGGTATTTTGTAATTAGTGCTTTCCTATCAGGTTTCAACATATCGTTTATCTGAACCGTTATGATTGCTGTACCAGCATCTACAGCATATGCCATCTGTTTTAAACTGGTTTCGCTAATAGATCCAACGACTGCTAAACTCGGTTTTGCAATCCTGCTTTTTTGGAATAGTGCACCAGCTAATCCAGCTGAGCCCACATACAATATGCGCTTCTTCAAAGATTGCGCAAATTTTGCAATCACTGTTAAATCTTCATCAGTAATAGCATCAAAAACCAGAACCTTTGACGACCTTGGCGATAAATCGTTAGTATCGGTTTTTGCAAGTGCAACCTCTGATCCAAATTCCTTTTTCAGCATCTTAACAATATCGTCAGTCCATAAGGGGTTTAACGGATCGTTCGCAATATCCGTCTGCATTAACGGCTTTCCATTCAACATCTGAACACCTTTAACAGTCGTCCTACCCGCCGTCGGTAATGCTGGGGCAACAACGATCAAATCCGGCTGATACTTATCCGCTACAGCATGGATTTCCTCTGCAATATTGCCTCGAATTGTGGAGTCGACTTTCTTATAGACTAGATCAAACTGATTTTGTTCCATGATTTTGCTTGTTAGTGTCGCAACCTTTTCAAATGCTGCTGTTGCCGGAATAGTGCGCGACTCTGTATCCAGAACAATGGCATGATCGATGGTATCACCAGTGGGAAATAGCATCACTTCAGTCTGGAAACCATTTTTCTTAAGTTGTACGCCAGTGTCGTTAGCACCGGTAAAATCATCGGCGATAATAAGATGCTTACCCTTGTTCATTTTCGATCACCTCCATTTCCTTTTCTGCAACTGACTCGCTATGCCTTTCTGGATGGATTTTCTTCTCATGCCGATCCAGCAAGCTCACAAGCAAAGGACATAGAAGCGCGGTGACAATAATTGCTGCTGCAACTTGGGCTGTCGCCTGAGCAGCGACTTGTCTAAATGCGGGATCAATTGCAGCAACAGCTGCAGGTGTCCCAATCGCGTTACCAGCAGTGGCTCCCACGGCCGCTCCAACTTGAGGAAATTTCATTTTCAGCAATTTATAAACATAATACCCTGCTAATCCAGTAACAACTGTACAGAAGATTCCTAAAATAATACCACTAATGCCAGCGTCAACAAGTTGGCTAAGGTTCAAAGCAGCACCTAACGGAAATGCAAAGAATGGTATGAGTAAGGTTGTCCCAGGTGCCAAGAACTTACGAATTTCGGAGTCGGCATTACCAAGAATAAACCCAATTAGGATTGGCATGATAGCTGCAATTAATGCCGTTATCGGAATCTTTGCCAAGCCGGTTGCTCCGAAAGCAATCATGGTAAAGAAGGGACCATCACTTAAAGCAATAATCGATGTCGCCCCAACATCTGTTGCATCCCCATACTCACCAGCAAGTGCGGCATACAGGCCGCCATTCTTGTTGGTCATCGAAGACACAATTGCTAACGGGCTCAACCCAAAGACACCCGCAAGTCCGAAGAAATGATTAACCAGAACACCCAAGACGGCACCAATGCCAACTTTGGTTATGAGCAAAACAACACCCTTGTAGACTGAAACACCTGCCTCTTTAATACTGATCTGTGCACCGCTACAAAATAAGAACGCTGCCAGCAATGCCATGGCTCCGGTTTTAAAGAGTGCCTCTGTAAAGCCGCCAAGTTCAAAAAACTGAGGGAAAAATGTATTTGTTAATGCTCCTAAGAGCAGCGGAACGACCATCATTCCGCCCGGCAGTTTCTTAACCGTTTTTAAAATGTGCATCTTGCTACCTCCTTCTTGCATTAAATACAATGTAAAGCGCTTGCAAAAAATGCTCAAACGGAATATGTTCAAAATGTGCTCTCTTTTGAAACGCTCGATAAATTCCCTAAGTAATTTTTAAAAAGCGTTTCAATCTGAAACGCTCAGGAGGTTTAAGATGCTTAAAGTACTTGCAATTGCACCGTATCAAAACCTGAAAACAAAAATTGATGAAATAGCTGAGGATTTTAAAACACTTTACGTTGAGTCTTACGTTGGTGATCTGAGTGTAGGATTGGCTATCGCTCAAAAAAAGGCATCTAAATTTGATGTTGTTATCTCTCGCGGTGGTACAGCAAAACTACTTGCGAAATATATAGACAGACCACTAGTTGAAATTGATCTGTCACTCCTGGATATCTTAAGAGTCATTCGCCTTGTAGAAGTATATAAATATAACTATGCGTTTATCGGTTTCTCAAATGTCACTGAGAAAATCAAACTTCTAGGTCAGATTCTTAGCAAAGAATTGCAAGTTATCACGATCTCATCTTCTGCAGAATTACCGGAAATCATTGCAGGCCTTAAGAAACAAGGATACAGCATGATTATTGGTGATAATATCACTTTTAATGAAGCTCGAAAGAACAATTTGAACTCTATTTTGATTGAATCAGGTGATGAAAGTATTCAGAACGCATTAGTGGCGGCACGTTACCTAGGAACAGAACTTCAGAAAAGGACTGAACAATATCGTCTAATTGACAAGACTCTGATGGCATTTGATGAAACCATTATGGTTATGAGTAAACAAGGCAGTCTAGTTTATCAAAACAACGAAAAGTTCTCCAAAAAAAGAAGCCAAGCCGTTCTCCGCGAACTAAAAGGAACGCTTGCCAACTCGTCAACAGATACGTTGACACTATTTTCACGATCAGAAGGCCAACTATATAGGATCAATGCAAAACTACGAAATGCACTCTGGTTTGTATTAGTCAGTCCGCTTCAAATATCTTCTTCCCAAACGGCGCCAATAAGTAATTTTCTCCCCGCACCAAAACAGGATGTCAGCTCAGTCAATATTGGCAACTTATCCAAGGACATACAAAAAGCCGCGAAAGCCAAAAGTAATGTGCTCCTGATCGGTGAAAAGGGGACGGCGAAACTCGCTGCGGCTGAACACATGGCATCACTGATCAAGCTTAGACACTATTGGAAAATCGACTTTACCAGAATGACCTCAAAATCTGATTACTGGCGATTGTTCAATGACGATACTTCACCTCTACTGGATCATCATTCATTGTTTATTATTGACGGTGTTGAAACATTGAATGATGATCAACTTAAGGCGCTGCATAGCTTTTACGCGATGTCGGAGACGACTGGTAATATCTATATATTGATTTGTGAATCAAATGACAAAGAAATTCAAATAATCGACCTTTTTCACTCTGCTTTTCAAATCACCACCGTTGCGCTGCGCCAGAGAAAGTCAGATTTAGGATCACTGATAAGTCTGTACCTCTATCAATTCTCTAAGCAACATCGAAAAAGTGTGGTCGGTATTAATCAAGACGGCATGCACATTCTTGATTCATATTCATGGCCTGGGAACTTATCACAACTAAAACGCGTTCTAGAACAATTTGTTATCAACGCGAATGGTCCCTTTATTTCTAGTGAATCCGTCAAGCAAATGATCTTTAGCGAAGAAAATCGCTATATTGAAAAGCAACGTGACAAGGGTACCTTCAATCCGCTCTCGTTATTTGAAGGTAAAACATTAGACGAAATACAACAGCAAATTATAACTATTCTGTTAAAACACAATGGCGGAAACAAGACTCAAACTGCTAAGCAACTTGGTATCAGCAGAAGTACGCTATGGCGACTCTTAAAATAGTGTGACAGCTTTGTTAATGTAATTTTGCTTTTAACACTGGTATGAACATGCCAACCATGAATCTCATTTACGTTAACAAACAAATAGTGTCAACAATTTCCACCCTGGAAATCATTGACACTATTTTTCGTTTTCTCAGTTTGAGAGCTATAGCGTAGTAAAGATTATCACTTCACCTTTGAGAAACTTTGTGAATACGATATCCACATACTTAAACAGCTTTTTCTCCAAGCAACTTACGCCCAAGCGTACCCGCTGGATGGAAAACAGCAAAATCCTTTGGCCCAAAGTTTCTAATCGATGAAAGTGCGCAAGCAATCGCATCACCAACCATCAAAACAGCAGTTGAACTATTTGTTGGTGCTAAGTTCATATCGTCTGCTTCTGATTCAACAGGAATCAAAAGCACCTGATCACTCGCTTCTGCCAATGATGAGTTTGAGTTGCCAGTAAAAGCAATCGTGTGAACATTCATAATTTTTAGTGATCGAATAGGCGCAAGAATTTCTTTAGTCTCGCCACTATTCGAAATTAAGATGACAACATCGTTAGAAGAAATCATTCCAAGGTCACCATGTACACTCTCTGTCGCATGAACAAAAAATGCTGGCGTTCCTGTACTTGCAAATGTGGCTGCTAGCTTTTTACCGATATGCCCTGACTTCCCCACACCCATAAACACGACTTTTCCATGGAGATCAAGCAAGGTTTGGAGAATCTCAGTATAAGAATTGTCAATATTCTGTTCTATTTCAGACATGGCATGAATTTCTCTTCGCATGTATTTGTGAATTAATTCTGTATATTTTTTCGTCATTCTAGAGCATCTCCCTTCACTATTCGATTTTTAGATCGTTGTATCATCAAAGGCAACAAACTTTCCTTTCACTTTTTGTTTTTCGACTGACAAGTCTCTAAAAATTTAATTGTGAATTTATACACAACTCCGCATCCTCATTTGTTTTCATTAATTTTCAATCTAACGAAGTTGCAGAAATTGTGGGCTCAAAAACAATGAAGACAACCATCGACTCTTGTAGAGCCGTTATACAAGCGCTTACATTATAGTCGTACCAAGGAACAGGTGGTGTTGTAAATGATCGAAAAAGTGATAAATCCAAAGTTGATTCAATTAGCGATCAAAGCGGTCGATTGGAAGGATGCTATCCATCAAGCCGCACAGCCGCTAATTGATAACAATGATGTCACTGAACATTATGTCGAAGGAATCATCCGCTCAGTCAAGGAATATGGTCCTTACTTTGTTATCGCACCGCATGTTGCTCTAGCTCATGCACCTAGCAAAGACGGTGCGAAAAAACTTGCAATGGGCATAACGACACTTGTACCAGGCGTTAATTTCAGTAATCCGGATAATGATCCGGTTAAATACATTTTCACTTTAAGTGCAACGGACAGTACATCCCATCTTAAGGCTATGCAGGAATTGGTTCAGTTACTGTCTGATGACGCCTTTTATCAAGTGCTTGATGGCGCTAAGGTTCCGCAAGACATCATGAATTATGTTAATAAAGCAGTTACAACTATTTAATTAAGGAGTGGTCAAAATGATTCAGGCTTTAGTTGCTTGCCGTGCAGGCGTTGGTTCCAGTTTAATGTTGAAAATCAAGTTGAATGAGGTTATTGCAGAACACGATTTACCAGTTGAAGTTCAACATGCTTCACTTGATGGTCTTTCAAGTTTTGATGGCCCGATTGTTGTCACCTTGAGTGATGTAGCAGATGACTTAAAAGAAGAAGGCATTCAGAAGGAAATCGTAGGGATCCGCAACATTTTAGACAAGAAAGAAATATTTGAAAAGATTACCAAGGCTCTGGCTGATTTAAACGCTAAACAAAAGTGAGAAAACGCGTGACGTAATGGGGGGATTAAAAGATGCATTTTCTAGTTAGCTTACTATCAACGCCAGCAATCTTGCTGGCAGTCGTATCATTCATCGGACTTTGTGCCCAACACAAACACCCAACTGAGATCTTTACAGGAACAGCAAAAACCGCAATTGGGTTTCTGATCTTCGGTGTTGGTGCAGCAACAATGACCGGAGCGTTGCAGAACTTCAACACAATGTTCACGAAGGGCTTTCATCTTGTTGGCGTTATAGCCTCACCTGAAGCTGCAACTGCACTGGCGCAAAACAAATACGGTTTTATCGTTTCGATGACGCTCATCTCCGGATTTGTCATGAACCTAGTGTTTGCCAGAATTACACCTTTTAAAAATGTGTTCTTTACAGGTGGTCACAGCCTGTTCTTCGCATGTGTTTTAGCATTAGTGCTCAAAGCAAACGGGATCGGCAATACTTGGGCCATTATTATTGGCGGTACACTTCTCGGCTTTATGTCGGCTTTCTTACCGCAACTCTGCCAGCCCTTTATGCGGAAGATCACTGGTGGCGACTTCCAAGCTATTGGCCACTTTAACATGATCGGCTATGCATTATCCGGTTTACTTGGCGGTATTTTCAAAAAACATGCCGACGAAACAACCGAAAACATTAAGTTCCCTAAGTGGCTTTCTTTCTTTAAAGACTTTTTGATGGGTGTTGCGTTTGTCATGTTAATTCTCTTCTATGTTGCTGCGATTGCGGCCGGTAAAACAGAAGTCCAAAAAATCGCAGGCACCGTAGATTGGTTAGTCTTCCCTCTGATCCAAGCATTGACCTTTACTGCCGGCATTTCCGTCCTGATGACTGGTGTTCGGATGTTCTTAGCTGAAATCACAGCTGCATTCGTTGCTATCTCCGATAAGTTTATTCCAGGATCCCGTCCAGCACTGGATGTGCCAACAATTTTCCCGTTCGCACCAACAGCTGTTTTAGTCGGCTTCCTTAGTTCATATGCTGCTGGATTAATCGCAATTGTCATTATGGTCATATTCCACTTCCCCATGGTCATTATTCCTGCAGCACATATTTGCTTCTTTTCAGGCGGCACTGCTGGCATCTTTGGAAATTCAACAGGCGGCTGGCGTGGCGCAATTCTCGGATCATTTGTTGTCGGGCTACTGTTAGCCTTCCTGCCTGTCCTACTGTATCCAACACTTTCCGGTTTGGGCATTACCACTTCAACTTTCCCAAATGTCGACTATAACGTTGTTGGATCATTGTTGAACGGTTTCCTGCATCTTTTCCATTAAGCAAATGCTTGTCGTCTTAAGAAAGGAAGTTTCATTTATGCCACTTATGTCCGGTATCTTTGTCGCAATGGTGACACCGTTCACAGATAATCAAGAAATTGATTACAAACGTACCGCCAAACTACTTGATCATCTCATGGCATCAGATATTGCGGGTGTTTTCATCTTAGGTACAAATGGCGAAGCTTATCTACTCTCCGCAGAGGAAAAAATTGTCTTTAGTTCCTTTGTCATTAATTATGTCAATCATCATATCAAAGTGCTGGTTGGTACTGGTTTAAATGGTACGGCTGAAACGATTGATCTCAGTAAGCGCGTTGCTGCATTGGAGCCAGATGCCTTGTCACTTGTTAGTCCGTACTTTGTGGCGCCTTCACAAGATGAATTGATCAAACACTACGAAGCAGTCGCTAATGCTGTTAAAGTGCCCATCATGCTTTATAACATGCCTGGAAAAACCGGTATCAATATCGAACCAGAATCGATTGCTGAATTATCTGCACACCCAAATATCATTGGCATTAAGGATAGTTCAGGCAAGCTTCAAAATCTCCAAGGTTATTTAGACAAACGGCGTAACAAAGACTTCTCCGTTCTAGTTGGTTCGGATTCAAAGATTCTCCCATTTCTAAAAATGGGTGGTGATGGGGCCATCGCAGCAACAGCGAACCTACTCACGAAAAATGATGTCAACATTTACATGGCATATCAAAATGGTGATTTGGAAACGGCTGAGAAATGTCAGCAAAATATTGAACCTCTTCGAAGTGTTTTGCACGGCGCGACAACTCCTGTTGCTCTAAAAGCCGCCGTCACTGCGTCTGGCATTAATGTCGGTCCATCTCGGCTCCCTGCTAGAATGCCAGCACCGAGTGACAAACTCAGTCAAGATATTGCCAATATGGTTGAGAACTACAAGGCACAGGCAATTATCTAGAGGAGATAGAGCGTGAGCTGATATGGAGCATAAGCAGCGTTGAGCGTGATGACCGTACTTTGTTTGGTTATTGTGGCCAATGCCCTTATGTGCATGTCTCTACACCAGTAAACACGTTTATAGGAGGATAACCTTGAAAAAATTTGATTTAACAAAACGGATATTAGACAGCGGTGCTTTAGCAGTCGTCCGTGCTACCCCTAGTCGCGTCGTCGAGATTGCTGAAAGCATCGTCAAGGGCGGCATTGACGTCATGGAAGTGAGTTACACCAATGCAGATGCTCCCGAGGCAATCGATGCCGTTCATAAAACTTTAGGTGACCAGATTCTTGTCGGCGCGGGGACTGTTTTGAACGCGCCAACAGCAAAAGACGCTATCGCTCATGGTGTTGGTTTTATTTATTCGCCGATGTTTGATACTGATGTAGCGAGTCTTTGTAATGAATATCAAATTCCATACGCCCCGGGCTGCACAACTGTAACAGAAGCAGTAACCGCAATGCGCGCTGGTGCAACATTCATTAAGTTTTTCCCGTATGGCGGATTACTTGGTTCGGAAGTCATCAAGACGATTAAAACGCCTATTCCGTATATGCCGCTCCTTGAATCAGGCGGTGTCACCGTTGAAAACGTTGTTGACTGGTTCAAGGCTGGTGTTGAAGTTGTCGGCGTTGGCGGGGCTCTAACAAAGGGCAGTACAAACCAAATCACCGCGAATGCTTCCGAATTCAGAAAAAAAATCGATTCGTTTCGTCATCACGGGTGAATAGGGTGTCTCAAAAAGCCAGGTCAACAGGACCCGGCTTTTTGCCCAATATCTTTTCTCGTATTTAACGAATCGTTCCTATCTTTCAAATGGGACCGAAGATTGAAGGGAGCAATCATGCTAGACATTAAACAACTACAGATTATCGATACAATTATTCAACATCCGATCTTAACTAAAAGTAGATTGAGATCTCAACTAAAACTTACCAGTAGACAAATTGACTATGCCATTGAAAAGCTAAATCAAAACCTCTCAGATCATGAGCAGTCGCTGATTGACACAGATGGTGCCTATATCATGGTTCCCAATGATGCCTACAATTACTTGCTCACGCTCCGTGCTTCAAAAAACTTGACCTCTCTTAATCGGTACGCCCTAAGTACTGAGGAACGTCAGCTTTTTCTGGAATTGTTATTGGCCTGCCGCGATGACTATTTATCTCTAGTTCATCTTCAGCAATACTTGCAGGTAAGCCAATCAACGATTTCAAAAGACTTGAAGTCACTTGAAAAAGCGTTGCTGAAATCACAACTTCACATCCACTACGATCGACAATCTGGCTACAAATTGGAGGGTCAGGAAAATCGAATTCGTTCTTTTATGATCAAAACCATTTCTGGCGAGCTTTTCAAGAATGAATCCGATCTTTTAAACACCTGTGCAAATTTAATCCAGCAAGTTGATGTCCCATCATTTTTAAAAAAAGTGGCTCAAACTGCACAGTTTCATCACATTAACTTCGTGGAAAATCGAATGCTGGAATTTGGTTACATTTTTATCTTTATGGTCAGTCGGCTCCGAATGAAACCAGATTACTTGCCGGCGAAGGCTCGTAAGATGAATATTGAATCAACTAACGAATACGCGTTTTCTCAAGATTTGCTAGTCCAAAATGGCATCAATCAAAGAACGGCAATTGATTATCTAACGACCATTACTTTGAGTCTCAGCATTGGCGGACTTGACGATCTTAAACTGGATCAAGAGATCTTTACCATCACCAATCAGCTGGTTCAAAGATTCTCGGATGTTTCTGGCATAGCTTTTAATGATGTGCATCAAGTCACGCAGCAGATATTCACTCACTTCAGATCCATGTATTACCGACTGCAATTCGATTATCCCATTATTAATCCGCTCACAGATCAAGTGATCGAAGAGTACGGTGAAATCTTTAGGCTGGTAGCTCAAGCATTGCGCTCCTTTGAGAACCGTCTTGGGAAAGTGCCTGATGCTGAAATCGCCTTTTTGACCATTCATCTTATTAGCTTTATTTACTCAGCTGACAGTAGGAAAACCGACTTGGTCACTGCTGCCATTGTGTGTCCGAACGGGATCGGTAGTTCAGCCTTGGCCTATCTGCAACTCACGAATCTTTTTCCAAACATTAAATTCTTGAAACCATTTCGGTATGTTGACCTGGACCAACATCTAGATGAAATTGATATGATCTTTTCAACTTTTTATCGAAGCGAATTGTTCACAAAGAAAAAACCTTGCTTCATTATCAACCCGATTATGACAAGTGAAGAGAAATATAATCTGATCCAAAGAGTTAACAGCGAGATGTCTTCGACTTTCTATGCCATTCCAACGCTGGGTTCCATCATGACTGTTATTGGCCGTGACATTGATAATCCGGAACTGCTTGCAAAGATTCGCCGCAGTCTAAATGATAAGTTGTTCCGAGCAAAGACCACCAATCGTGAAAAGGAATTGTCGTTGGCAGATGTCTTAAAACCTGATTATATTCAACTTAATATTAAGGCCAGAACACCGGAACAGGCGATTAGCATTGCAGCCTCGCCCCTTGTTACTGACAAAGCAGTGACTCAAGGTTATGTAGACGCCATCATTCAAAAACATGGTCGAAATTCGTTTGACTCTTATATCATTGCACCCCAAGTCGCGTTGCCTCATGCTAATCCAAACCAAGGTGCAAAGAGGGTTGCCATCAGTTTCGGTGTGCTCAATCAGCCGATTGCTTTCGATGAATTAAATAGCCGCTTTGTCAAATATATTTTTGTACTCAGTGCGGTGAATACAACTGATCATTTGTCTGTTTTACAGGATCTAATGAATTTATTGGAGAAACCAAGTTTTCTGAGAATACTTGCTGAACCGGCTCAAAAACCAGAGAATATTCTTCGCTTTTTAAGAGAGCACGCGCACAATGAATCATAAAGTTGTTCTACCTCTTTTCAGTTTACAAAGTAGTTCACCGCGTTCGCACCTTTGTCCAACAAAAGATCCGCAGTTCAATCGTCTGAAGTGACCAGACGATTGAACTGCGGATCTTCATTATTTTGTGAAAGTTTTTGGACTAATCAGAATGCGATCAATTCATCACTCAGCCGTCACC
>NZ_JBSOQX010000032.1:0-18403 GCF_053819265.1 Lacticaseibacillus sp. 30
TATCGATATATTTTGAGATGGTTATCAGTCAAGTAATTTTGATGGTTCTAAAGTATTTATCTCTATCCTAAAAGTAAAACAAGCGCCACTACCAAGCAACTTCAGCTCTTGGCAATAGCACCTGTTATTAGCGAATATATGCAGCAACTTTTTGTTTCAGTTTTCGCATCAACAAAGAAATGATTTATTGAGCAATAAAAAGAAAGCATTCTTGCGCCGTACTTTAATAAATCTATTTTGTATGCCATTTATACTTTCGCTGAACCTATAAGAAACATTCGTCTCAATCAACGCCAACCTTCTTCATCGGCAACGACATCCAAACAATCGAAAGAATGATACAGAAACCGCCAAGCAGAAACGCTGGCGTCATTTGAATTGTGAAGAATGGTAGTGAATATACTAAGACAAAGATAGGGTTCAAGGCGCGAATGAGATTGGCATCGCGAAACGAGATAAACTTCAAGCCGCGATAAAAGAGTAGTAAGCCCAAAAAGCCAGAACAAAAGGCTGAGATGGCGACCGCACCTATGCCAAGGTTCGGCGCGAGGGATAATTGTCCGCTTCCGAGTAAAAAACCGCCTAGAATGACGACAGCGGTGCCTTGGTTATATAAGAGTAGTATCTTCTCGTCTATGTTGATAAGAGCTTTTTTGGCTAAGGTGTTGGTCAGGGCAAAGCTAAACGTGTAGCCAAGCGCACAAGCCAGCCCCAGTATGTTATTAACATCGCCGGAAAAGTCAGATACCAAAGCTGTGCCAATTATACATAAGACGATCGGAACAATCTCTTTTCGATCAAATCGTTCACGTAGCAGAAGCACTGAAAGCAATATCGCAAAGACAATGTAAAACCTGCCGACCAACCCGACGCTGACCGGATCAAGGAAGAAAAGGCTCATATATTGCAAAAATATGCCTAAACAATTCGTCAAACCCAACGTCCAAATAATCGGCTGCTTAATCCAAACTAATTTTGTTTTGGTAAAGGCGATCGTGCCCAAAGTCAGGATCAATGACACAAGCGCATTGTAGAAACTTGCAGCTAATGGCGAGAGCGTGATCATCGAGAACTTGTTCATGACCGGTGTCACAGCCATCACGGCCACCGATAAAATATTCAGCAGAAACCCGTATTGGCGGCTACTCATCCGGCCACCCGATATGTTGAAAAATCTGGGCGTAAATATCATCATGAAAAGATCGCTCAGCATCCGGGACAGGCTTAAACCATACTTGCCGATCATCAATCTCAGAAGACGCAGGAATAGCTTGCAAACGTTCAACTTTAGCACTAACCACCGCTGTCGTGTGCCCAGTGGGTAAAACATAGTAGCCCAACGGCACAATCGCACTGGCTTGAACAACAGCACCTGATTCTTCATACGATTCGCGGACAGCTGCTTGCACCATCGTCTCGCCCGGTTCTAACTTGCCACCAGTCAACTCCCAACGGCGCTTTGAGTTATGAACCCAGATAATACCGGCGTTAAAGAATTGAATGATTAGAACGGAA
The DNA here is from genome assembly GCF_053819265.1 of Lacticaseibacillus sp. 30. Taxonomy (NCBI): domain Bacteria; kingdom Bacillati; phylum Bacillota; class Bacilli; order Lactobacillales; family Lactobacillaceae; genus Lacticaseibacillus; species Lacticaseibacillus sp. 30. The sequence continues at coordinate 1,516 of NZ_JBSOQX010000032.1, forward strand.
TCAACTTTTTTATGAGTGAGACCAAAATGAACCTTTACCACAGGATACCCCCCTTTGCTTATCTCGCATTTCAAACATCCTCTAGAAGTAGATAAAACGATGATGCGTCATCTCTAGCTTAGAAGCCTCACTCACGTATGAGGTGATGAGACTAGTCCATCAAGAGAGCTTTGATTGTATAGTGCCTGCCAGTGCTACGTCAACTATTATTACCATAAATATATTCATACATCTGATAAGGAAATAAAAAGCCGTGATGAACCTTTTTCATATAAAAGATTCATCACGGTTATTTAAATTAGATGAAGGTATTGATTTTAAAACAAATCACTCCCGCGTCAAGTCACTGCCCTTAACCCAGCCATGCCCATTCACATAGAAAAAGGTCTGTGCAGCAGCGCCTTGCATCTTAGCTTTTACTTTGATTTTGCGGGTAACGCGATAATCCTTGTGGTTAGCCAGTGTCCCGACCTTTTCAAAGCTGGCCGTTGGTGCATCGGCGGCGAAAGTTCCTTTATAGGCAGCAGCGGTTGATTTTGTTCGATAGGTTCGAGTTTTGTCGAAGATGATTAACCCGTCGCCTTTGATCGTGTAGGTCACACTGTGTTGATCCATATTCGCCTGCGTCATATCAGCCGCAATCGTACTGCTGGCGGCAAAGAGTGACAGACCCACCAGTGCGATGACAAAACGATGCTTTTTCATTTGACAACTGCTCCTTTGTTTTTTAACTATTATAGTTATTTAATCTGGATGGTCAATCCTTGCGTACCAACCTTAAGCTTCTCGCAAGAAATCCGGGTGTTATTTTTGAACAATCTCAAAGCAACACAAAAGCCGGCATCGTCGCCGTTCAGAACCGCCTGAACAATGATGATACCGGCTTTTTCACCGAATGATTTACTTAGGTTGAATGAGTCCCATGGCATCCATCGTTTCAGCAATCTGCATGGAATTCCAAGCAGCGCCTTTCAATAGATTGTCGGAAACATTCCACATATGGAAGAATCGTGGGTTTTCTGCATCTGGCCGAATGCGGCCAACGAAAACATCTTTGCTGCCAACAGCGTTCATCGCTTGCGGATACACTTGTTGGCTTGGGTCGTCTTGAACAACGACACCAGGAGCATGCGCCAATGCCTCGCGAATATCATCGGCAGTTGCCTTGTCGTCTTCGACTTCGAAGTACACTTCTTCAGAGTGGGCAATTGGCACCGGAATTCGAACACAGGTTGCGGTCACTTTGATGGTGTCGCTATTCATATCCCCAGCCATGATTTTCTTGGTTTCGTGGATCATTTTCCATTCTTCATGGCTATAGCCATCCGGTTCGAAAACATCGATTTGCGGCAAGGCATTGAAGGCGATCGGATAATGTTTCTTGTCACCCGCCGTTGGTAAAATCTGCGGGTCAAGCGGTTTGTCGTCCAATGCAGCGCGAGTTTCATCAAGCAATTCATTGACAGCTGATTGCCCAGCGCCAGAAACAGCCTGATAGGTCGAAACGACCACTTGTTTAAGACCAAAGGTTTTCCGAATCGGTTCAAGCGCAGTGACCATTTGAATCGTCGAACAGTTTGGATTTGCAATGATCCCACTGTGTTGCCGCAACGCTTCCGGATTCACTTCTGGGACAACCAGCGGAATTTCTGGTTCCATTCGAAAAGCACTCGTATTATCAACCACGATAGCCCCAGCTTTAACCGCGGCTGGTGCAAATCGCTTGGAAACTGAACCACCAGCAGAAAATAAGGCAATATCAATGCCCTTGAATGAATCATCGGTCGTCTCATGGACGGTCAGCGTCCCATCACGGTAAGGGACTTGCTTTCCTTCTGAGCGCTTGCTGGCAAGTGCCAAGACAGACGCAATCGGCAGTTTACTTTCTGCCACCATTTTTAACATTCGGGTGCCAACAGCTCCAGTTGCCCCAACAACTGCTACGTGATAACCACTCATGATCTAAACTCCTTCTGTCAATGTGTTTGCTAACTTCCGATGCGGCAGTGCGTCAATAAATCGTTCATACTCAGCCTGTTCGCCAGTCGCGTGAATCTTAGCTTGTTGCCAGTCGCCTGCGAGTAACGCCGTGTCTGGCAAGGTAATCGTCGCCGTGACCGTTGCATTCCCGATCAATTCAATCCAGTAACGCTCGCCGTCATGATGGACAATTGTTTTGACCATTCCTCCTGGATTATACACGGTATTGACCCGATCAAAAGCAGCTTCCTCTGGATGCGTCAAAATAAAAGCCAAGGTCGTTGCTGACATGCCTGTGCCACATGCATTGGTGAACCCGACACCCCGCTCATACGTCCGAGCAAATAAGGTATCCTTATCTAAGATTTCAGCAAAAGTCACATTGACCCCTTCCGGAAAATAAGGATTTTTGGCATTCAGCATCTTGCCAATCCGTTCGAGATCGGACCCAGCTAATACCTCAGGCGAGACGAAAGCAATTAAGTGCGGGTTGGGCACAGCAATGGCGGTGAATTTCAAGCTCGGATGAATCGCTGGCAAAACAGTATCCACAATTCGGTCAACGCCAAGATTGGCAAACGGCAAGTCCTGAGGCGCAAAACTAACCGGCGAAATTTCCACTGAATAGGCCGGTACGCCTTCTGCCAGTTGCGGCTGACGAGCAACGGCAAGATCAGCAAAATCCGTGTGCACCTTGAACGTCGCTTGCCCAGTTTTTTCACTCAGATAACGTGCAACCGTGCGCAGACCGTTACCACACAATTTAGCAAAACTACCATCAGTGTTGACCACCGTCATTTTGCCAGCCGTTCCCCGCGCCGCCGTGATGGCCAAGACCCCGTCCGCACCGCCAAGCAAACCTGTTTCAGCGTTCGTTAGCTGTTGGGTCACGGTTGCTAATTGGGTGTTTGTCAACGACTGAGTTAACTGCGTTTCATCGAAAAGAAAGAAACTATTTTCGGAACCATGAACCTTTTGCAAAGTCACCATGTTAGTGCACCTCCAAACGTTGATTAATCGGTATAAAAAAAGCATTGTAGATCGTTTTAACAGCGCGATTGGCCGACTCACGTGAGGTTCCCAGCATCAGAGAAATCTGAGAGGCCCCCTCATTAATCATTGAGACATGAACACCGGCGGTTGCGAGCGGTTGTAGAATGGTTTGAATCAATCCGGTTCGTTGCGCCATCCCTTCACCAACGACCATGATGATCGCATAGTCATCAATCCACTTCAGCACATCTGGATGAACCGCCGCTTGAATCTCGGCACAAATTGTCTTGCGTTTGGCCTCAGTTAGCTGGCGATCATCTAAAATAATGGTGAGATCATCAATTCCGCTGGGCATGTGCTCATAACTAATGCCATTGTGGGCTAACACCTGAAGGATCTTCAGAGTGAAGCCAACTTCCTTATTCAACAGATATCGATGCAGGTAGATCGCCCCAAAATGTTGGGAACTTACAATCCCGGTAATGGCATGCTTCGGGACAAAATGCTGTTCTGGGACGATCATTGTCCCTGGAGCAGCAGGATGATTGGTATTTTTAAGATTAATCGGTACCTGCCCAGCAATCGCTGGCAGAATCGCTTCATCATGAAAAACACCAAAGCCGCCATAAGACAGCTCTCGCATTTCCCGATAGGTCATTTCACGAATCATTTGCGGATTCGCCACCACCCGTGGGTCAGCAGCCGCTACGCCATCGACATCGGTAAAGTTTTCATATAAGTCGGCATGAAAACCGTTAGCCAAAATCGCTCCCGTGATATCAGAGCCACCACGAGAAAAGGTGGCAATATCGTCATTGCTGGTATAGCCATAAAATCCCGGTACAACCAAAACCCCGATTGGTCGTCGAAATGTAGCGAGGTTGCGATAGGTTTCACGTGAAACTTCGGCATCATTGGGATGATCTGTGACCACAATTCCTAACGACTTCGGTTCGCCATAGGTGGCTTCAATCCCCTCATGATTCAACACTGCGGTCATTAAAAACGCGTTCAACTTTTCACCGCGCGCCTTAAAGCCTGCCATTAAATAATCATTGTTCTTGAAAGTCAACTTTGGTAACTGGTCTAGCTCTTCTTCAATCGCGGCCATGATCGATGCTTCGAGCTCAAAATCATCGGCGATTGCCTGATATCGAGCAACGATTTCTGCAACAATGGCAGCCACAGCTTCATGCCGCATCACTGCCTGTGCATACTGAATCAATAAATCGGTCACCTTGGTGTCTCCCGGGTGCCGTTTACCTGGCGCACTCGTCACGATCACCTGCCGAGCTGGGTTAGCCTTCATGATCGCCACGACCTTGGCGAATTGTGAACCATTTGCTAGCGATGAACCGCCAAATTTTACGACACGCACGATAAACTGCCTCCTAGACGTCACGACAAATGAGAACTTTGTCATTTTATCCTGTACTTTAACAGACTCTCCCAGAAACACAAGCCCCAGCATGTCGCTAACATGACACGTTTTCGGGTTACTGCATAGAGACAATGTTTTTAAATTTGTTTTTAATGACCTGAGTTCACAGTCACCAGTCTCTGTCACCGCAGGGCCAGCTCGGACTATCGGACAAATGCCAACTATAGGAGAACTAAAAGCCTCGAAGACAGACCTATCTCACTTAAAGCGCGCGAACAGGCCCAGAAGCCTGCACATAAGGACCTCAAGCCTCACTGGCCAAGACCCAGCCATTGAGGCTTGAGGCCGCTTATGCTCCGGTTTCTAAGCGGGCCTGTTCGCGCGCTCTCATTATTTATTTGACGTCCACGTCTTTTTATTATAGGCTGGTGACAAACAGATAGAGGTTGCAACCAACATGAGTAGCTTGATCGAGCGGGATCCTTCGTGATGACATCAAGCCAAAGGGGCGGTTGCCGAAATGGGCGCGCCGGGATCGGCAAGCCTGTTGGGCCAGGATTGAATAAGTCCTGTACTGTCGCTTAGAAACCTAAGCGGGGCGCTATCATTCAAGTAGATTGCAAGTTGGGATCTTTTTGTTTGACGCGTGGCCAAACAAAAGGATCCCTTTTCGTTTGCCATCGCCCTGCCAAATTCGGGAGGATGAACTTATGAATTTTGCCACAAATCATGAAGGCCAATTAACCATCGGCGGGGTCGCTGCCAGCCAGTTGGCCCGAACATTTCAAACCCCACTTTATGTGTACGATGTTGGCGCCATTCGCCAGCAAATTCGCGCATTTAAACGGGTTTTTGAAGAAGCAGATGTGTCATATGCCGTGAGTTACGCCTCCAAAGCCTTCGCGACCATTGCGATGTACGAAGTCGCCAAGTCAGAAGGCGCGCACGTTGACGTGGTGTCCGGCGGTGAACTTTACACCGCTCAGGCAGCCGATTTTCCAATGGCGGCGGTCAGTTTTCATGGCAACAACAAAAGCAAAGCTGAACTGACACAAGCATTGGATGCCGGGGTTGGCACCATCATTGTGGACAATTTTCACGAACTGGATCTCCTTGATGACCTTTTAGGTGCCACCGTTGGTCAACAGGACGTTTTAATCCGCGTTGCCCCTGGTATCAGCGCGCACACGCATGCCTATGACCAGACAGGCCAAACCGACAGTAAATTCGGTTTCGATCTCGCTAGTGGTCAAGCAGATGAAGCCGCCAAGCGCATTTTAGCCGACGATCATCTCAACCTGCTTGGCATCCACGCCCACATTGGCTCCCAGATCTTTGAAGTAGCAGGTTTCGAAGCCGTTACCCAAAAGCTGCTGCATGTCCTTAATAACTGGCATCAGCAATTCGGCTTCATCCCCAAAGTCCTGAACGTTGGCGGCGGCTTCGGCATTGCTTATACCAAGCAAGACGATCCGCTGCCACCAGAAGCCTTTGTTAAGGCAATTCTGGCAACCTTGAAATCACAAAGTCAAACGCTTAACTGGCCGTTGCCAGCCATCTGGATTGAACCCGGTCGTTCGATTGTCGGGCCAGCTGGCTATAGTCTCTATACCGTCGGCAGCCGTAAAGATGTCCCGGGATTGCGGCCATACGTTGCCGTTGACGGTGGCATGGGCGACAATATTCGTCCTGCCTTGTATCAAGCAACCTACACGGCCGTTTTAGCTGACCAGCCAAATGCTGCGCCAGCTGAACATGTCCACTTGGTCGGCAAGTATTGCGAATCCGGCGATATTTTGATCGATGATGCACCGCTGCCCACAACCACACCAGGCGATGTCGTTGTTGTTTTTGACACTGGCGCATACGGCTACTCAATGGCATCCAACTACAATCGCAATCCGCGACCCGCCGTTGTTTTCGTGGAAAATGGCCAAGCCCAGTTGGTCGTGACCCGCGAAACCGATGCTGATCTCATTAAAAATGACTTACATTACGCCGCACCAACTGAGCAGCCTGCTCCAGCTCAAACCGACGCCACTGCCGCAACCAAATAGGAGGCCGATTATGGCACAGTTAGATACTCAAAAAATTATTTCCACCATCGCTAATAGCAAAAAAACCACCCCAGTTAAGGTTTATCTCAAGGGCAAACTAAGCGAGCTGCATTTCCCCAAAAGCGTTCATGCTTTCATCGGTAAACATACCGGCACCGTGATTGGCGACTGGGCAGAAATTAAACCCATTTTGAAAAAAGCCAAGTTAGATGACTATTATGTTGAAACCGCCGGCCGCAACACCGGGGTTCCATTGCTGGATATCAAGGCGGCTAATGCGCGCATTGAACCTGGCGCCATTATTCGTGATCAGGTGCTCATTGGCGACAATGCGGTGATCATGATGGGCGCGATTATCAACATTGGTGCAGAAATCGGTGCTGGCACCATGATTGACATGGGAGCGGTCCTTGGTGGCCGGGCAATCGTCGGCAAGCACTGCCATATCGGTGCTGGCACCGTACTCGCCGGGGTTGTGGAGCCACCTTCAGCTAAGCCCGTCACGATTGGTGATCACGTCATGATCGGCGCCAATGCCGTTGTCCTCGAAGGCACCACAGTCGGTGAAGGCGCGGTCATTGCTGCTGGCGCGGTTGTCATTAACGATGTTCCCGCGCACACCGTGGTCGCTGGTGTTCCTGCGAAAGTCATCAAACAAGTGAATGACCAAACCGAAGCCAAAACCGTCCTACTCGACGAACTCAGAAAGCTGTGACTTATTAATGAAGGAAGCTGACCTCATCACCCTTCGCCGCCAACTCCATCAAATCCCCGAACTAGCCTTGCAGGAAAAAGAAACGCACGCCTTATTGCTAAAAACCATTCAAGGGCTGCCCCAAACATATCTCACCATCCGCACCTTGCCAGACCTGCCAACCGCTTTACTCGTCAAGGTCCAAGGGCGCGATCCGCAGCGTACGATTGGCTATCGGACCGATATCGATGCGTTGCCGGTTACCGAAAAAACCGGATTGCCATTTGCCTCTAAGCATTCCGGCATCGCGCACGCTTGCGGACATGATATCCACATGACTGTCGCCCTCGGCATCCTCAGTTATTTTGCTGAACATCAACCAAAAGATAACCTCATCTTTTTCTTCCAACCAGCCGAGGAAAGTAAAAATGGCGGCAAGCTCGCCTACGATATGGGCGCATTCACCGGCGATTGGCACATTGATGAGTTTTATGGCCTGCATGATCGCCCAGATCTACCGGCTGGGACGATCAGCACACGCCTCGGCACCCTTTTTGCCGGCACAACCGAAATCAACGTTGACCTCATCGGCAAAAGCGGTCATGCTGCCTTGCCACAAAATGCCAATGACATGATCGTGGCGGCGGCAAGCTTCATCAGTCAGATTCAAACGGTCGTTGCCCGTAATGTCGGACCAACCGACAGCGCCGTGATTACTTTTGGCTTGATGCGCGCAGGTACGATCCGCAATGTCATTGCCAGCAGGGCGCATCTCGAAGGCACTTTACGCGGCTTCACCCAGCAGCAGATTGACTTTCTGCAACAACGAATCCGTGACATCGGTCAAGGCATTGCCGCCAGTTTTAACTGCCAAGTCAAAGTTGCCTTGAACCAAGGCGGCTACTATCCCGTTGAAAATAATGACAAACTCACCAAAGACTTTATTCAAGTGATGAGAGATGATCCTGACGTGACATTTGTCGATACAAAGCCTGTCATGACAGGTGAGGATTTTGGCTATCTATTAAATAAGATTCCTGGCACCATGTTCTGGCTAGGCGTCAATGACCCTGACTCACAGCTACATGCAGCCGACTTTTCACCTGACGAAGCCGCACTCGTGCCCGGTGTCACCGCCGTTGTGCACTTTCTTGAACATCGAATGCTTGAAAAAGTGTAAGCCAGCACAAATTATCATTAGTAGTTACATTAAGACAGAGCGCGAACTGGCGCGGGTAGAAACCGGAACATAAGTGGCCATTGCGGCCAAGGTCCTTATGTGTAGGTTTCTGGGCTGGGTAGCGCGTTTATAGGAGGGTCATCATGCAAAAAGCAGAACTGATCACCGCGATTGTGACGCCATTCAATGATCGCGACGAAATTGACTATGGCGTCATGCAGCGACTTGTCGATCATTTAATCGCAGAAGGCACTGACGGTTTTGTCGTCGGTGCTACCACTGGCGAGGGACCAACACTTAGTCATCCAGAAAAAATCACGCTTTATACTCGCTTCGCCGATATGGTTCACGGCCGCGCACTTGTGATTGCTAATTCTGGTTCTAACAACACCAAAGAAACCGCTGCCTTCACTCATGAAGTTGGCGGCATTGCTGGTATTGATGCCACCTTGGTTGTTGTCCCTTATTACAACAAGCCAGATCAAAACGGTATGATCGCCCATTACACGGCCGTTGCTGCAGCGGCGCAGAAGCCGATCGTCATTTACAACATTCCAGGCCGCACCGGTGTTGATATGTTACCAGCAACCGTTGCGACACTGGCGCAAAATCCCATGATTCAGGGCATCAAGCAATGCGGCAGCCTCCCTGCCTTGAGTGACATCATTGACCGTACCAAGCACGACGCTTTCAATGTTTGGACAGGCGAAGATGCTCAAGCACTCAACATCAAGACACTCGGTGGGATGGGAGTCATTTCCGTTGCAGCCCATCTTTACGCCCACAGTATCCGTGAAATGTACGCCGCACTCGATCGTGGCGACATCACCACAGTCGCCGCCTTGCAACGCCAACTGTTGCCAAAAATGGCGGCTCTATTCCATTTTCCATCCCCTGCGCCAACCAAAGCTGCACTCAATGCGCTAGGCTTTCAAGTCGGCAGCCCACGTTTGCCGTTACTACCCCTGAACGCCAGCCAACAGCAGGAACTCGCCCATCTACTGGGCGTGCCAGAACTATCAGCCATTGAAGCGGAGGTGCTCGCATGATTCAGGTTCTTGTTGCCGGTTTTCGTGGTGCCATGGGTCAGAAAACAGTCAAAATGGTTCAGTCACATCAAGATTTCGCATTAAGCGCCGTTTTCGACCCTAAAATTACCGACCTTAATCCAAAAAGTTACAACTTGCCTACCAACGTGCAAGTACTCAACACCTATGACCAGCTTCATGCACACGTGGCAGATGTCTGGGTCGACTTCACCAATCCCAGCGCCGTTGCTGCCAACATTGAAGCTGCCATCAATGCCGGCATCCATCCAATCGTCGGCACCAGCGGCATGGACCCTGCCAATCAGGAACGACTGATCAAACTTGCCAATGCCAAACATCTTGGTGGCTTGATCGCCCCGAACTTCGGGCTCTCAGCCGTTCTTTTGATGAAATTTGCACAAGCAGCTGCTGCCTACTTCCCTGATGCCGAGATCATCGAAATGCATCATCAGGACAAAGCCGATGCCCCTTCTGGCACCGCCATCGCCACCGCCCACAAAATCGCCGCCGGACGTACCCAAAAGCCATTGCCAACCATCGACAATGACGCCCGCGGCCAACGTGTCGATGACGTCCCGATCCACGCCGTTCGCCTACCTGGCTACATTGCCCACGAACAAGTCCTCTTCGGCGGTCCCGGTGAAGCCCTCACCATCCGCCAAGACTCCTTCGATCGCCAAAGCTTCATGCAAGGCGTCGCAGTCGCGATTAGTAAGGTACAAACGGCTGATGAATTGGTTGTGGGGTTGGAGAACTTTTTATAGAAAAAACGCGCAGCTCAGCGCGTTTTTTATGTCTGTGTGGCCAATCGTTCATGTCTGGATTTTTGATAAATCACCAAATCAGTAACCATGATTAATCGAAAGGTCTTTTACACGTCCGTATGTACTTGTACTTACCAGGCAAAACGTATATACTTGTACTTACGGGAGGGATCTTAATGGATACAAAGAAGAGTCATGATCGCGTACTAGGTCGCTTTACCACTAGACGATCTGGTAACTCGCTAAGTTTAACAGTACCTGCCGATGCTGGCGCTAACGAGGGGCAAGAATACCTTTTACTGGTTGATGATGATGGTACTTTAAAGTATGAGCCACAACGAATTAACCCGTGGCACACGAAAGCTATTCAAAAGATTGATTTTGATGCGATGAAAAGAGAGATCGGTATTGTTTCTGAAGAGCCATCAAGAGGTAAAGAAGTATGACCCAGAATACGCCAAAACAAGGTGACATTGTTTTCGTTGACGCTGAACCGCATTTAGGCAAAGAATACGGGGGTCACAATCTCAATGACGGCAACATTCGGCGACCACTCATTGTTCTATCAAATGACGATTATAACGAGGCAACAGGAATGGTCATTGGTATGTTCGTGACTTCATCAGATAACTTCATGAACGAAATGTTAAAACCTTTTGCTGACTTCGAGAGCGGCGTTAAGGGGAATATCGTCCTTTGGCAGTTACCAACTTATGATGCCGCCGCTTGCCATCTTGAAGTAGTGGGCCATGCCAAGTCCTCTTTGGTGAAAGAGCTTAAGCAGGCTGCCACTGATATCTTTAATTAGCGTGAGATTTTTTAAGTAGCCGATTTCAGCATGAACGACTCACACTCGGATCAGAAACACAGCGCAACTTCAGTACAAACATGAGGTTGCGCTTTTTGCATTCTCTTGCACAAGTAATTCAAGCTAGAGGGCATGCACAACATTTTTATACAACGTAACACTTCTGGGAAACCGTTACACACCACGTTCTGGCGACAAGATAACATCAATGTCAACATCCAGTGCCTTTAAGGCGTCAATGTTTTTGTCAAAGAGTGTTTCATCAACCATCTGTGTGCCCAAAAGAAAGTTTCTGAAACGATCGATATTTTGCAAATCTTTTGGGTCCTGCCGATACTTCAAAAGTAATTTCAAAAAAACAACATGATGTCGCACATAAAGAACGTAATGATCTAATTTTGATAAATCAAGAGACTCGGTAAGGTATGTGGCCGAAGCCAAATCGTTTTGACTCAAAAACGAGGCAGAAAAGTTATACAAAATATTGACGAATAAATCGTCATAAGTGAGCAAGCGAAATTCATCAAAAGATGTCAGCATCTTTTCCCAAAGCCGCAAATTGACTGAAGCAGGTAGTGATTGGGCAAGATTACCAAAAACAATATATTCGAAACTGAACCATTTACCAGATTGAAGAAGATAATCCTGTACATAGTCACAGTCTTCATCTGAGAGAAGAAGATTTTCTCCCGATAATTCATTCAAGCAGCTTTGAACAATAAGGATGATTAAACGAACTGTCGGAAGTCATCCGTTTTGAACGCCTAAAACAGCCGCGAAAATGTTTTTGGCCCATACAAGTAGTTTGGCTCTACGAGCAAGAAATGAACAACTAGCAGAATTGCTCCATTCATTAAAAAACGTCTTTAAAAAATTAAGTTTATTTATAAATGATATTTTAATGGTATATTTTATTGTAAAAGCGAACTTTTATTTTAAATATATCTTTAAAATGCTTTACAGATTCTTTTTCGTGTGAGATACTTATTTTGCACAAGAGCATCGTGCAAAATGCTTGTCTTCTAAATTTTGCGGGTCACTGGAGTATTTTAGATAAAAACTTACTCGTCTTCCAGGCCTTTGTTGAAAGCATTGGAGCTAATGAAAGTCAGTTGATATGATGAAGATTGCCAGGATTGGGGCTTCATCAAAAACTGTAGCAATTTTGCTTCTACCTGTTGCTTCTGTGTCAAACATTGCACGCAAACTAGGTCGCAGCTGGTTCAGGTACAAGCATAATTAATTCAGCTGCCGACGCATCAATTATGTATATCACCACTAAAGCCTCAACACCAAGGTAAGCTTTTTTGTTGAATCATAGGCAGAAGTGTGAGCTGACAGCAAAAATAGAAAAGCCTTCTTTTATATTTTCTCAATTTGTGCCTAAATTTATAATCCCGATTTATAATCAAGCCGATCAATTGAGAACAGGAAATCTCTTTTAAAACGTCATACTTTAATTTATTCAAGTCCTCTTGGTGCTAACAATAGCGTGTTCCCCCGTCACTTATGATTTCTTCATTTAGGAGGGGTATCATCATGGACCTTGGGAAAAGCATTAGACACGCATTAATTGCTTTAATAACAACGACTGCATTGGCAGGCGCGAGCGCGACTATTTTCTCGACACCACCTCAAATCGTGCAAGCATCGGAGACGGCAACTATTTCTCCCACAAAGGCACGAGTTACAAACTATATTAAGCATTTCTATCACCGTTATCCCGATAAAAACACTTCCTTTGGGAAAACAGTTAATGGCACGTACATGAAGGGCGTACTATACCTTGATCGAGTGCAAGGACTTACGGGTGGAAATTACTCTGGGGTGTATTCAGGCTACATTTACGCCTAAGATGTTTTTGTTATAGATGTTGTGGGGGAATGCGCTGCTGTTAACATCAAGCGGAATTATATCTGGAGGAAATTCTATGATTCTGGATGTCAAAGACTTAGCATTTGAATTCCATAATAAAGTAGTTTTTAAAAATGCCTTTATGACGATAAATGATTTCGGCATCTATGGGTTAGTCGCGCCTAATGGTTATGGAAAAACGACTTTATTGAATTTGCTGACTGGTTTGTACCATCCCCAAAAAGGGACCATACGTTTACTTGATAGGCCAGCAACTCGTCAACTGATCTTTGAAAAAGTTGCTTACCTTCAAGATAATTCAGTCCTCTATCCATATTTGACGGGGCAGCAACATTTAGACTTTTTGACGGCGGTTCATCGACTTGATCGACAGGCAGTTGCGACTATCGCTGGACAATTACAAACAGCTGATTTTCTGAATCAACGGGTGAGCAAGTATTCGTTAGGTATGAAGCAACGGTTGTTGTTGGTCATGGCGCTGGTTGTTAAACCGACGATCCTCCTACTCGATGAACCACTGAATGGATTGGATCCAACTAGTTTGCAACTTGTTCGCGAGGCCTTACTTGATCTTGCCCAACGAGACGTGACGGTCTTAATTTCATCGCACAATCTAGACGAATTAATGAAAGTCACCCAGCATTACTTCTTCATTACAGGACATCAGATTCATGAAGAAGTGCTAGGTCCGCATGATTCAGCCGAAGCGCGCTACAATGCGCTGTTCACACCAATAGTATGAAGCAAGCGCTCTTTGTTTTAGAGTGGCGGCGTTTGGCGGCAAGCTTTGTCCTGAGCTTGGCGCTCGGCCTCGCTGTCATTGGTGCGGTTGCTTTCTTTTTGATAAGCAGCGTTCGCCAGCAGCAAACCCATGAAGCGATACGCGCTCAGCTGACAGCGAAACAAACCGCGTTGCATCAAGCCAATGGCAGTTGGATCTACGTTGCCAATCATCCAAATGAAACAAATCCGGTCAGCGTGGCACAAGCAAAGCAAAAAGTGCAGCATGCCAAGCAACTGACGAGTTTATATGAGCAGCAAAAGCAGGCTTTTTTCCAAGGTGATAATCGAAACTATTTAAAGACCAGCTTAAAAGTGTTTGATCAAGAAAAGATTCTTAAGACACTGACGCCAGATGATTTTAGCGCCGATCTTATTGCCAATCAGCACCAAGCATCCCTTTTCCGAAAACTATTAACCACTCATCAGGGTTATGAAATTAATGGCAGTTCTACTTTACCAGCAGTTTTCTTAACAGACTTCAGCAGCCTGTTAAGCCACTGGTCGGTCATTTTATTGATGGTGATGGTCTTGTCAACGACTTGGACCTTATCTTGGTTCGGCAAGCAACACGAGTGGGTTATGTTAAACCAGCCCAATAGTTGGATATGGCTTGGTATGAATTTTCTGGTTGCCTTACTCACATGGTTTGTGATGCTGGGTATTGCATTAAGTTTAAGCCTGCTTATTAGCAAAATCTGGGGTCAACCATTTATCAACGGTCATCATGGCTGGCAAAATAACGCTACTAATGTCGCGCAATCTTTAAAAGTGCTCTTTCAAGAAAACTTGCTTGAATCAGTTGTCCGCTTTGGCCTTATTTACTTTATTTGGCAAATTCTCTGTCTGTTTGCCGCCCGAATCCGGAGGTGATCTGATGCTTTTTCACTACCTAAAGTTTGAATTTATCAAGCGCAATCGTCGTTGGTGGATTTGGCTGCTTATTGCCGTTTTGACGGGTGTTGGCATTCTCGGTAACTTTCAACAACAGGCTGCCCAAAATGAATTTATTCAAAAGTATCGCCAAGCGTTAATTCGGCAAGGTGCAAATCAAGCAAACAGACCTGAAACGTTAACCCTTGAACTTAAAAAACTAAACAAGTCTCCTGCCGTTTATAATCGTTGGTTTTCAGCAGAGTTACCAGTTGTAAGCGGTAAGCGACCGGCTACTAAAACGAATGACGGCACCGCTTACCGAATTGCCGTCTTGAATGGGGCTGCTAAACTGGATTACTTGGAAGCCGTTAATCGCACAGTGCAGCAAAATGAAATCCTCGCACAGCACAAAATAACTGCATATTATCCGCAAGGGCTGTTATTTACGGATCAAGAATTACAAGCGATGCCAGATGAGACCGAGAAGCTTGTGCGTGAGTGGTTCCCTACTTTTTATGTCCGCGGCTTTGACTATTTACAATATCTTTTCCAGCAAAACGTGCCATTTTACCTTCTGCTCATCGGTATCATTGTTTCAGGTGGTTTTTTTGCCAAAGAGTTAGCCCGTAAACGCGCCCATTCAAATTGGTTACAGCTACAGGGCGAAAGTCTGGTCAAACAGATGATGGTGCAGTTTTTGACGATCAGTCTGACCTTAGCCGAGATTGTTTTTTTACCACTAGCGTTAACAACATTAGTTACCGGTTTACTTCGCGGTTTTGGCAGTTTGGATTTCCCTGTCCTGAGTGACACCTATTCGGATGCTTTCAACAGCTTTTCTGAAACTTTTACAACTAGGGGACAACTATTGATTCGCTCTGCAGGCCTCTTGTTGCTTCTGATTGCACTGGTTGCAGCCTTTAATATTGGCGTGGCACTCATCTCCAAAAACGCTTGGTTAACGACAAGTCTTGTGTTGCTCGTGGTGGCTAGCGCACTGCTGATCCCGCCAATTAGCTGGTTACCACTGAGTTTCTTTCATGTGTGGCGTGTTGCGAATGGCACGATTGCCCAGTCCGTGGACTTGCCGGGATTACAACTTGGACAAGGAGCACTTGTCATCGCAATTTGGTTCATGATCCTGTTGCTTGTTGAGGTAATCAGTTCATTTAATTTTGCGAGTTGGCATCCATTCAAAGATTCAACTAAAAGCGGTCGTGTTGAACGGGTGTGATCGCCATTTTTTCTCGAACGTACTAGACTGTTGCTTTCATGACGTCTAGTACGTTTTTTGGCGGTGGCACATATTTGAGCCATTCAAGAAAACGTAATTTCCTTATGATATAGTTATTATTAATTAATCCTGTTGCCCTATAACCCTTGTACACCGTCTGTTTATCGTCAAAACGCACGAAAATCTCAGGAGGCCTCCGTCGTGAAAAAACGCGTGTCGGTTCTGCTAATTAGCTTTTTAACCGTCTTCTTTTTAGTGCCGCGACAATCAGCCTTATCCAAGACTAATACGGATGAAACGAAACCGTCTATCGTGAAAAAGGTAAAGGTAACGACCGGCAATAACGGCCTTAAACTTAGCTTCCATGCCCAGCCAAATACCAGCTATACATTGAAAGATTTGAATAACAATCAATTGGCTGCTGGGACGGTTAAAAAGGGCACGGTGAGCTTAAACCGACTGCGACCCACCTCAACAAAACTGATTTTGAAAACTTCACGTCACCGCCATACTAGCAAAAAGATCATTCCTCTACTTGAATCATACGAAATTCCGCGCCGATCAGTTTATCGAAAACCGGTTGCTATTGGTAGCAAGATAACTTATTACGGTGCTAACAACCAACTGCTATTTACGATCCAAACCAAGTATCTACCTAACACACCTCAAAATAAGACCGGCATTTCGCTCACTTTCCATAACTATCATTACGCCATTCCGCTGACGTTTTCCCCAACAAATTTCACTGCCTATTCAGACAATCAACAAGTCGCGCTACAGCCGCAGTCACCGCTTCCAATGATCAAGTCGAATGAAGAGAAAACTATCAACTTTTTGATTGATATTCCTCGAGAAAAGGCCATTCAAAATGGTTTCACGTTTGACAACTCTGACTTAACGTTACCAATTAATTTTTATTTTTAATAACCCTTTTTATCCATATGAAAAGCCCGGCCGTTACCACCTGCAACAGTAACCCAAACACTTGGGTCAATACAGACCAGCCATAAACAGTAAACGGTTTAAAGTAGGTTGAGAATGGCAGGTTGCCAGCATATAACGTCAGTAGATTTAGAAGCAATGATAAAAACTGGGAGAAAAACAGTATGCGCCACATCTTCTTTGTCTCCTCCCTCATAATTAAGCATATTGATAGAGATATGCTTAATTGCAACAAAAAGTATATCAATACAGGGCCGTCAGAAATATACTGGTAA
>NZ_JBSOQX010000033.1:0-15696 GCF_053819265.1 Lacticaseibacillus sp. 30
TTTGGGATTCAATGGTTTGTACAGTAAATGGTAGCGAAATATCGGATTTCTCTTCAACCAACTTACTTGCTTTAAAAGTGAACGCTGTAACCATTCCTAACTGTGAATTTCCACCTCGAATACCCCAAAAAAGATCAGGATACTTTTGATGATCAGTCACACGGATCTCACCATCAGCGGTTACTAGTCTAGCGCTGACAATATGATCGATTGTCAACCCTAGACGACGAACGAGTAAGCCAATGCCACCACCTGTGGCGAGTCCACCAACACCTGTATCACCAAAATCACCACTTGAGATGATTAAATTAAACGGACGTAAAGCCTCGGCAACATCTCCCCAGACTGCGCCTGCTTGAATCTGAACCAATCCCTGTTCCGCGTCAGTGACAGTAACGCTATTTAACTGTGAAATATCTAAAATGATACCGTCATCATTCACCGAAGCCATTGAAATGCCATGACCGCCGCTACGAAATGAAAACGGAATACTGTGGCTAACACTTTCTCTAATTTTTTTGACGTATTGAATGCTAGCAATGACATCACGCTCTGTCGTTGCCCTTAAGATTAGCTTTGGACGACCGGTGACAAAATAGTTTGAACACATAAGTTCATAGTCATCAGAAGTGGGATCAATTGCGATCTTCTTTAGTGCTACTGGTAACTTAGGCCACGTGGCGTTAACATCGTTATTCATCAAATTCCTCCTAAAAATTTTTTCATGGTTGGTAAAAATTGCTCTTACAGATGCTAAAAAATGATTCATCATCAGCGACAGTCGTCTATGTTAGAAAACGCCTTTATTAGGCTCTGCTGCTAAACATTCTCATTCTAGTATACTTTTTGACGAGAAGTGAAAGGAAGAGACATGAAGACTTCAAAAACATAAAAACTCTTACCCTAGCGTGAACGTGGACTTCACAAAAAATCTTGATGTTTGTTTATCAGTAGCATATGAAGACCAACACCTTGAACCGCGATGAGAACGATGCTTACAGTAGAAAGATCAGGCTAAGCACAGACAGATCGCCAAGTAAGGATCAAAGAAATTTGTTCTGGTATACTAACCAGAAGGGATAGAATGCCATGAAAATTGTACTTATCATTTGCATCGTCATCGCGATAGCTGCTGGGTATGTTGCCAATAAGAGGCGGCAAAGACAATGATAACAGTTTCAATTTCTTTGCTTGTCATACCTCAAGCTTCCGTGCTATACTCCATGACGGTGCCAAACCACGGTGAGTTCGTAACGATCGGCGCGTAAGCGTTCAGAAGGTCGAAGCGGCTCGCCATTTTTTTGTCTTCATTTGGTACAAATGTTGGTGGTGAAAGGCGGATCTGACGGACAAGAACAACCTTCTTGGCTGCTAAGAAGGTTGTCAGAAGCATAGATAAATGTATCAAGGCAAACACAAGCGCATTAATCCTGACGCTTACTATCCTGAGCCTTCATTTTCTGCATCTCCCGCTTTTGCTTACTTAATTTTGATTGCCGTCCGCCTTCCCACAGGCTAATCAAAGTCAAAAGACCAATGATGGGCATAGCAATATCTCTAAAAGAGAGTTGAAGCAAACCGTTTGCTAAAAAGTAGATGTCGGCCACAATAACCGCGATTGGCAGAATGGCACCTAGCAGTTTATTTTCAATGTAGCCAAAAAAGGTTTGAAGAGAAATGACGATGATCAGTGTTTCAATCATTGGTAGTCTCCTTGTATTTTTGAATGATTTCTTGGGCCAAGGCTAAATCGAGTTTGTCGTCAATGACCATCTGCATGATGCTAACCTGAAACTTGTTTTTCTGATCCAATTCGGCCGCTTTTAGCTTGCGAATGACGCGATCCAAACGCAGCCGGATGGTTGGGTAAGAGACCGAGTACTTTTCAGAAAGCTTCTTGAGTGAACCGGAAGATAAAACGAATTGTCTGACAAACTCCTGATCGTCCTCATCTAGCAACAAAATTGGATTCAATGTCACGACCAACCGCCCCCGACTTTAACTTTGTTGATATAATTTTAACAAAATGAAAGCCGGGGGTTCCAATAAACAGCTTGGGAACGGACTGTTACTCATATGCCACAACAAAAAACCACAGCCCATCTTCACAAGCGGCTGTGGCGAAATAAATTAGCATTTTGATATAAGCGGTGTTGGTAAGTTGCGTTTCAGGAGATTGGTTCTGTGTTTAAGTTTTTCGCTGACGAGCGGGCGGTTAGGGCTTCCCAATCGACTAATGGTTGTTGTACAACCGCGGCTAGGATCAGAATGAGCGACCATGTGAGGATCAGACTCATGGTGACATCACCGGTGAAATGGGCGAGGATGCGCACGCGGGTGTAGGCCATGACGGCGCCGTAAGCGAAGGTGAGCCAGAAGACCAGCCGCTGGCGTTTTGGCTTGTCACGATCGACGAACCATGTCAAAGTTAGCAAGGTCGCGGCGGTTTGGGTATGACCAGATGGGAAGCTCATGTGACCATTGGCGCCGTTTGGCTGGAACCAGCTTGTGAAGTGGGTCGGATTGCCGTTTAATTCATAAGGACGGAAGCGGCCCCAGAAAGTTTTCATGGCATTGACGATTTGGTCAGATAGCAGGCAGACCAAGGTGGCGACAACAGCCATTTTCAATAAGTAATGAAGCTGCTCATCGGTTTTTTGGGCGAGCCAGTACTGACTGCCGATGAACACGACGAGGTAGAGGATGAGGAACAAAATGATACTGGTGGCACCCGGCAGTGTTAGCTTGCTGCCGTCAGAGTTAGCCATGCCCATTGGCTTGCCAGCGTTGATATCATTCAGCGAGGTGATCACCATGGTCATGGCATACTTGAGGTAGCCGGCCCAAAGTTCCCAACCAGCGTAGATGACACTACCGATCACCATTAAGGTGCGGGTATACCACGCCAGCTGTTGTGAACGAATGGCATAATGACAAACAATGTTGCAACTGAGCATGATGATCAACGGTGCGGTCCACAGCCCAACGTCTTGGAACAAAGTGGCGAATGGGTCGTTCATATCACCGATGGTTTGCGAGATTTGCCAGTCAAAACCAGCAGCGGCAGCTAACAATAAAAGCAGTACACCAGCAACGATCAAGAAAATATGTTTGCGAATCGGAGCATTCAATTTTTGCGTTTGGTCCATAGCCTTTCCCTCCTTAGACGCGTTCGCAGTCGCAGAAACTTCCGTGTAAGGACCTTGAAGCAAAGGGACCAAAAGAGACTTTCCTTTCACTTCAAGGCCACTGACACTTCAATTTCTCAGCGCTCCTGCTCTCGCTCTTTGAAAATAGCACATAGTTTACAGAAAAGGTCGGGATTTACGGTACCTGTACGCAACATTTAAGTGGTCGATACGAAGTTTACAACTTATCAGCAAAATAAGGTTCATCTACCGTAACTTGACGCTGATCGAAATCGACCGTCGTTTGCAGGCCGTATGGCAGGACGGTTCGCGGATAGGCGTGGCCAAAATTCAGGTTGTACAGAATCGGCGTCTTGTATGGTTGGGTGACATCAAGCAGCACCTGCTGGTAAACGTCAAAGTAAGTTTCATTTTGGGGCTTGCCAACGAGAATCGCCTTCACTTGTGCAAGAACGCCATGTTCATCAAGATGTTCTAAATAGGTGCGGTAAGTTACGGGGGTTATTTTGTCTTCTGATGTTTCAATGAAAAGGATCTTGTTGGTCCAGTCTTGCGGGAAGAGCTGGTACTTTTTGGCCACTTCTGGTTCGTCCTGATAGCGAACCGGGTAGATTAAGTCGTGGAGACTATCGAGACAGCCACCAAGTAAGGTGCCAGTGACCCGGCCTTGACCCCGCAGCGCAAGGTAGCCATGCTGTTCTTTGTGTGATTTTCGTGGTACCCCTAACTGACTTTCTGAAAAGTCCGTGCGTTCGTCGTACCAAGTCGGGCTGGAACTAATCGCCGTTGTCGCCGGATTTTTGAAATAATGCTGAAAACTGGCGGCGGTGTACGGCAACATGTGCGTGTCTAATTCAGCTAGATCATTTAAAAAATTAGGCCCATAAAAGCTAGTCATGCCTAATTGATAAAACATGAGATGGTCAATGGTCGTGTCGGAAAAACCAGTGAACAGTTTGGGATGATCAGCGACTGCTTGCGTGAAAGCCGGATCATCTAGCAGGTAAGGGATGATTCGGTAAGTATCATCGCCGCCGATGGCACAGATGATACCTTTGATGCTCGGGTCAAGGAAAGCGGCTTTTAAATCTGCTGCGCGTGCTTCTGGATGGGCTTTGAGATAGGCTTGGCCGCGTAAGGCGTTTGGCATAAAGCGCGGTTCCAGCTTCATGGCTTTCAATCGCTCAGTCCCAAGTTGAAGCTGATGGGCTGCAAAGCTTTCACCTAGTGTTCCGGCGCTGAGGCTGACAATGGCAACTTGATCATGTGGCTGTAATGCTTGCGGTTTTATCATAAAGATCTCCCTGCTTTCTCATACAATGCATTAATTATCTATTGAACATGCAGGAAACGCAAGCGGGCAAAGAGATGACACCATCGTCGTTCTAACCGTAAACCGGTTGCTTGTTTTTCCGGCTGGCAACCTGTTACGATCGAATAGAAGACCTATCAGGAAGTGTTGGTTAATTAAACTGTGCGATTTTTAACAAGACACAGTATCAGGGGGAAAGCGATATGTATACCATCCAAGCGACTGCCACGATTACTGGGCGTGGCACAGTGATCACGATTGCGCCTCCGGTTGAACGCATTCAGCCGGGCGATCCGATCCGCCTTAATGGCACGACAACAGGTAAAGTCTGTGCGATTGAGAAGCGGCAACATCCGCACCATACTGACGAAGTCCCGTGTCTCGGGTTGCTCGTCACGGCACCTGTCAAAGTCGGGGATACAATTGAATTTCCGCAGTCGCCACGGTGGTTGTGAACTGTAGGCGATACGCGCTCCCAGTTGCAGAATTCTGCTCGTACTCAAAGAAAAAGTCGCTATCTGAATCGTCAACGGCATCACGTTGATTTCAGATAGCGACTTTTTATGGTTACTTTGAGCAAAATGAAGATATATTTTGGCCGTTGTGGCTTACTTCGTTAAGAGTCCAGCCTCGGTCATGCCGTCAGCGTAGAGCTTGAGCTTGCCGTTGACAATATCCATCACCAAATCGCCGTAGTCAACACCGTCTGCTTCGGCTTCTTGCGGCAACAGTGACAGTGGTGTCATCCCCGGCAGGTTGTTGGCTTCAATGACCCAAACACCTTTTTCGTTGGCGAAGAAGTCGATTCGGCCGTAATTTTGCAGGCCCAGAACATCCATCGTTTGGACGGCAACATCTTTCATAGCCTGATGGACATCTTCATCGAGATCCTTTGGCGGGGTGATGAAGTCGGTGTAGCCGGCTTGGAATTTATGCTTGAAATCATACCAACCAGAACGCACCTTGATTTCAATGGCCGAGTAAGCGTGGCCATTGACAACGCCTAACGAGAATTCGCGACCTGGGGTGAACTCTTCAACAATGGCACTGTTGTCGAAGCGGAAAACATCTTCAAGACCACTTTCGAGTTCTTCCTGATTATGAATAATATGTGTCCCAACGCTGGAACCGCCGGATGTTGGCTTGACAACAACTGGAAAATCAAACGGGACCGTTTGTTTTGGCCCTTGATCGCGCTTGAATTCCTTGAATCCTGAAGTCTGAATGCCATGATACAACATGACTTCCTTACTGAAAACCTTGTTCATGGTGATGCCTGAAGCCAGCGGGCCAGAGCCAGTATACTTGACCCCGTTGATGTCAAACACAGCCTGAACCTTACCGTTTTCGCCATCGCCACCATGCAAAGCGAGGAAAACAATGTCCGCTGCTTTGCAGATCGCCATAACATTGGGACCAAATAGCTGGGTGCTGCCATCTGGTCGTAACTTATTGATGTCTTCATCAGTCAGAATCGCATCTGAAATGTTCAGATCCTTGCTGGTGTTGGCGTCATCAAAAACCTGTTCGACCGTCTTCCCTTCGAGGTCGTAGCCAAGAAACAGGTCAATAAAGGTGGCCTGCTGCCCTTTTTGCCGCAAGGCGTTCGTGATCCGGTAGCCGCTAGAAATGGACACATTGCGCTCCGTGCTCCGGCCGCCTGCTAAAACGACAATTTTCATGTGATAGTACCTCCGCGTATTATCCGAGTTTGATAGAAACCTCAGTTTAGCACAATCTGGGCTCATCGGCGATAAAGATGCTAAAAAATGGTGTAATATTAAGAAGGCTTTTAAACCCTCTGCCATGGTTGTGAACGCGCTTTCTCCAAACAGCGCAGATAAGGAGTCAAAGAATGCAATACACACGGTTAGCAATGCCCAATCACGCCTATTTTATCGTGGCCGATCAAGGGAAACTGGCCTTCGTCGGGTCACCGGATGCGCCGCTTAGCGAGGCGGCTGATTATGTCAGCGGTTCACTTGAATTTAATCAAGAAGAGATGTTGCCGTTTAAAAACGCCATTGATGATTATCTTACTGGCAAGGAGCAAACCATCACAATACCGGTGACTTACCATGGGACACCGTTGCAAGAAGCCGTCTGGCAGTATCTGCAAACGATTCCTTATGGAGAGACCCGAACGTACGCACAGGTGGCAGCCGCAGTCGGTCATCCGCACGCCTTCCAAGCAGTCGGCTCTGCGGTCGGGAAGAATCCCGTTATGATCGCTGTGCCTTGTCATCGCGTCCTGCGCAAAGATGGTGGTTTGGGTGGCTTTCGTGGCGGTTTGCCAATGAAGCGCGACTTGTTGGCACTTGAACAAGGGCAGCGGCCAATTTTTTAAAGATGCTTTTTCACAGAGGCATCTTGTATACTGGTGAGTGGACAAATTGGAAAGGAAGTTTAACACATGAAGATTATTGCTTACGGTGCACGCGTTGACGAGATTCAATATTTCAAGCAATGGGCCAAGGATACAGGCAACACACTTGAATACCATACAGAATTTCTCGATGAAAACACCGTTGAATGGGCTAAAGGGTTTGATGGCATCAATTCATTGCAGACAACGCCATATGCAGCCGGCGTTTTTGAAAAAATGCACGCGTATGGTATCAAGTTCTTGACGATTCGGAATGTGGGTACGGATAACATTGATATGACTGCCATGAAGCAATACGGCATTCGTTTGAGCAATGTACCGGCTTATTCGCCAGCAGCGATTGCTGAATTTGCTTTGACCGATACTTTGTACTTGCTACGTAATATGGGTAAAGTACAGGCGCAACTACAGGCGGGCGATTATGAAAAAGCGGGCACCTTCATCGGTAAGGAACTCGGTCAGCAAACCGTTGGCGTGATGGGCACCGGTCATATTGGACAGGTTGCTATCAAACTGTTCAAAGGCTTTGGCGCCAAAGTGATTGCTTACGATCCTTATCCAATGAAGGGCGATCACCCAGATTTTGACTATGTCAGCCTTGAAGACCTCTTTAAGCAAAGTGATGTCATTGATCTTCATGTTCCTGGGATTGAACAAAATACCCACATTATCAATGAAGCGGCATTTAATTTGATGAAACCGGGTGCGATTGTGATCAACACGGCTCGGCCAAATCTGATTGACACGCAAGCCATGCTCAGCAATCTTAAGTCTGGCAAGTTGGCCGGTGTCGGGATTGACACCTATGAATACGAAACCGAGGACTTGTTGAATCTCGCCAAGCACGGCAGCTTCAAGGATCCGTTGTGGGATGAGCTGTTGGGGATGCCAAATGTTGTCCTCAGCCCGCACATTGCCTACTACACCGAGACGGCTGTGCATAATATGGTTTACTTCTCACTACAACATCTCGTTGATTTCTTGACCAAAGGCGAAACCAGCACGGAAGTTACTGGTCCAGCAAAGTAGTCAACTGAATAGCAAAACGTGCCCTGCCTATTGACGAATACGTTAATGGCAGAGCACGTTTTTTAATATTGGGATTGCTTGCTTAAAAAATCGAATTGCCACGAATTGCCATGATATAAACAAACAAGGCAGCGCCATTGACGAACAAGGAGACGGCAATGATTGAAAAACGAATGGTGTACGGTCTGGCGCCTATGTCAGGATCATAAAAGCGTGAACGGCGTTTGCCACGGTAAGAGAAGAAAAAGCCTACCAGAATAACGACAATGATGCTCTCAACAATCGTGAGCAACCAAAAAACCGGTTGCGTTGTACTGGCAGTGACCAGAAAGTACCCGCCAAGAGCGATAAGATCGAGCAGGATCGAAATGAGAACCATCGTAAATTCCTCCTTTAAAGTGAGCGTGAGCCAGCGCGGGTGGAACCGAAGTGTAAGTGGCCTTGGGCGTGATGACCGTTCTTTGGTCATTGCAACGAAGGTCCTTACACGCAGGTTTCAGCGCTGGCGAGCGCGTTATGGCGAGCGTATCGCGAGTGGGACTAAGACTTGGGATGTAAAGGCTGAGCCGTCAGTTTTGTGAGTACCTGAATGGTAGTTTGAACATCTTGTGGATCAAGGGTATGAAGTACAGAGGCGAGTTGAGCATTTGTGTGATGATGCATTTGCTGATGTAAGGCAGCGACTTGTTGACCAAGCGGAGTTAGTGCAACAATGTAGGCCTTGCGATTGTCGGGCAAGGATAATTTTGTCAGCAAGTTTAATTGAACAAGGCGAGCAACATAGCGTGAGACTAGGCCTTGTGAGAACGGAACAGCAGCGGTTAAATCCTGATTGCGCAGTTGTTTGCGACTGCTTTGATCCAGCGTTGTGAGTAACGTCAATTGGGCATGATTAAACCGAACTGTTTGCATTTGCCGGCGAGTTTCAGAGGATAAAGTTGCCAGCCAACGATCAAAAAGCACTTGCCACGCTTGCTCATCAGCAGCTCGAGTATGGGCATTGAGCAAGCGAATGGCTTGTTGTAATTGGGTGAAATCAGCGGCCATAAGTGCCTCCTTTTAATTACAGGTAATATATTTTGACAACAGAAGATTGTGGGGCTACACTCTAGAATATATTACAGGTAATTAAATTTCAAGAAACTAGGTGGTCCTTTGAAAGCAGCAATTGTAACTCATTTAGACCAAGCCCTCATTTATGGGGATTTTCCAGCACCGAAGCCAGCGCCTAAGCAGGTATTGATCACAGTTTTGGCCAGCAGTGTGAATCAACGTGTTCGTTCGCAGGCGGATGGGTCCCATTATACCCAAACCCCTGAGCTCCCATTTATTCCCGGACTCGATGGCGTTGGTCGCACCAGTGATGGGCAACTGGTTTATTTTCTAACACGCGATCCAAAATTCGGCGCTTTAGCTGAGCAAACAGTGACGCAGCAACAGCTAATGTTTCCACTGCCGGAAGATGCTGATCCTGCGCAAATTGCCGCGAGTGTGAATCCGGCAATGGCAGGCTGGATGGCCTTGCGCGTCAAAGCTGGGCAGGTTGTTGGCAAGCGGGTTCTTGTTCTGGGTGCAACGGGGGCGGCCGGAACTGCCGCTGTTCAAATTGCTAAAACAATGGGCGCTGCACATGTGGCGGGGGTTGGTCGAAATCGTGACAAGTTGGCGGCCTTAAGCGATCTTGGTGCTGATACGACAGTGCAGCTTGGTGACACTGCTGCCTTGGCGGCTTTACCGCCAGCCGACATTGTGCTTGATTTTCTATGGGGCGCACCCAGCGCAACCGTGATGATGACACTGCTAAAAGCGCGGCGTGATCATGCTGCCAAGTTGATTTGGATTGAGATTGGTGGTGCCGCTGGGCCAACATTGTCCTTGCCGGCCGCTGCTTTGCGCAGTACCGGATTAACGTTGGTCGGCAGTGGCCAAGGCAGTCTGACATTGGCTGACTATCAACGGGAATTGCCCGCTTTATTCACGGCTTTAGCCGCCGGAAAGTTTGTGACACCGACAACTGTCCTGCCACTCAGTCAGGTGCATGATCACTGGCAAGATCGCGGTGCGGCTCGACTCGTGTTCCAACCTTAGCCCATGCAAAAGGCGTTCTCGTTTGTGAGAACGCCTTTTGTCATGATCGTGGTTTTCATGATTCCGAAAAACGCATTAAGTGAAGCGTTCAGGATGCACATTGCACAGTGACTTAACGAATCAGTTAAAAGAATAAGGTCAGGCAGGTAAGGGCACCGGGAATTGCTTGCACAAAGTAGATCTTTTTGCTAACGGTCGCGCCGCCGTATAGACCCACGACGGTGACAAAGCCGGTTAACAGCCGCAAGGTAATCAATTGATCAGTGCCGTGCAGCAGTATTAGGCTGAGCAACATGACAACAGCGAGAGCACCGTTATAGATGCCTTGATTTTTCAATGCAATTTGAGCATTGGGTTGTTTAACAAAAGCAAGCGGCATGCTGAAGTTTTCGGCCTGACTTTCTGGTTTGCCGAACATTTCCAAAGCCATGATCGTCAAATGCAATAAACCGAGCAAGCCGACAAGTAAAGTGCTGATAAGTGACACGGTGTCACCTCCGTTTCTTTCTAAACGAAACTGGTTCCCGGTTTTTCTAAACGCGTTCGCAGGCACAGAAACCTGCACATAAGGACCTTCAACATAAATGACCAAAGCCCGGCCATTTATGTTGGAGGCCGCTTATGCTCCGGTTTCTAACCGGGTCAGCTCACGCTCTGTGATTAGATGAACGGTCGGAATTGGGCTAAGGCAAATCCAGCGACTGTCACCAATACTAACGCTGCAAGGGTGCTCCACACAATCGGTTTGCTCAGGCGATGGTCCTTTTTGCCAGCGAAGGCGATCTCGATTAAGCCGATGAGGCCAATGGCGATTAGAATTTTAACCACCGTCAACAACGGATTGCGCGCAAAAGCAAAGCGCATCAAGACAATGCCGCTCACAATGGAAACAAGATAACAAACGCGGGTGATCATCGTCCATAACATAAACTGGCGAGTCTTGCTAAAAAGAGCGATCCCCGCTGCAATGATTAGAACTGCCCATGAAACAAGATGCATCCAGAGCCACATAAAAATGACCTTCTTTCTGTAAACGAATGTTGTAGTCTCATCATACCGCTTTCCGAAAAGCCTGACGAGCGTGTTTGAAATTAGGGAAAACACGAACATTAATCATAAAAAAAAGAAAAATAAACGTATTTTCTATTGCAACTGTCGTCAGTCTCGGGTACACTTTTCATATTCACAGTTTAGGGGAGCGTGTCATGGAAAACTTTTTTCATTTGAAAGACAATAAGACCACGCCAATGACCGAGGTCATGGCAGGTCTAACCACATTTTTTGCAATGTCATATATTTTATTCGTTAATCCCCAAGTCCTATCACAGACAGGGATGCCGGCACAGGCCGTTTTCTTGGCAACGATCATTGCCAGTGCAGTCGGAACGCTGGTCATGGGTCTTTTCGCTAATGTGCCGTACGCGTTGGCACCAGGCATGGGACTCAATGCTTTCTTCACTTATACGGTTGTTTTCGCGCTGGGATTCAGTTGGCAAGAAGCCTTGGCGCTGGTCTTCATTTGTGGCGTGATCAACATTTTAATCACTGTCACCAAAATTCGGAAATTAATCATTGTCGCGATTCCAGAAACCATCCAGCATGCGATTGGCGGTGGGATCGGGGTCTTCGTGGCTTACATTGGGATCAAGAACGCCGGCTTCTTACAATTTACTTCTGAAGCTTCCAGCATTAACACCATCAACGGCCAACCGTTGAAGGCGGGCGCACTGACGCTCAAACATGGAGTTGAATCGGTTGTTTCCAACGGTGGCATTGTGCCGGCACTGGTTAACTTCACCCAAGCCGGCGCTTTGCTGGCCCTGATTGGTTTGATCATCATGGTTATTCTGAACGTCAAAAAAGTTCCCGGCGCAATTCTGATCGGGATTCTGCTGACGACCATCATTGGGATTCCAATGGGCGTGACCAACTTGCATCTGAGCGCTGCAAATTCCTTTAGCAGCACTTTTGCATCATTGCAGACAACCTTTGGCGCCGCTTTTTCCGCTAAGGGGATGGGATCGTTATTTACCAGCCCAGACAAAATTGCCCTGTCAATCATGACCATTTTTGCTTTCAGTTTCTCCGACATTTTCGACACATTGGGAACCTTCATCGGCACAGGCCGGCGCACCGGGATTTTCTCGGATGCTGACGAACGTGCTCTGGAACAAGGTTCAGGCTTCTCGTCTAAAATGGATCGCGCCCTGTTTGCAGATTCAATTGCGACAGGTGTTGGCTCCATCTTCGGTACCAGTAACGTCACGACCTATGTTGAAAGTGCTGCCGGCATCGGTGCTGGTGGCCGAACTGGGCTGACTTCGGTTGTCGTTGCCGGCATGTTCCTGCTCAGCTCAGTCTTTGCGCCATTCATCGCCATTGTACCGACCCAAGCTTTGGCACCTGCCTTGATCTTGGTCGGGATCATGATGATGAGCACCTTCAAGGAAATCGAATGGGAAGATCTTTCCCAAGCCGTTCCGGCCTTCATGGCATCCATCGTCATGGGCTTTGTCTACAACATCTCATACGGGATCGCGGCAGGCTTCATTTTCTATTGCCTGATCAAGCTGATCACCGGCAAGGTTAAGGAAATCCACCCAGTTTTGGCAATTGTCACAATCGGGTTCATTCTGAACTTCGTGATTCTGGCATCGCTGTAACACACAACTAACGGCTGTCTTTTAAAAGAAGCTGAAACAGACACTGCCACTGCGCTGTAACCAAACGCGCAGGCGGCAATCTGTTTCAGCTTCTTTTTGATGGGCGACTCGTGGTATCCTCAAGCTGAGGTGAGACAAGATGACACTAAAAACAATTTTTCATTTAGATACAACTGAACGCTGGCCACACTTGGCGTCCAATCTTGACAACTATCTGGCGGCGGAGCCAGACGCAGACATCGAAGTGCTGGTGAATGGTGATGGCATCACCGTCTTTTTTGACCAAAAGGTAGCCGCCTTCATCGCTGCGCATCCTCAGGTTCACTTTTTTGCCTGCCACAATTCCCTACAGCAACGTCACTTGGACGAAACAAAATTACCGGCTGGCGTACCAGTGGTGCCGGTCGGGGTTGTTAAACTGGCACAAGCTGAGGCGGCAGGGTATGGGTATATTAAGCCTTGATAGAACGAAAATGAATGTAGTAAAAAAGACCCAGTGAATTGATGAACAGATATTATTGATTAGAAAACCGCTCATTGACCGGGTCGGATACTAACCCTATAAAAAATTTATGCTTTTATATAAACAAGGAGGAACTCTACTATGAAGAAGGGTACTGCAGTAGGCATCATTCTCACGGTATTTTTTTGCGTGGGAATACTTGTTACTATTCCAGCACTGTCGAAACAAACAAATATACAAACCTCGCAGGAAAAGAAGGATACAACAACTTCACGTGATAAAGACGCTCGGGAATCAACATCCCAGGCCGAATCAAAACAACCAACAAAGAATGCGATTAGTGAGAGCGAAGCAGGGGGACCTTTAGATTCAAGTACGGTGTCGAGCAAAGGCGGATTTACGATTATCTATGATAAGGATGGTAATCAAGTGCCAGCGCTTGATAAGTATGGGAACGAAATACTGGTTGATGAAGTGACGCAAACACCTGATAATTGACTCCGAAAGTTAGCAATTTGTTGTCCTGCTGTCTTTTTTTAACAAGGCTGGAAACCAAAAAACAACAAATTTTCAAAATATAAAGAGGACCACTAGAGCCAAATCTTGTCCCTCGTGGTCCTCTTTGAGTTGAATAGAAATTCGTTTTATTTCATGCGGAATCTAAGTGACGTAATTTTAACAGATATTTTTAAGCAAACGATTTCGAAATTTCAAATAAGTAGGCTCTGCATAGGCTTGGCTGACAGGCTGTTGGAAAAAAGAATTCTTATACTCAGCTTTGATCGTACCAGGATGGCCATTAATAACGACAATTTGTTGACCAAGAAAAAGCGCCTCATCAATATCATGAGTGATGATAATCATAGCATTTTGAGTA
Organism: Lacticaseibacillus sp. 30; assembly: GCF_053819265.1. NCBI lineage: Bacteria > Bacillati > Bacillota > Bacilli > Lactobacillales > Lactobacillaceae > Lacticaseibacillus > Lacticaseibacillus sp. 30. The sequence continues at coordinate 13,968 of NZ_JBSOQX010000033.1, forward strand.
GCACGCCAGAGATCAAACAATAGTGTATGCATCTCTGCCCGTGTATGGTTATCTAGAGCTCCAAACGATTCATCTAACATGAGTAACGGAGGATGGTTGATGAACGCGCGAACAAGGGCAACGCGTTGTTTCAGACCACCTGAGAGTGTATAAATTGGGCGATTAACATAATGAGTTAATCCAGCTTTTTCTAATAGCATGGTAAAATCGTCTGAAGATTGATGACGCATTTTTGGACCAAACAAAATGTTATCACGGACATTTAACCAAGGATAAAGAGCCATTGTTTGAAAAACAACGCCGCGCTTCCAAGATGGCCCTGTTATTGATTTGCCGTTCATGGTTAAAGTTCCTTGACTGGGTTTTAGATAACCGGCGATCAAGTTTAATAATGTGGTCTTGCCAATGCCTGAAGGACCTATAATGACAGTTGTTGAATTCGGACAGACAGTTAGACTAATGTTATGAATAGTAGGTGACGTTCCTTCGTTGTAACAGTAGTCCACATGATTTATGTCAAGTAGTGTCATCATTGACCTCCAGAATTAAGAAAGCGAACTGTGACAAATTGAGCACAGTCCTTCCGGCTAATTGGACGTGACAAGGTTTGCTGTTGCCACATGAATTGAGCAGTGTTAAAAAACTGGGTTCTAAAAGTGTGGGATATGAAGGCTTCTTGTTGATGGGTGTTAAGCCATTGAGAAGTTCCAATTTGTTTTTTGATCACACTTGTAGGCATACTAAGACTTTTTGCTGCATCGAGATATAACTCTTGTGGATCATTTTCAAATTGAAGATGAACTTTATTGAGGCAAGAGAGAATTGTTCGAAGTATATTCGGATGCGCATTTATGAATGAATTCGTGGCCAGTGTTACATTGGCTGTAAGATACCCACGTTGCGCCATTGAACGACTGTTGATCATAACTTTGCCATCGGTTAATGCTGAGAGGCTTGGCTCCCATGTATATGCACCATCAATGTCACCCCGTTGCCATGCAGCAACAATTTCGGGAGTTTGCATATCTAAAACTCGAACTTTACCGGTCAAATGATGATGTTTCAATAACATCATTAGGCTATAGTGAGACGTTGAGGCAAAAGGTGTTGCGATACTTTTACCTTTGAAACTATCCCAATTAGTAATATGTGCTTTTCGACGCACGGTCAACGCCTCGTTACTACCAATAATGTCGTTAATCCAGACCAATTTGACTGGAATCCTTGCAGCCATGGCAACTACAGCATTAGTATGGCCCATAGTCGCAAGCTGAACAGAATTGGATAACAGAGCTTTATTGGCATCTACACCAGAATCAAATGTGATAAACTGGACCTTCATCCCATAATGCCGACATTTAGCTTGAAGCATTTTGCGTTCTTGTGCTACAGCAACGTCATTAGGGACCCTCAAGACACCAATCTTAATGGTTGTTGGCTTTGTGTTGGATGAAGAGCATCCTGTGAGAACAAGACAACAACACAGAAATAATAGCGCCTGTAAGGGCTTAAAATATTTTGTTAACAATGGATTACCCTCTTCCTTGCCATTGAATAAAGTGATGACTAAATTGCTTTAGAAACCAGTCTAACAACATACCGGTAATTCCCATGACAACAATATCTACAATCATGACATCAGTTTTGAGATAGTGAGAAGCGTCAATTACCATCCAACCAATACCGCTGGTTGAAGCGATCATTTCTGCAGATACAATAGTTGTATACG
>NZ_JBSOQX010000034.1:0-15480 GCF_053819265.1 Lacticaseibacillus sp. 30
TGCCGCGAACAGGAATCGAACCTGCACGGGATAAATCCCACAGCGACCTGAACACTGCGCGTCTGCCAGTTCCGCCATCGCGGCAACAACATAAATGATTATAACGGAAGCAGGTAAGGCACGCAAGCAAAATCACGAACTATTTTTACAATTTGTTCCCCCTGCAGCAGCGTGCTACCCTTGATCAATGGAGGTGGCCTGATGACACATAAAACTCATCGCGCATTTGGTTGTTACGGGATTGCAACGATTGACGACAAGCTTGTCGTGATTAAGAAAAATGGGGGTCCTTATCGTCATCGCTTCGACCTTCCCGGGGGTAGCCTTGATGGCCCTGAACCGCTTGAACATGACGTCTTGCGGGAATTCACCGAAGAAACCGGATTGACAGCCACGATTGATCAACAACTAGGGGCAACCAGTTTTATCTATCCTTGGAAGTACCAACACTGGACCATCAACCAGCACATCTGCGTTTTCTATGCGCTATCCATTAACGGCGGTAAACTAGAAACAAGCGTTGCCCAATTTATGGGCCAGGATTCGCTCGGTGCCTGCGCCTTGCCACTTGATACTTTGACATGGGCCAATGCATCGCCGCTTGTCATGTTTGCGAAAGCATTCTTAACGACCGGCCAGCCTGAATTGACGACCAAAACTTTTTCTAATTGGGAAGTTTTAAAGGAGGCGGCAAATCCGTCATGAAACAATTGACAGAGCAATTTGCACAAAGTGTGGTTCGGCCACGGGCCCGTGATACGTATAAAGGCAGTTTCGGCAAAATTCTGATTGTTGGCGGTAATGCCCACTTTGGCGGTGCTGCGATCATGAGTGCCAGTGCTGCTGTTTACGCTGGCGCCGGGTTGGTCAGTGTTGCGACTGACCCGGTTAACCGTCATGCGTTGCACGCCCGATTACCTGAGGCAATGATCCTCGATGCTACCGCGCCGGAACTTGAGACGGCTGTGCGGCAAGCAACGGTCATTGTCGTTGGCCCTGGGCTGGGCACTGATGGTACAGCCCTTACCATTTTGAAAACAGTTTTTGCTGCCGTCAATGCCAAGCAGGTCATGATCATTGATGGATCAGCGATCACTCTCGTTGCCTCTCATCACCTAGATTACCCGCAAGCCCAACTAGTTTGGACCCCTCACCAGATTGAATGGCAGCGGTTATCTGGCTTACCCCTGGCTGCCCAAACCATTGAAGCCAGCCAAAAAGCGGCCGCAAAAATACCGGGTATCATCGTCGCGAAAAGTTCCCAGACACATGTTTTCGTTGATGAAGATGTCTATGAAAACACAGCCGGTGGGCCGGCAATGGCCACAGGCGGCTCTGGTGACACGCTGACAGGCATTATTGCTGCCTTTGCGGGCCAGTTCCAGCCATTGGACAAAGCCGCTCTCGCAGCCGTTTTTGTCCATTCCCGTGTAGCTGATATTGTAGCTATGAATAGTTATGTTGCCTTACCGACTATGGTCATTCGCGAACTGCCCACCTACTTAAAGCAGCTTTCAGAATGACGAACCAATTTGTGAACAAGCAGCAAACAAAAACAGGTGATCCCTTTCCGCCACAACGACGGCTGAAGGGTCACCTGCTTTTTTGAAATCATTCTTAACCTGAACTTACGCCTTCTCAGCCGCCATTCAAAAGGAAGTCGAGAATGTTCATGCCAGAACTGGTTTCACTGCGATAAAGTTCTGTGTACCCGCATCTGGCACAAGAAATAGTCACGAATTTTTTATTTTGAACATCGAAGATTTTTGAAAAATTACCACCAGTTGCTTGAAATTGGTCGGCAACATAAGCCGTGTTTTGGCATTTGGGGCAGACGTACTGTTGTTGATCCATGACCCGCACCCTTTCTAATCATGTTTGTCAAAGTAGCCATCTTGGTTCGCCTAATCAAGGCCGCTCTCTTAAACTCCTGTAACAAACAAAATCTCTCGCTTAGACAAAGCCAAACAATCACCACAGCAAAGTGCTCGGTTGCTCAACGAGTGATATTATCCAAATCAGTCCGTTCGTCATCGGTTAAAGCCCGATACTCCCCAGCAGCTAAATCGGCTGGCAATGACAATGGTCCCATAGCAATTCGCGTCAAGGCCGTCACCTCATTATCAACTGCCAACAACATGCGCTTGACTTGATGAAACTTACCTTCCGTGAGTGTAATCTGGATGCGTTTGCCATCGGTATCGGGCAAGACAACGACTTGTGCCGGGGCGGTTGTGAAGTCCTTTAAATCAATGCCGGTTTCGAGTTGCTGCTTCATGTCAGCAGTTAATGTCTTAGCCAAAGTTGCAGCATAGGTTTTGGCAATATGACGATTAGGCGAAAGCAGTGCATGGCCTAAATTGCCATCGGTCGTAAGTAACAACAGACCAGTAGTGTCTTTATCCAGACGACCTACGGGATATAAACCCGGTCGGTAATCATGTGGTCGGATCAGATCCAGCACCGTTGATTGCGTAGGATCTTCTGTTGCGGTAATCACCCCGGCCGGTTTGTTCATCAAATAATCGACCTCAAGCGGCCCATCCGCTTGGGCATCGTTCACCTCGACCGCGATACCCGGCAACACATTGTAACCAGGATCAGTGATTAAATCACCGGCCACACGTACCCGCTTGTCGCGAATAAGTGCCTTAACTTCTTTTCGACTACCAAATTGTAAATGACTCAAATATTTATCTAATCGCATAAGCTCACCGAATGTGTAAAATATCGCGAAGTCGACTAATTCGCTCACCAATGATTAAATCAGCCAAACGCGTTTTCAAAATCAAATAAACGTAAATCAAAACGCCCACCCCAACTGCAATCAGCAAGACGAACGCTGCCCCGAACTGACTCCGCGGATTGATCACCAAGGTTGATGCATTCACAATCAGGTAACAAACGGCGCACATGATCAGGGAAAAGGCCAGAATACCGACGCCGCGGCGAATGGTTTGGCGTACATGAATATTGTACATCCGATTCGTTGAATAGAGCATTAGGAGACTCGAGACCGTCATGCCTAACATTGTGGACAAAACCGGACCGTAAACATTGAAGAAGAAAATCATTGGCCACTGTACAATCACTTTAACTGCCAAGCCAATCAGCATCTCTTGAATAGCAAGACGGTTATTGAACAATCCCTGAAGAATTGCTGCCAAAACCGTAAACAAGCCCAGCATAATCGCTAAAAGTGATGAAATCTGCAACAAGCGAATGCCCAACCAGTCCATATCCCGATAGAACAAAACATACAGTGGGCGCGCGACTGCCACCATCCCCAACGCCGAAGGTATCATGACGATAAAAAACAACTGCAGTGTATTCGTGATTTGCCGGGCCAATCCCTCAACATCACCGCGCGTTTTCGCACCTGCCAATAATGGTACTACGGTAATGGCCATAGCAACTGCCAGACTAACAACGATCATAATCAGTTTATTAGCGTTTCCGGCAAACAGCGCATAAAAACGGTCAAGCTGATCTTCGCTAACGAGATAAAAAGCCTTCATCATTGGATTAAATGTGTACTGGTCAACAATATAGTAAATATTAATCGTTGAATCCATGATAATAAATGGAATCGCCTGCCGTGCCACATCTAAAAGAATCTCATTGACACTGATCTGCAAGGAATTAGCACTTTGGGCAACCAACGCATCCAACCGTGGTTTTTGCCGGAGGAAATAAACAACTAACAGTCCAAGTCCGAAAACGGCCCCGATGAACGCGGCGAAGGTGGAGTGAATCACCGCACTCAGATAGCTGTGGTTACCCGCCACCATAATCGCGTAAGTCATCACTAACATATAAAGAATTCGCGCCACTTGTTCAATAAACTGACTGATGGCACTCGGCGCCATCTCGTTATAACCTTGGAAAAACCCGCGAATCAAACTAAGCGACGGAATTAGCAGCAACGGCCATGCCAGTGACCGAAAAACCGGTATCATGCGCGCGTCACCCGCTGCTAAAAGCGGCGACAGCAGCCACATGGCACCACACGAGACAATCCCCATCAGCACCATGGCAAAAGTGCCGTGGTAAAAAAGACGCATCCCGGTTTTATATTCGCCCATAGCATTGTACCGGGCAACCTGTTTGGAAACAGCACCAGGAACACCAGCAGTCGAAATAATCAGAAAAAGACTGTAAATTTGATAACCTTTTGTAAACAAAGCGTTGGCAGTTAGAAACGCTGCTCCAAGCCAAATACGCCATGGAATGACATAAATGGCCCCTAAAATCCGCGAAAAAACACTGCCGGCAGTCATCCACGCCGAGCCGCGGATCATTTTTTCCTTATCTGAACGTTGCGGTTGATTACCGCTGCCCAGCGAATTCTCCATGATAAACTCCTGTCGTGTTGCATAATCCTTTATATTTTAGGCAATCCCAGCGCGACTTGCAATCTTTCCCGGGCTTCTTTCGGGAATCAAAAGAAAACTTTGACAATTACCAGCCGCCACGTAGCAAGTGATCTCACAATCGAAAGGCCAAAAATACAAAACTTTTCATGCAGCTGAATCGCTAAAAAAATGGTCAACGCCCGCTTCCTTCAGGAACCATTCGTTGACCATTTTTTCTTTCAGTTAATTGGTGAAGCCAGTGCGGTTATTTTGCGACAATATTCACGATTTTTCGCGGTACGACAATAATTTTCTTAATGTCTTTGCCCGCCGTAAATTTCTGAACATTATCATTTGCCAAAGCCGCTTGTTTGATCTCATCATCTGATTCGTTGACATCCGCCGTAATCGAACCGCGCAGCTTGCCATTGACTTGGATCATCATATCGTAAGTGTCGGTTTTGATTTTGCTTTCATCATAACTTGGCCATGGCGCATAAGTCAGACTATGATCGTGACCTAGCCGTGACCAAATCTCTTCCATTAGATGCGGGGCAATCGGCGCAAGCATTTTCACGAATCCTTCAACATATTCTAGTGGCAGGTCATCATCTTTACGCGCTGAGTTGATGAAGACCATCATCTGTGAAATTGCCGTGTTGAAATGCAAAGCGTCGTAGTCCTCGGTAACCTTCTTGACCGTCTCATTGTAAACCTTATCAAGTCGACCGTCATTGATCGTTGTAATCCGATCACGCAGTTTGCCTTCATCATCAATGAAAGCACTCCAGACGCGATCCAAGAACTTGCGGGCACCAGCTAACCCTTTTGTTGACCAAGCAATACCAGCATCCAGCGGCCCCATAAACATTTCGTACAGCCGCAAGGTATCGGCACCATACTCATCAACCACATCATCTGGATTAACCACATTGCCCTTGGACTTACTCATCTTTTCATGATTATCGCCCAGAATCATCCCTTGGTTAAATAGCCGTTGGAACGGTTCTTTGTTCGGGATCGCCCCGATGTCATAAAGGAACAGATTCCAGAAACGGGCATACAGCAGGTGCAGCACAGCATGTTCAGCCCCTCCAATGTACAGATCAACTGGCATCCATGCCTTAAGTTTGTCGTAATCCGCAAGAGCTTCCTTGTTGTGAGGATCAACAAACCGCAGGAAGTACCATGAAGACCCTGCCCATTGCGGCATTGTATTGGTCTCACGCTTACCTTTCCGCCCGTTCTTGTCGACCACATTAACCCAGTCAGTCAGATTTGCCAGTGGACTCTCGCCAGTACCGCTTGGCTTGATATCAGCCTCTTCAGGTAATGTGAGAGGCAGTTCGTCTTCTGGCACCAACGTGGTTTCGCCATCTTCCCAGTGAATGACAGGAATCGGTTCACCCCAATAACGCTGGCGTGAAAAGACCCAATCACGCAGTTTGTAATTGATCTTGGCACTGCCGATACCTTTATCTTCAAGCCATTTGATCATTCGATCAATCGCGTCGTGTTCATTCAAACCATCAAGGAACCCGGAGTTGATGTGCACGCCATCGCCAGTATAAGCTGCTTCATCGACATTGCCGCCTTCAATAACAGGCTTGATTTCAATACCAAACTTTTTGGCAAAAGCGTAGTCACGATCATCATGCGCAGGCACGGACATGATTGCGCCAGTCCCATAAGAGGCTAAAACGTAGTCTGAAATCCAAATCGGTAGTTTTTCGCCGTTAACCGGATTAGTCGCGTAGGCCCCGGTCCAAACACCAGTCTTTTCCTTATCTAAAGCGGTACGATCAAGATCTGACTTATGGGCGGCTTCGTCAATGTACGCATCAACGACGGCCTGTTGTGCCGGGGTGGTAATTTTCTGAACTAATTCATGTTCTGGTGCCATCACGACATACGTTGCACCAAACAGCGTATCTGGACGAGTGGTAAAGACATCAAACGGCTCATGACTGTCAGTTACCCGGAAGGTGATCTGTGCCCCAGTTGATTTGCCAATCCAGTTGCGTTGCATCTGCTTAATTGATTCCGGCCAGTCAAGATCGTCCAGATCCGTCAACAGCTTTTCAGCATAGGCTGTGATTTTCAGCATCCACTGACGCATCGGCTTCCGAACAACTGGGAACCCGCCACGCTCCGTTTTGCCATCAATCACTTCTTCGTTTGCAACAACCGTCCCTAGATCCGGACTCCAGTTAACCGGTACCTCAGCTTCATATGCCAGACCATGTTTATAAAGTTGTTCAAAAATCCACTGGGTCCACTTGTAGTAATTCGGATCCGTTGTGTTGATTTCACGATTCCAGTCATATGAAAAGCCAAGGCTGTTGATTTGACGCTTAAAGGTCTCAATATTTTGTTTGGTAAAGGTCTTCGGATTGTGACCCGTGTTCAAGGCATATTGCTCAGCTGGCAAGCCGAATGCATCCCAGCCCATAGGATGAAGAACATTGAACCCTTGCATCCGTTTCATGCGTGCAACAATATCAGTTGCCGTATACCCTTCCGGATGCCCAACATGCAGGCCTTGGCCTGACGGATAAGGAAACATGTCCAACGCATAATAATTCGGCTTCTTAGGATCGGTTGTGGTATTAAATTCGTTATGCTCGGCCCAATAACGCTGCCACTTCTTATCGATCTCATGATGATCGTATGCCATTTTGTTACCTCCCACTTAATTTCAAACAAAAAGCCGCCCTATCTACATTAGGACGGCTCAGCCGCGGTACCACCTAAGTTCTGCTTTCACAGCGCTCAAAGGAGATAACGGTCCGGCCGGCTGTGGCTACTAATTTCACCCCAGCAACTTCAAAGGTCAGTTCGGTCTTTGCTTCGTCAGACTCGCACCACCGCCTGCTCTCTGTCACCCGCGCTAACTTACTACTCCTTTGTTCGTTTGATGATTGCGTCAATCATAGCAAAAACATTGCCAAGGTTCAATGGTGTTTGTGCTATTCTTATAACATTAGTCGATTTCAGAGCGTGAGCGGGCACGTTTAGAAACCGGAACATAAGTGGACTCAGACAGAAATGACTGGACTTTGGCCATTTCTGTCTGAGGTCCTTATGTGGAGGTTTCTGCGACTGCGAACGTTTTGTAGAGGAGGCAACAAGTGCTAAAACGCCGACCCGAACCATTGTATCTTGCAGCAATTGCTTTATTTATTTTCATCACGTTATTGACGGGTATTCTAAATAACGCTGGATGGATTCATACCATTGATCAACAGGTAATTGCCGCTGTCATCCAGTTCCATCCTGTCACTTTTAAACCCTTACTCATCTTAATCACCAGTCTCGGCAATCCAGTATCCTTAGTTTTTTTAACCATGGCGTTCGCCGTGGTGTTACTGCTCAAGCGTTATCGTTACGCCGCACTTTTTGCAGCCAGCATGGGGGCCTTGATGAGCCTCGTTAACGTCGGAATCAAATATTGGGTTCGGCGACCACGACCTTTTATTGCAGATCCTCAGATTCGGGCATTGGTACATGCTGGCGGTTTTAGTTTTCCTAGCGGGCATTCTAGTGGCACGATGATCTTTTACGGTACCATGATCCTTTTGGCTTGGGCACTGCTCAAACGTCAATCCGCCAAATGGCTCATCACCTGCCTTGCCAGTAGCATGATTCTTTTAACCGGTTATTCTCGGATCTTCGTGCGCGTTCACTATCCCACAGACGTCTTTGCTGGATTTTCACTTGGCTTTGCCTTGCTGATGGTGAGTTGGTGGTATTTTAGTCCTTATCTGACAAACCAAGTTGCCAAACAATCAAAAAAGCAGACCGTTAAAAAATAGCGGTCTGCTTTTTTTAATTTAGAAGGCTGACAAAAGCCATTCGTCAAGATAATGTTACGAAAAATGTTTGCCCTAGTACCACGTTATGGGCGGCATCAGACTATTTTTGTGCTTGCACTTCACGAACAGCCTGCTGAATCATTGCTTGTTCAACTGCAGCCTTAGCCTGCTTCGCTAAAGCTGTCGGATCTGCCGCTAGTTTTGGATCAGCCTTGACCAGCGCAGCAGCTTTAGCCTTGACTGCGGCTGCCAGTGACGCTTTTTGCTCTGCAGTTGGTTGCTGCAAGGCGGCCAACTTTTTACCAAGCTGCTTGGCCTGAGCCGTTGTCAGCACTGACCAGCTTGTTGGGATGACCAATTGATTGTGCTGAGCAACCAATTGACCAGCCCCTTCATGATTGAACAACGCACCATAAAAACCGTTTTGATATTGCCACCGAGTTGTTTTGCTCGTCAACGAAGCGGTGGCATTCGCTGTCGTTGTCACCCGATTAGTTACAACAATATCAGCCTTGGTATGAACCGCTTTTTTCTTCGGATCGGTTTTATAAATGTAGACAACATGCTTGCCATCCGTGCCAATGTTTTGTTTTAGCAACATTGGCAGTTGTGCATTCGGTGAGGCGGTGTAGATGGTCTGCTCATCAGTTGTTGTTCGTTTGACCATGCCAAAATGCGCATTATCATTCAACGTAATCAGCAATAGACTACCCACCACACCAATCCCGAAGACCGCAATTAACGTGCTACGCAAACTGGAGCGTTTCATCATAATAAAGCTGAGATAAAGGCCGATCACTGTCAGGCCCAAAAACCATAGAATCATGCCTTCACCTTCTTTTCATTTTTGATCGTCACTTCTTGCGACATCGCGTGGGTATTCAAGAAGAAAGCCAAGATCCAGCCAATTAAACTGAACCCTGCTGCCAGCAGAAAGGCTGCGTGGTAGCCACTAAGTGTTGCCCCAAAAAAGTCTTGCTTATACTGCAGCGGATTGGTTTTCAACAAACTGGCCGCCGGTTTGGCCAGATTGGTGACGTTTGACAGAACTGAAATCATGACAGCAGTTGTCATGGAAGTTGCCACCTGACGGACAGTGTTGTTAACCGCTGTCCCATGTCGAATCATATCAGGTGATAAGGCGTTCATCCCATTCGTCGTCAAAGGCATCATGACCATTGAAATCCCAAACATCCGCACAGCATAAATCACTGTGATAAAAATGGACGGTGTGCTTTCTGTCAGGAAAAAGTATGGCAGTGTTGCAATCGTCAGCAAGAACAAGCCTAACTGTGCAAGCCGCTTGGCCCCGATGCGATCAAACACTTGACCAGTGACCGGGCTCATTAAAGCAATCAAAATCGCCCCAGGCAACAATGTCAAACCTGACTCCAAAGCACTCTTGCCGTGAATGATTTGCAAATACATTGGCAAAATCATTTCCACCCCGACCATCGCCATGTTGGCGATGGTACCTAAGACTGTGGATAAGGCAAAGATTTTGCTCTTAAACACTCGCAATTCAACAAATGGTTCTTTTAAGTGCAATTGACGGTAACCAAAGATGAAGATAAACACAATGCCGAGTGCGATCGTGCCTAAAACGATCGGATCGCCCCAACCATCATTGCCCACTTCAGAAAAGCCATACAGCAAGGAGCCAAACCCAATTGATGATTCAATCAAGGAAGGAATATCTAACTTAGGATCAGACAACGGTAAGACATTTTTGAAGAAAAACAATGTTGCCAAAATAACGAGACCGGCAATTGGCAGAATCATACCGAATAAGAAACGCCAGCCGAAATTGTCGATGACATAACCGGAAAGCGTTGGCCCGATGGCAGGTGCCACCCCAATCGCAATTCCAGCCATCCCCATAGCAGCGCCGCGCCGGTTCGGGGGAAAAATCGACATCATGATGTTCTGCAACAACGGCATCGTGATCCCAACGCCAAGCGCCTGAATCAATCGACCAATTAGCAAAACGCCAAAACTATTTGCAATGAAGGCAACCAATGTGCCGACAAAAAAAGTACTCATCGCACTCATGTATAACCATTTTGATGGCACCTTCGCACTCAGATATGCGGATACTGGAATCATAATCCCGTTTACCAGCATGAAGCCTGTCGACAACCACTGCACTGTCGCAGTTGAAATGTTGAAGGCCTTCATCAGCGTTGGAAACGCGGTAGATAGAATGGTCTGATTCAAAATCGTAATAAACGTCCCAACGATCAAGGTCGTGACCATCATTGGTACATTGACGTGTTTCCCGTTGATATCTTTAACGTCCATAACTTCGCCTAGTTTCTTTATAAGATTTCATGTTTTCTATATCACACAATGTGATATTGACAATAGAAAATATTACATTTAAACTTAATAAATGTCAAGGTAATAGCGTGAACAGGCGCGTTGAGAAACCAGATCATAAGTGGGCTTGGCCGTGATGGCCGGATATTGGTCATGACGACCACAGTCCTTATGCATAGGTTTTTGCGCCAGTGAGCGCATTTTCAAGAGAGGATGCTATGTCATGGGACCGTTTAATGCACGTTTACGTTCACTCGATATTTCACTCGGCATAGGCGAAACCAGCCGCGTCACCGGAGCCACCCCAACGCAAATTCGATACTGGGAAAAGAAGCAGCTCATTCATTCTCGCAGGCATGACGCTAATGGCAATAAACGATACTCCTTGGCAAACATCACCTTAATCGTCATGATCAAGACAATGCTTGATGAAGGGTATACCTTAGCCAAAGCCAGTGAAGAAATCGAACGATCACATCAAAAAGCAGATATGCTACATGTCCTTATCAGCACTAGATTGCAAGATATCAAGCGCGAAGCAACGCAGACAGTGTTCAATTTTGGCCCGTTAGAAAATGACCCAGACTACGATGTCATTGCGCAAGTCACCGATAAAGCAGCGAAATTGTACAAACAACCTGTCAAAAAAGCAGCCGCCGAAGATCATACCGATCGAGTGGTCAGTCCATTTTAATTTCAGTTATTTATCGGCAAACGAGAGCGATATCAGCGTACAAAAAACCGGATTCTTAAATAGAATCCGGTTTTTTGTATGATATTTCAGTTGGTTCAGCTTTCTTCATTCGACTCCTGGATTGTTTCTTTTGTCAGCACCCTTTTTGCTTCAAAATGATTGGCTAGAATCGCCAACGCCACAATGATAATCGAGAAAAAGTAAATGTTGTGCAGACCTTCATACAAAATTTGCCGAAGAGTTGGCAACACTGCTGCGGGTAAATTTTTGGCCGTATGCGGATTAATCAGTTCGTTGAGCATATTGCTATTGAGCCGGCTATCTGCCGCGATACCTTGAGTCAGACGCAGATTCAAAACAATCCCATAAACCGAGACCATCAGTGTTTGCCCCAACGTTCGAGACAAGGTATTGAAACTCGTTGCCACGCCAACCTGATCAGGCGCCACAACGGCCTGGGCTGTTACCGTAGTAATCGTAATCACCAAACCAAAGCCGAATCCTAAGGCGCCGGCAACTAGCAGAAAGACAAAATACGGTGTCGATTGCGGCACTAATGCCAGCACAAGACTACCGCCAAGCAGCCAAATCATGGCCCCTGTCAGAATCGGCTTAGGTTGGAACCGGCCCAATAACTTGCCAGCAACAAAAGAGCCAACGACCCACATCAAAGAACTAGGAGTCACGGCAAAGCCGCCAAGGGAAGCATCCATGCCGCGAATTCCTTGAATCCACATAGGCATGTAGACTTCAAATCCAATCACGAACCCCGAAATCAAAGCGGCGATCAAATTATGAATCACAAAAGTACGATTTTCAAATAGTTTCAAGTCAATGATCGGATCGACTGCACGCCGTTCTGCCTGCCAAAAACGCCAGAAGCCCAGCGTAGCCACAATTGCCATGGCAACTAACTGCCAGATGCCGTTGGGTTCAGCTAATGTCTGAAAGCCATACATCATCGCCAACAAGGCCACCAGCAGCCAAACCGTCCCGCGCATGTCAAGCGGCTGCCGGACACTGCGCCGATCTTCCTGCAAAAAGAACCACACAAGGCCAAACGTGAAAATACCCAACGGTACGTTAATAAAGAAAATCCAGTGCCAACTTAACTGATCAACGATAAAACCGCCCAATAACGGTGCAATTACCGAAGCGATTCCCCACATCGAGCCATTAAAACCGAGCATTTTTGCTCGTTTTTCGAATGGATAAATATCGGCGATAATCGTAAATGTCACTGGCATAATAGCCCCAGCACCAATTCCTTGAATTGCGCGGAAAATAATTAGCATTTCCATGGATTGTGACAAACCGGATAGCAACGAACCAATGACAAATATGGTTAGTCCAATGAGAAAAACTGGTTTGCGACCAATTTTGTCACTCAGTTTGCCGTAAATCGGCGTCGCCATCGCATTAGTCAACAGAAAAATGGAAAAGACCCAGTTCATTAAATGAACCCCATGTAAACTGCCGATAATGGTTGGCATAGCCGTTGACACAATCGTGCCTTCAATCGCCGTCATAAATGTGCCAATAAAAATTGCCGCCGTTACGAGTGCGACATTGGTTTTCCTTTGCTTCATAAATATCCCTTCTGAGTTGCCAGGCGATGTTGTTAGTCTTGAGAAGCCCCTCATAAGCACGAAAAAACGACCCAGCCGAGAATAATTCTCGACTAAGGCCGCCTCTTTTCTCGCTAATCTCGGTACTTGAGCAAAGCCTGCACCTTATCCAAGTGCTCCCAAGGAAGATCAACATCTGTACGTCCAAAATGACCATATGCTGCCGTCTGTTCATAAATCGGCCGCTTCAAGTCTAACATTTTAATAATGCCAGCAGGCCGCAAGTCAAAGTTCTCACGGATTGCCTGTTCAATCACATTTTCTGATACTGCGCTTGTGCCAAATGTATTCACCGACACGGAAACCGGTTTGGCAACACCGATTGCGTATGCCAATTGTACTTCAACCCGTTTCGCCAAACCCGCTGCTACCACATTTTTGGCAATATAACGCGCTGCATAACTGGCCGAACGATCAACCTTCGTCGCGTCCTTACCAGAAAAGGCACCACCACCATGTCGGGCAAAACCGCCATATGTGTCAACGATAATTTTGCGTCCGGTCAAACCAGAATCGGCTTGCGGACCGCCCAGTACAAAGCGGCCAGTCGGATTGACATAAATTTTCGTGTCATCATCCATTAAAGCTTCAGGAATCACAGTGCGAATAATCTTGGCCTCGACATCGCGGCGAATTTCTTCAAGCGTGACATCCGGATCATGTTGCACGGAGACAACAACGGAATCAACCCGAATTGGATTGTCATCATCATCATATTCCACCGTGACCTGCGCCTTAGCATCTGGACGCAGATAACTAATTTCACCCTTGTGCCGTAATGAATCAGTTTTGCGCATTAACGCGTGGGCCAATGAAATCGGTAACGGCATATAGTTTTCGGTTTCGTCAATGGCAAAACCGAACATCATGCCTTGATCGCCAGCACCGATCTTGTCAAGCGGATCAGTATCAGACTCACGGGCTTCAAGACTTTCGTCAACCCCTTGAGCGATATCTGGACTCTGCTCATCCAAAGCGACCAGCACCCCGACACTATCAGGATCAAAACCTGATTCCTTGGTATAGCCGATCTTTTTAATCGTCCCGCGAACCACTGATTGAATATCAACGTAAGCCTTTGTTGATATCTCACCGACAACCAGCACCAAACCGGTTGTCACCGTCGTTTCGCAAGCAACTCGTGAATCGGGATCCTGTTCAAGCATGGCATCCAAGATAGCATCACTGATCTGATCAGCAATTTTATCCGGATGCCCCTCCGAAACAGACTCCGACGTAAATAAATGGCGTTCCTGCATGTTTTGTTTCCCCCTTATTATTTTAGGTTACAAGGCATGTTCGTCATAGCTTTGACGAACCCCATCGGGAATGTTTTGCAACTCTAGTAGCATAACATAAAAGATGTAAAATTTCCGAAAATCTTTGTTTACCGTCTCAGGGTTTTGTAAAATGGAAGCATCATAGAAAGGATAATCAATTTGAAAAATATCAATCAAGGTGCTGGTGCAGCGGCCTTTATCGGACAAATACTCGCCTATCCGTTTCTGATCGCGCTAAGTTTACAAATCACATGGCATTTTCAAATCATCGCGCTTTTACTCATGGGCGTTTGCTTAGCGGCTGCAATGGTCGTTAAACGTTACCCATTAGTTCTAATCATTGCCGCTATTACCGGTATCATTGGTGCCATCAATCAATGGATCTTGTTACCATTAGTTGCTGTTCAGTTCCTGTTGACATTTTTGTTGCGCACACAAAAAGTTACCAAGCAATGGGCTGGTACCATTGCTTTTGGCCAAGCAATTTTATTCCAAATCTTACTTATTTACGCGGGTTTGCATTTTCTCAGTCAGGATATGTTGCTCGACTTGGCATTACTATATGTGCCAGCACTAATCGGGTTATGGGCCAACCATTTTCCCAAGTGGACAGATATGGTCTTGTTGGCAATCACCGTCGTTATCGGTTACTGGTTACAACGACTCAACTTAATAGCTATCGGCGGTATCGTCATCCTTGTCACGCTCATCAACAGTCGTCGACCATTTAAAGTGCCCAGCTACCTTTACCAATTTAGCCCAGTCATTGCAACGCTGTTACTCTATCTAGCGCGCATGCACGGCTAATCAACCGTCGCCACAATCAGTAGTGGCGTTTTTATTGTCAGAATCAGCCCCCTCTAATAGCTATTTAAACTAAGTCAAATCTCATGCGTTGGACGCCCCGTCCAACTTCAAAAAGGTAAAAGAAAAACACCTGCCGCAGTGGTAGGTGTTTTCATTATGGAGGATACAGGGCTCGAACCTGTGACCCTCTGCTTGTAAGGCAGACGCTCTCCCAACTGAGCTAATCCTCCATGTGTGGTGTCTATTGCTCTATTTATACTAGCGGAAGCTATTAAAAATTACAAGCCTTTCGTAAAAAATAGTCACTAAAGTCGGTTAACGATTTTGTGATGGTCAGATGTCTTAACCATCCTTTAAATCCCCACTCATGCTACTAATCATATCAGGCACAGTCAAATTTTATTTGATGTTCAAAAAAGCCTCAAAACACCGAATTAACAGCGTTTTGAGGCTTCTTATGTAGCTACATCCGAATGCAAGACAACGGAGAGTAAGGGATTCGAACCCTTGATACAGGTAAAACCCGTATACATGGTTTCCAACCATGCTCCTTCAGCCTCTCGGACAACTCTCCATAAAAAA
>NZ_JBSOQX010000035.1:0-13909 GCF_053819265.1 Lacticaseibacillus sp. 30
CTTAACGGGATTGAACCCCCTTTCTAGTATAAACCCGTCATATCAGCGATAGTGCGGCTTTAGGCTGCCATTAAAATTTGTGTGGTGCACTTTTTGGTGCACTTTGGTCAAAAATTGAGATATGCAACTAGCTTATTCACGGCCTCTTTATTTTGATTCTTTGTTACATGGGTGTAGATATTGAGAGTGGTTTTGACATCCGAGTGGCCTAACCTTTCCTGAACCTCTTTGACAGTGGCCCCGGCAGAAAACAAGGCGCTTGCGTGTGAATGCCTGAAGCCATGAATTGTAATACGGTGTTCAATTTTATGAGTATCCTCGATTGACTTGAGCCAATCAGCAGGTTTGTGTAAAAGCAAGTGCTTATTCTTGCTGTTTGAAAATACAAGCTGATCAGGTTTATTAGCGTTAAATCCTAAAGCCATATACTTTTGTAGCTGAACAAGCCGCCAGTGCTTCAATGCAGACATTGTCTTGCTATCCATGGTGATAGTTCTTCTACTTTTCCGTGTCTTGGGTGGCTGAACAAGCTGACGGCCGTTCATGCCTTGCGATAGTGTCTTGTTGACTGTTATTGTGCTGTCGGTAAAGCTAATATCTTTCCAAGTCAGCGCTAGACATTCACCACGTCGAATGCCACCAAAGGCTAGTATTCTGAAAAGCGCAGTCTTCTGTGGTTCTTGCTTTGCATCAATATAACTGAAGAACCTTGTTAGTTCTTGCTTATCCCAAAAGTTCGCAGCAACATCGCCAATTTGTTCCTTCTCTTTTGGAATGATGACAAGGTCAGCCGGGTTTTTATTAATGTAACCACGGCGTAAGGCAAAGCGAAGAATACGGCTTGTAGTTGTCAGCCATCTTCTGTAGTTCCTAGTGACTTGTTTTGACCATTGGTTAACGGCTTGCTGTAGCTGCGCTGTGGTGATCTTATTAATTGGTTTGTTACCAAAAAGCGGTAAAACGTGTTTCTTAACTTGTATATAGGTGCGCTCGTACGTGCTTTCTCGAACGGTATTCTTATATGCTGCGTCCCACTCAAGATAAACAGCTTTGAACGTCATGCTTCTATTAGTCGATAAACTGCCTGCATCAGCATCTAAGGTAAATCTGGATGCTGCTAGGGCAGCTTCTTTTTTGTCTCGGAAGCCTCGCTTATGAATTCGACGCTTCTTTCCAGTTAGTTCATCAGTACCAGCAGAGACAAAAATTTCATATCGTGTATCTCCGCTGCTGTTTTTGTAACGTTTGATTGTTGCCATGTTTTTCCCTCCGTACCAGCTTGCGGGCGGGGATCGGGAAGAGAAATTCATTAAATTATCTTGAAATTTGAAGTGTTGAGTTTTTTGCTAGTGCTTCCCCAGGGTAACAGCATAAATAAACTAACCGTCTGTTGTCCGCTCTCGTTAGAACTTGAAACTATTTTATTAACTTCGTCCTTATGGTTCTCAAGAAAAGTTTGAATGCACCCAATGTATTTTTTCTCAATTTCTTTTTGAAACGCAATAGGTGCCGATGCAAAGAGCTTTTTGAGTTGCTCTGTGGAGTCGACCTCATCCTCTTCATTAGCGAGAACATAAACTGCATGCACATCAAATGGAGTTTGTTCTGACAACAGTCCCCAAGTCTCTTTTTCAGACATTAAATAAATAGTAGGAGCAAATGTTCTCATTCCGGAGGCACTTTCAAATCCCAGCCAAATCTCGTCACCTTGTAGTTTTATACGAGTAGCATAAGGCCAATATAAGAAGAAGTCATTCGGAGTGACTTGTAAATAACGGCATAATATGTCGATTGTTTCAGTAGCAATGTTTGCATTTGGTTTGTTGACGATATTTGACACAGCATTTCTAGATAATCCCGTGTCTTCAACAACTTGTTTGATAGACAATTGTCGTTCAGCCAACAAAACACTAAGTCTGTTTGCAAGCAAAATATTCACCTTCTTCGTAAGAAGTATATCATTTGTACTTCGAAATCGCCAAATAAACATTGACATAGTTGCGTGACGATGTTACCTTTTATTTGTTCCTAATGATTTCGAAGTACAAATAATGATAAGAAGGTGCAAATAATTGAAGAATAATTTAGCGGCTATCATGGGTGACCGTCTTGTAACAATTACTGATGTATACAAAGCTACAGGAATAGCGCGGTCAACTCTTGTTCGTCTTTATTATCGTCGTGCAAAGAATGTCAATCTTGTTACGTTGAAAACGTTGTGCGATTACTTGGGTGTCAGTCTCAGTGAACTAATTGAATACAATCCATCCAAGCAACAATTGTCATGGCATTAGACAGAAAGGACGTGGGTAATACGGCTATTAGTGTCGCAATGAGTTTACCGGATGATTTTGAAGCTCAAATAAAGCACGACATGTACTCGACTGCTTTAGAAGCATTTAAAGTGACAGCAAGCAGGCATACCTTTGCAGAGTATATGAAACGTAAGGATGCAGCCGAGTATTTAGGGATCAGTACAGGGTATCTCGATCAATTAACCACCAAAGGTCTGCCGACGATTTTATTAGATGGCTTGAAGCTGTACAAACGGTCATCGGTTGATCAGTGGATGATGGATCATCAAGTTTAATCCAAGTCTTGCGGGCGGGGATTTTGATGGCAATTGTAAGTAACTTATGACAGGCGCATAAAGTCAGAGAGGAAAATATATGAAAGTAGTTTATCCGTCACTCGTGGAGCAATTCTATGAGGGTTTGAAATCTGAAGGCGTAACAGTTGGTAAGGACGAGGTATATCGGACAATGATCGAGACCAACTTAATTGACGAAAACGGTGATCCTACACAATATGCCTTGGACAATGGTTTTATCAAGTGTGTGGACAGTCAACCAGTGAACAATGAACCAGAAAGCCTAGCGGAGTTCAAGGAGCTTTATCCGAATCTTCAGAAATACTCAGACGATCATTTTATGAAGACTGATGAAGGCTGGTGCATTGACACCTTTGTAGCCCGTAGCGAATCTATGCTTTTATTGAACGATCCGGCTACGTCCGAAACAGACAAGCAGAATGCTCGGATCGTCCTTAAATACCTCAAGGAGGACGGTGCCGATGATTAACGTTATTACGTGGCTACTAAGCCACCCGCTCACCGTTCCCGCTCTCTGCATGGCATTCATGGTCGGCAGCGTGTTTGGAGCGTACCTGCAATTTCGAGAGGATGATGACCATGGCAAAAATGGTAAATAGCAAGTTTGGCTGGACGTGGCCGCAGTTTGTAAAGGCTGATGCCGATTGTGACCGGTATTGGCAGTTTAAGAAAGCTGAACGGCGATCACTAATTGAGGCCACAAAAAAATCGCCAAGAGTGACAGCTCAAGGCGAGAAGAAGACAAGCGAAAAGATACATATCAACTTTTAGCTTGCTTCTATTAGATGTTTTTGTCAAGGAAAATGGAGGCAATTAATATGAAAAATGTTTCAAACAGCACCAAAGCGCCTGATTTAGATATGGCGTCTTTTAACCTCAGCACTGTAAAAGGACTTTTAGAAGCTCTTAGTGATGAATTCGACATTATGGAAGGCTCTGTCACTTCATATCGAAGCAATCGTACCGAAAAAAGTGCTGCAATCTTGGCGTATGAGGCTAATCGATCATTTTATACATGGATGGCACTCCTGAGACCAATTCAAGATTACGTTGATAGCAGCTTGGCAACGATTGATGAGGTCAACAAATGATGAAGAAAGATTATTATACAACCGCACAGGCGCTTTTAAGTGATACAAGTGCAATGGTGAATATCTTGCGACATCAGATCAATAATGAACAGCAATCAGCACTGGCCGACACAGTCGCTGACATGATCATTGATGCTCGCCGTCTACTTATGGAGGGAGATGCTGTCGATGGTCGACGTGCTTAAAGTAGCGCTTGGATATCAACAGCATGGCTTTGCAGTCTACCCACTTGCGCCAGAGACACGAACACCACTTGCTGGTTCGCATGGGTACAAAGATGCCACCAAAGACCCAGAACAGGCCAAGAAATGGTGGGGCGAACATCCTAACTACAATATTGGCTTGGGGCTTGATGGTGTGCTGGTGTTTGACATTGATATGGGGCATAAAAGCGAGGCTAATGGCAATGAGTCGTTGGCTAAATTGAGCGCTGATGGTCGTGCTGATCAAATTCCTTCTACCTATATAGAAACAACGCCAAACGGTGGACTCCATATTTTCTTCACCTATCCCAAAGAATTGAAGCTAACCAGTCGATCAGATCTGTTCTCTAAGAATGGCGAGAAAACCGGCCTCGACTATGTCGCGACTGGTGTACCGGTTTTCCCTAGCATTCGCGAGAATGGTATGTATCAACCACTCAAAGGGCACAAGATCACCAAATTAGCCCCAGTTCCTCAGTGGTTACTAGATGAAATCCAACGTGTCAGCCACCCTAACCCAGTGTTTGGTGGTTCAACAGTTTATCGAGGCAAACGATGGACAGGCAAGCTGCTAGATGAAATAGTGAACGGCACTAGTACCGGCAATCGCAATGACTTTCTGACTAAGATTGCTGGCAAAATGTTCTTCACAGGTGCAGAACCGCAGACAGTATATAACCTGCTGTTTACAACTAATGACAACTATTTAGATACACCGCTGGCAGAAGCCGAAGTTAATAAGATTTTTAAGTCAGTATTGAAAGCCGAAGAGAGGAGGCGTGCGGTTGGTTAAAGCGATGCCCGAAGATATTAAGCAAGAAGCAAAGAAAGTAGTCAACGTTGATTTTACAGGTCAAGAGCAATGGCGAAATGACCTTAAACTTGATGGCAATGGTGGGATTAGAAAAGATTCGGTGGTTAATATTCAACTGCTACTTGATAATGATCCAGCCTTCGCCAATGTCATCGCTTGGGACGACTTTTCAGAGATGCTTATCAAGACAAAAGGCGTTAAAGGATTGCCGATTCGCAAAGGTTTCTGGACTGATGAAGATGATGCTGTCGTCCGCTCATATATGGAGCGTAAGCACAATCTCTTGTTTAGCAAGCAGAATGAACAAGATGCAATGGTTGTTGTTGGCAAGGAACATTCAATTAATCCGGTTAAAGACTGGATCGAAGCTGAAAAATGGGACGGTACCCCTAGAGCAGAACGTTACTTCATCGACTATCTAGGTGCCGAGGATAGTGAATATACCCGTGCTGTTACTCGTAAATGGTTAGCTGGTGCTGTAAAACGTGTCTATCAGCCCGGTTGCAAGTTTGAACTCGTTCCAATTCTTGAAGGTAAACAAGGACTTGGTAAGAGCACGGCTGCTCGTAACTTATTCCCGAAAAAGTTCAGCGATTCATTAAAATCAATGGGCAAAACGGACGAAGATTATAAGAAGCTGCAAGGTAACTGGATCATGGAACTCGGTGAACTTTCCGCTATGAAAAAGACCGAGATTGAATCAGCTAAGAGCTTCATCAGTGCCCAGTCAGATTCATACCGAGGGAGTTACAGCCATTATGTTTACCCACATTTACGCAAGTGTGTGTTCATTGGCAGCACTAATCAACAGGACTACTTGAAAGACGCTACTGGTGAACGTCGTTTCTTCCCTATCAGATGCGGCGTTACAAAGCCCACAAAGACCGTATGGCGCAATGAAGAAAGCGTACCGAAGATCAATCACTATATCCATCAGGTATTGGCAGAGGTAAAAACATGGGTGGATGCAGGTGAGAGTGTCTTTGCTGATGATAAGCTGATGCAACTGGCTAAACCATATCAACAAGAAGCAGAGACAGTTGACCCTATGAAAGAGGCCATTGAAGACTTTCTCAACATGAAAGTACCATCGAATTGGGAAAAGCTGTCATTAAGCCTGAAGGCCAGCTTCTTTCACACTCATATTGACCATAACGGTGATGTGGCCACTTGGTTACAACAGCACTTGGATGCTGGAGAATTACAACCACTGCAACAAACCACGACCAGAGAGATCATGGAAGTGGTGTTCGACAAGTCAGTCGATCGTTACCTGATGGGTCGTACTGGATCGGAAGCAAAACGTATCAAGCTCATCATGGATAACATGGATGGGTGGGATCGTGAACGAGTTCGAATCAATGGTCAGCGTTCAAGAGGATACGTCAGGAAGTAAAGTGTTTGTTTTTCTACTGTCCCACCTGTCCCAGTGCTACAAATGCCGGTATATCAACGTTTTGTTGGGACAAGTCACCTGTCCCAGTGCTGTCCCAACGTGTCCCACTACTGTCCCAAGTCCTAATTTGGACATGTTCGGGACAGCTCGGGACATGTGTGGGACATGTCTGTTGTCCCAGACAAACGCCTACATACCAACGTTTAAGAGCCCGGGACACGTGGGACACTTAAAAAACAAACAAATTTAAAACTACGGAGGTTAAAAGAATGCTATATCCAGAAAGTACATGGGCTAGGTTTGAACAAGAATTCCCTATCCCTAAGAAGTATCGCAAATACTACGAATACAAGAATTGGCACATTGAACCTAAGTCACCTGATTTTAGTCCATTTGAACAGGATCATCCGTTCGCGTTTATGCTGATGCCTGAGGACATGCAGAACGCTTTATATCTCTGGACTAAGGGACTAGCCAAGCGAAAGACAATCAACAGCGACTATACCTCATACGGTATCAAGCACCTATTCGCTGACTTACCAAGTGGTTTCTACATTACTAACGGCATGATGAAAGGTGCACTCTTAGCAGCAGGATTTGAGATCGCTGACTATAGAGAGCTTAACTGGCATGCCAACATTTCGGGGCGAAGCATTAAAGAGCAGATCAAATTAGCACCTCATATCAGTTAGCAAAGAAATATCATTAATGAAAGCGAAGTGATGCAAATGAGTGTGCCTTTGCACATTTGCATGCACCCCGGGTGCCGTCGCATGATCCCGTTCAATCAGCGCTTTTGCGAGGAGCATAAGCAAGACAAGAACACGCAAGCAACGAATCAGGAACGCATGCAATATGAAGAGAAGGAATTACGTTTCTACAAGTCAACAACATGGACAAAGCTTTCAAAGTCATTCAGGTTGCGCAATCCAACTTGCGCTAGCTGTTTGAAACGTGGGATTATTCGTCAAGCTGTGCTTGTTGATCATATTGAGCCAATCAAAACAGCTTATGGTTGGGAACACAGGCTTGATGAGAGCAATTTACAAAGCTTGTGCCAGACTTGTCATAACGCTAAGACCGCCCGGGAGGTAGCACAACGCCGAATGAGATCCCCCGACAGATCGACCCCCGCCCCAAAATTTTAGAGCGAAAGAACGGTCGGCCTCTTTTCTTTTCGATGAATACCGAAAATCACAGAACCTATGTATAATCAATGTGTTATAATTATAATAGGTATAAACGAATACAAATTCAGAAAGGACGTTACACATGGGAGCACCCCTAAAATCAGTGACTAACCTAAGTGCACATTTATCCAAAAAACAGTTAGCTGATCGTGTTGCCTCTGAAAAAGCACTATTCACTTACAAAGAATTGCAAGTACAGCCCCCTACATGGCTTGATGACTATGCTGTGACCGAGTGGCACCGTATTGTACCATTGCTCAAAAAAGACATTCCAGTGAGTGAACTAGATGCTGCCCTGATTGCCAGTCATTGCCAAGCCTATTCTGACATTCAGAAAGCTGCCGAGCTGATTCAAGAACAAGGCATGATGGTTGAAACTGGAGACAACTTTAAAGCAAACCCAGCAGTTAAAATGAAGCTGGATGCCACAAATCAAATGATGCGCATTGACGATGTATTGGGATTGTCAGTGTATAGTCGGGCGAAACTTGCCTTAAAGAGTGAGACTAAGAAGAAGCCTGACGATCCGTTTGCGGAGCTGGTGTCATCGTGAACTATGCGACTGAATACACCGACAAGGTACTAAGTGGTGAGATTGCTGCCGGTAAAAAAATTAAGCAAGCGGCGAGACGTTATCGCAGAGACTTGAAAGCCAGCAAGCACAAAAAGAATCCATGGCCGTATTACTTTGATGAGGACTTTGCCAACAAAGCCGTTGAGTTTATCGAACTGATGCCGGCACGTGATGGGTCACCACTCAAACTAGAATTATTTCAGAAGTGGTTGATTTCCGAGCTGTTCGGCTGGCGTGATAAGGCAACTGGTAACCGTCGTTATGATCGAGCCTACATCAGCATGGCACGCAAGAATGGTAAGAGCTTCCTAATGGCTGATCTAGGCGCGCTGTATCTCCTCATGGAAAGCAAGCCAGCCATGAACCGAGAGATTGTCTACACAGCCAACAGTAACGCCCAAGCCCACTTAGCCTTTGATATGCTGTCTAGTGGTTTGCGTCAGGTCTCTAAGGTGTCTAAGTCAGTGCGTGATCGTTTGAAGATCAACCGTAACGAAATCATCGACTTGCCGAGCAACAGCCGAGCTGTTCCGCTTGCGTCTGATCTGCATAGCTTAGATGGTTATCAAAGTGACTTGGCCATTATTGATGAGTTCGCCTTAGCTCGTACTGATGAGATTCTACGAACACTAAAATCAGGCCAGATCAACAGCGACAACAGTTTGCTAGCCGTCATCTCGACCACGGGGCCAGACCTGAATGGTCCTATGTATAAAGAATATAAATTTGTCTCCAAAATCTTAACCGGTCGCGAACAAGCAGATCGGTATTTTATTGCCATTTTTGAACAGGATAGCAAGGATGAAGCCTTTGCACCAGATACTTGGGAGAAGTCGAATCCGCTACTGGCTAATGCTGAAAGAGCTAAGACGATGCGGCCTAGCTTGCAAGCTGATGTTGATCTAGCATCCAAGCAAGGAACCCTAAGGCCAGTTCTCGTCAAGAACTTTAACACTTGGCAATCAGCCAGAGCAGACAGTTACATCAGTCTTGACGACTGGGAGAAAGCCACTATCGAGCCACCAGACACCAGAGACAAGGACGTGTATATCGGGCTTGACCTTTCCAAGTCTAGCGACCTTACCAGTATCTCGTGGTTAGTTCCGGAAGATGGCTACCTGTATGCCGACAGCCACTCATTCGTGGGTACTAAGTATGGACTGGAAGAAAAGATCAAGCGTGACGGGTTCGATTACATCAGCGGTGCTAGTCGTGGCGAATGTAGCATTACCAAACTTGATAGCGGCATGATCGACTATGACGAGGTGCTACGCTTCATTCTCGACTTGATCGAACGGAACCAGTGGAACGTGCGTGCCATCTGTTATGATCCCTTTGCCATGGGCTACCTGATTCCAGAATTTGAAAAACGCGATTTGCCACTGCTTGAGGTGCGACAAGGTGTTAGAACACTTTCAATACCGACAACTCGTTTTCGTGATGATCTCTTCAATGGCCATTTAAAGCACCCTGATAATCAGTTACTGGCCTATGCGGTGAACAACGCAATTCTGAAATATGACGCTAACAACAACCCAATGATCGATAAGGCTCGCAACGCTACGAAGATTGACCCCGTAGCCGCACTGATGAATGCTTACACAATTGCAATGGATCAAAGCAAGGAAAGCGAGGTGGCAGATAATGACTTTTATTCGAGCGATGACTTTAGTTTTTAATGTTCAGACCGTGCTATTAATACTGGGGCTAATCTGTATGGTTATCGGTATCTGGTGGCTGTTCGGGTTTGGCGTTGGCATGATAGCAGTCGGCACGTCCCTGATCTCCATCGCAGTCATCATCAACTTCAACAAAGGGAGGTGAAAAAATGAGCTTTTTCACGAATAGCGCGACACAACCACGCGATGACAACAGTGACCCGTTCTTAGATGCGCTTGTCAGCATGACCAGCAACGACAGTGGCCTATATGTGGGGATTGGTGCTTTACGTAATTCGGATGTGTTTACGGCGGTGCGCGTGATTGCCAGTGATCTTGCAACAAACCCGATTGAGTACAGTGACAAGCGTATCAGCGTGCTCCTTAACAAGGCACCCAATGACCACATGACCGCGTGGGCGTTCAAGTTTGCCCTAGCTGCTAACATGTTGCTGAATGGTAACAGCTTTGCACGGGTTACTAAGAACCCTAGCGGACAGGTCACTGGCTTCGAGTTAGTCCCCAACAGTCAAATGGTGGTTAAACAAGATAATACGACCGGCATTATCAGCTACGAATACACGCCTGACAGCGGCCGCTCACAGCGTTTAAATGCCAGCGAGGTATTACACTTCAAGTGCTTCACACAAGACGGTTACAAAGGAATATCGCCACTTTATAGCCTTCATGATGAGGTCGGGGTACAAAAGTCTGGGCATGCGTTGCTGAAAGGTTTCTTTAACTCCGGTGTCCAAGGGACAGGCATTCTTAAGGTCAACAAGACCCAGCTAGACACCAAGGCAAAAGAAAACATCCGGAATAAATTTGAAGCTGCCAACAGTGGTGATAATGCCCTCAAGACCATCATTCTAGACAATGATATGGATTACAAGCAACTCGAAGTTAATACTGACGTGCTGAATCTAGTCAATTCTAGCGATTGGACAACGAAACAGATTGCCAAAGCGTTCGGGTTGCCACTGGATCGGCTGGGTATCGAAAGCGAGCACTCTAATGCCGTACAGTCTAACGTGATGTACTTGCAGAACACTCTGATTCAGTATTTTACCTGCTTCACGAGTGAGATGGATGCTAAACTTTCGACTGGCGATAATCGATTCAGTTTCAACACTGACAAGCTGTTCAGTGCCGACCCAGCCACGATGCAAGAACTAGCAGTTAAGGGGCTGCAAGGCGGTGTTCTGACCACTAATGAAGCACGAGCCAAGTTAAACTTGCCACCAATTACCGGCGGAGATGAAATTATGGCCAGTCTGAACTACACGCCACTAAGCAACCTGACAAACTATCAAAACACAAGACAAAGGAGTGATCCAGAAAATGAATCAAGATGACGTAGAAAAACGTCTGAATCCTAACGCTGGTCTAACTGCCAAAGCAGACGACAGCCAAGACCAAGACGATCCAGACACAAAGAAACAGGACGACACCACTAACGGTCAAAAGAAACTAAGTGGTTATGCAGTAGTTTTCAATAGCCCAAGTAAAGATCTCGGTGGCTTTAAAGAAGTCGTTGATCCGCACGCCTTCGATGATGTGGACTTATCAGACGTCTATATGGTTTCAAACCATGATTTTAGTCAAGTCTTAGCCAGCACCAAGGCCGGAACCTTGACCTTAAACGTGGATGATAAAGGCTTGCAGTTTGAAGCAACCTTACCCGATACGACCACAGCTAACGATGCTTATAACAATGTCCAAGCTGGTAATTTATCAGCCATGAGTTTTACTTTCAATGCTGCTCCAGACGGTGACACGTTCACTAAAGACGACAGCGGGCAAGTGATCCGTACCATCAAGCAAGTAAAGAGCTTGTTTGACGTCTCACTGGTAGCTATTCCAGCGTATGACAATACCAACGTCCAAGTGGACAAACGCAGCTACACTGAGTGGCTGAAAGACCATGTAGAAGATCCAGAACAGCAACTACCACCAACCGAAAAACGAAAGGGAGTCAATCACATGACCGAAAAAACAATTATCGACAACAAAGAACATACCGAATCTCGCGCTTACGAAGACTACATCCGCAGCATGGGTGAACAACGTGACGGATTGACCACGACCACCGCTGGTGCAGTCGTTCCTAAAGAAGTTATCAATGACGTATTCGATCTAAAAGAATCTGATTACGATCTGGCTAAATACGTCACTGTTAAGCAGGTCGGTACCCCAGTCGGCACCTATCCGATTGCCCTCACTAACAATGGTGTCTTAGCCACAAAGGCAGAACTCGCAGACATTCCAGAGATCGATTCAAACCTATTCCGTGGTGTTGACTACAAGGTCGCTACCCGTGCTGGCAAGATCTATCTGTCTAATGAACTGGTAGAAGATAGTGAAGTTGATATTGTTGCCGAGGTTAAGAATCAACTCAAGAAGTTGGTACAAAACACGGACAACAGTAACATTATCAGTGTTCTGACTGGCAAGTCCACTAGTGGTGACAACTTCAAGCACCTCACTGGTACTGGTCTCGATGACCTCAAGAAAACCTTCAATATTGAGCTAGACCCAGCATTGTCCTTGTCTGTTATCGTCAATCAGGACGCTTTCAACTACCTTGATACCCTGAAAGACAGCGAAGGCCGCTACTTGTTACAACCGTCCATCACGGCACCATCAGGCAAGCAACTATTTGGGGCGCCGGTGATCGTGGTTGCTAACAAAGTATTGCCGACTGATAAGGTGGGCACCTATCGGATCATCATTGGGGACTTTTCTCAGGCAATTTTCTTAGCCCAGAAGAATGAGGTTAATACCCAATGGGAGCGATTCGATAGCTATAGCCAAGGCTTGGCCGTCGTGATCCGCAACGACTATGAAGTGGTTGATCCTGACGCTGCTCGAATTGTCGACATCACACCGGCAACCAATCCAGCAGCTTAATGAAACAGTCTGGGGTGTGCCTTTGGGTACGCCCCATTTTTATATAGGAGATGAGCATATGAGTGTTACCACAGAAGATCTAAAGAAAGCACTGCGCATTAGTCACAGCGAAGATGATGCTATGTTGTCAGCCTACTTGTTGACGGCAAAGCAGTTCGTGATTAGCGCGGTTGACCAGACCCTTACGGATGAAAACTTTGGAGATGATCCTCGTTTTGACTTTGCTGTCTCGTTGTTAGCACAACACTGGTATATTAACCGTGGTGTCGATGGGGCAACGTATGTACCAGATAGCGTTGTGAGCATGATTCAGCAATTGCGAGGTGTTGACTATGCCACTGGTAAATAGCATCAGCCAACTGAATGAACTCATTACTTTAGTGAGCTACACGATGGGTAATGTAAATGGGGTTCCTGTGAGCAACGTCAGGAAAGAGCACTTCACGACATGGGCACTTGTGTTAAGCCAATATTTAAGCGAAGTGAGGGCGTCAGTTGGGACGAAGCTCGAAGATACGGTGACCTTTGTTGTTCGGTATGATCAGCCAGAAACTATCCTTAACTCATGGCGCATTGAATGGCAGGGAAAGCAGTACGACATTGTGAAACTGACACCGGACACAGCCAAAAAACAATGGACAACAATCATAGGAAAACCAGTTGCCAATAAATAAGTATTAACTTATAATTAGGATAGTCCTAGGCGATAAGCGGGCAGAACCGTTTTAACCGACGCACGGCATAGCTAACCGGTGGCGCATTTTATAGACCAAGTCAGATTGATTTCTCGTAGCAAGTGAAGAGCATTCCTCAACCCTCGCTGATACGATAGTCATAGTTTTCCTTGACTTGTTTCATTGCTTCTCATCTAAAGTAGCAATATCATTGGGCGAAGCGGGCAGAGATGCCCGTTTTTTTGTGTGCTGAGAGACGCATTCTGGTGCACGCTGAACAAGAGTAACTTGAGGAATGGTTGTCGCGAACTGTGATAATCATGTAAAAAGGGGGTAACGATTCGTTCCTCCCTTTGAATTTATTTGGCGGCCGATTTTTCAGCCGCGAGATTGCTGACAGTTTCATAAGCATCATATGGTTGTCGCGAACTGCTATAATCATGTAAAAAGGGGGTCATCAATTTGGTGACCCCCTCCGTAGTTCAATGATTGCTCGATAATATTGAAGCAACTAACAGACCCCGAATTTCGGGTCTTGTTGACCAAGTCAAAAATATTGACCTGCTTATGGGAACCAGGTGAAAAATGTTCACCTAGTCAATGGATACAAAAATAGCCACCTCAAAATGAAGTGGCAACCCGCCCGCACTCTGTGTTGTAAAAGTGGTGCATTTTTGGTGCATTTTCTATTTGCTTTGGTGAGTCTCTATGGAGTTGGTAAAGTTGAAAATGCTGATATATCAACGCCTGAACGCTGCCATGAACTTCAATGAATTTCATAGAGTTAG
>NZ_JBSOQX010000036.1:0-13881 GCF_053819265.1 Lacticaseibacillus sp. 30
AAACTCTTTGATCACGGGAATTCCATAAAAAAACACCTTCGGTCGTACTACAACCAGAAGAGGGAAATCATGAGAAAAGTGATTCAAAATACAGTATTTATAGAAATGATGATACAATGCTAACTTGGCGAGTGAAGCGATTACGAGCTTTAGGAACAAATATAGTTTTGTCGGTATTTGGCGAGCAAGATAATTCTGCATTAGTTGCTGCCGAATTGCTAATCAGGCAACAAGAATCTAGGTTGACAGTAAATCAACCTCATTCAGAAATAATGACCATAAATCAACTAGCAGGATATGACAATACTGAGATTTCGTCTGGTACGTATGCACTTATAAAAAATGCTGTCCTAGCAAGCCAAAAGCACTTTGGATTCAATGCCTTGATTGGACCACTTGTCAAACTTTGGAAGATAGGTTTCAACGGTGCCAATGTTCCATCCGATCACGACATTAAGTCTCGGCTACTTTTAAGCAATCCCGATAACATTATTATGGATGATGCGTTGCACACCGTAAAACTAGTCAAAACTGGTATGGAGCTCGATCTTGGAGGAATTGCAAAGGGATTCATTGCTGATCAAATTCGGTCTATTTGGTTTGCCTATGGGATTAGGGCTGGAATAATTAATCTCGGTGGTAATTTACTATTTGTTGGAGAATCTCCACGACGATCTGATGGCCGATGGATAGTTGGTATTCAGGATCCCAATAAAGGAAGAAATATTGGCATTGGAACGGTCATTAAACCTGCATGTGCAGCTGTTACAAGTGGTATCTACGAACGATTTTTAATAAAAGGGGGTAAAAGATATCATCATTTGTTGGATCCTCAAACTGGATATCCTTTACAAACCCAATTGGCTGCTGTTACTGTATTTACTCGTGATTCTCTGCAGGGTGAATTAGAAGCCAAGCGATTATTTTTTGCTGGTAAGCCTATTCCAGGATGGGAGAAAGATCCTAATAATTTAGGCGCTGTTTTTATCTATCAAAATGGCAATACACAAACGGTCAAGGCCTCAATTCATTAAATCTCCTTAACTATAAGTTATCAGGTTCACTGCCGTTCTCTAAGAGTGACGAGATTGCTACTCTACAAGCTAAAAAGGAATATAATTATCCTGGGTAAGGTAAAGTTACCCTTTCGAGTGATTTTCCTAGAAAGGAAGGTGTTCAAATGTTGCACTATGTTGGTATTGCTGGAACAAATATACAGCGGTCAACTAATCTCAAGTTACTTCAATATATGAAGAAACATTATTCTGAGGAGGCAGTTATTGAGATTGTTGACATTAGTAATTTACCAGTTTTCTATAAGGCTTCCCAGGATCATATACCGGAAGCCGTCAACGTTATATCTGAAAAGATTCGGAAGGCTGATGGTGTCATTATTGCCACACCTGAGTATGATCATGCCATACCTGCTGTGCTGAGTTCTGCACTTGCTTGGTTCTCTTATCGTATACACCCATTTGCTGGCAAACCTGTGATGATTGTTGGTGCATCTTATGGTTCATTAGGCACTTCACGCGCTCAGGCTCAATTACGGCAGATTCTAGATTCTCCTGAATTGAAGGCTAGTATTATGCCAAGCTCTGAATTCTTAGTAGGACACTCACTAGAGGCATTTGATGACTCCGGTAATTTAAAGAACTTACGATTAGGTGTCCAGCTTAACGGTTTATTCTCAGACTTTTCCGTCTTTGTTAAGTTGACCAAACAAATGATTCATTCACAAAAACAAGCTAAAGAACAAACTAAAAACGTCAATTGGCAGGATAACTAGGAGGACAATTATGAAAATTGTTGCAATTGCAGGAAGTATTGCAGATATATCATACAATCGGCAATTATTAACTTTTATCGCTAACCACTATGCTTCACAGATTGACATTGAACTACTGGAAATTAAGAATATACCGATGTTTAATGAAGATAAGGATCAGACTCAAAGCGCAGCTGTCCAATTTCTAGTACATAAGATCGAATCAGCTGATGGTGTTATTCTAGCAACTCCCGAGCACAATCATACAACAAGTCCTGCTATGAAAAACGTCATTGAATGGTTGTCTTACAAAGTACATCCGTTAAATCAGAAACCAGTCTTAATAGTTGGTGCTTCTTGGCATACACAGGGTTCCTCAAGAGCTCAACTTGCACTTCGTCAAATTATGGAATCACCCGGCGTTGGGGCTTTGGTTATGCCTGGCGATGAGTTTTTATTAGCTGATGCCAAGAAAGCCTTCGATGAGTTAGGGAACTTGAAGGACTCAAAGACAATTGCTTTTCTCGACACTGTAATTAACAAGTTTATACGTTGGATTAATGTACTAGACGCACTACAGGAAAAGAAAAAGCAAGAACCTTGGCGTCAAGAGGATCTTGCAGGAAAACATCCTGTCGAAACTTCTATTGATATTGATATATCCGATGATTGGGTGGAAAAGGCAGCTAAACTAGTTAAGGCAACGAGTGGGAATCATTATGTCCAACTGAATCGTGGCGTATTAACAGTTGATCAATTAAATTGGTTCCTTAACTCGATGCCTGTAGAGTTAACTTTTATGGATGATAATGATCAATTTATTTATTACAATCATTTTCTCGATCACGACGCTATGCTCGCACCAAGGGATCCAAAACAGGTTGGCAACACTGCCGATTTAGTTCACCCCAAACGAGCCGTTGAGCACGTTCAACAAGTTATTTGGGCTTTACGTCAGGGGCAAAAAGAGCTTATCGCGATGCCAGTACCTGGAAATAAAATAAACCAAAAGTACATTATGCATTTTTACAAAGCTATGCACGATGCAGACGGACGTTATCGTGGTGTTAACGAATGGGTCCTGGACATTTGGCCAATTGTCTCTGATTATCTGAAGCGTACTGGACAAAAGCTTATCAAGGATCCCGATAGTAAACCTGATGCAACTACAAGTGCCTCACAAAGTGAACCTCAAAGGGTCTTATCTTCTCGAGTAGAAGGGAAAGACGTACAAACAATTAATGACATGAAAACTTCAACAGCTGATGCGGTCACAGGTGCTTCCGAGACGACTAAATAAGCAGTACTGACTTAACTGATAAGAACATCAATCGAATAAAGTTTGGCGCTACGTCAACTGGTATTGAAGAATAAATGGCTCTGCGTCAACTGATGTTGAAGAATATATTTATCATTTGAGGCGGTTCTGAATGTCTCTTAAAATCTGTCTCAAATATTGACTTCAATCCACCATGGCCTATTTGTATAATTTGAACTTGTTGCACTTAGATTTTAAATCCGGGAGAACGCTTTTTAAAAAAGTGTTTTGATCAATTTGGTGGTGTAAAATGATTATTGGTGATAATGATCAAATTGCGATCACTGAAACGTTGATGAAGGAGAGTATTACGA
This sequence comes from Lacticaseibacillus sp. 30, assembly GCF_053819265.1. Taxonomy (NCBI): domain Bacteria; kingdom Bacillati; phylum Bacillota; class Bacilli; order Lactobacillales; family Lactobacillaceae; genus Lacticaseibacillus; species Lacticaseibacillus sp. 30. Next base: position 3,401 of record NZ_JBSOQX010000036.1, read on the forward strand.
TGGATCAAAAATTTTTAGATGTCATGAAGCATGAAGGCCCTGCCACAATTGTAACCATTAATGCGCAACCAGCCCACGTTGTTAATACCTGGATGTCATACGTCCAGGTAACAGACAAGCAATTGCTGATTCCGGCGGCCGGCATGCACAGCATAGAGCAGGATTTTTCAACTGACAACCACGTGATTATAACGGTTGGGAGTAAAGAGGTTGAAGGTACCCAGGGACCCGGTGCCGGCTTTCACGTTTATGGGACCGGCCAATTCTTAACATCCGGTGATGACTTCGATACAATGAAGAAGAAATTTCCTTGGATTACCAGAGTTTTGAAAGTCGATATCGATAAGATTGAACAAAAAATTTAAATCAAAGTCGCCAAAGCAGCTTATGTTGTTTTGGCTTTTTCTTTTTGGAAAAGCTTCTTTGACTGAAGCCCGCTTCAATTGGCGTTATGGTAAGTCTGTAGCAAAATGAAGAAGGGAATGATCAGAATTGAAAGCAATTGTGATTGATCAGCCGGGCGGTCCTGAACAGTTAAAGTTAAAAGATGTTCCAACCCCTCAGACAAAACCAGGGTGGAGTTTGATCAAAATCAAAGGTTTTGACGAATTCTCAAACCAAGTGCAACTTTTTGTTCCAAAAGACTTCGGAGGGAGTTCTCCAGCCTAAGACCTTGCGCGGTCGGTTATTCAGTTGTTCGACGAAGAAGGCGATTTGTTGGTCATCTATGTTGTCCAGATTGCTGTGCTTAGGAAAGTATTCGCGAATTAGACCATTCGTATTTCGTTCGTACCTCGCTATTGTGGCGCATGTGGGTCTGGAAAGGACATCTTTGCGTCCAGCGCCTCGCCAATCTCCTTGTACTGAGAGAATTCAGTCCCACGGTCGGGGGTGATTGATTGTACCCGTTTAGGCGAAAGGGTCAAAAACAAATCGATCATACCCTGTTTGACCCTTTCTGAATTCACTTTGGTAACACACTCTGACAAGAGATACCGTGACTTTCTGTCGACCAGCGTGATCAAGGCTGAACGCCCTCTCTTGCCATGCACATTGTCGCCTTCCCAGTCACCAAAGCGAGTACGATGATCGAGCCGATATCTGCTCAGGGAACCAATGGTCTTGGACGGTGTAGTTAATGATCCGATCTCTGATTTCGGAATCGCTAAGAAGCCTTTATCTATGACTGTTAAGTCTTTCATGTTTGTAATTGGCTTGTGCAGCGGCAGCCGAGTAGTTTTGCCAACCGCCATTGTGTTTGATTTCACGGCTAACAGTACTTCTTGAACGACCAATCTGAGTGGTGATTTCAGTCTGGGCCAGCCCTGTTTTAAGGCCGACGAGTATCGTTTCTCGGTCAATTAAGGTAAGATGATTGTACGGACTCAAAGGCAGATTCTCCTCATATATGGTGTTGTGGTAATTCCATTCTACAAGGACTCAGGCTTTGAGTCTTTTTGATTTGTTAATTTGTTGGGATCTGGTGCAAACAGTCTGAGAGATGACCATCTAACCAGCTATTGATCCTATGTTGAAGGTTATGCAGCTAACAATGCTTCTAATTCGTCCACGACTGAGAACCCGATGAGACTTAACTCTCGTCGGGTTCTTTTGCGTATTGCGTGAACAATTTCCACACCGCTCAACGTTGCACTAGCGGTTCGAATGCTTTGAAAGCTTGCTGAGCGGACACGATGACGTTTAATGAATCGGTGGTCCTGTTCAATCAAATTATTTCGATATTTGGAACATTGGTGGGCTGATTTGCTCAAATAGTCTTGCTTTATCAGGTGCTTCACTGCTTTCAGTGTTGCCCGATATTGATCAGTGACTAATCGATCAGGCCGACCATTGGTCGTCAAGAGATGCTTCAAAAAGTGATAGGATGCGGTATAATCGCGGTGTTTTCGTAGCTCAAAATCCATGGTCAAACCGTTATTGTCAATAGCGCGATACAAATAGGCCCAACGGCCTTTAACTCGAATATAGGTCTCATCGATTCGCCAACTTTTAGCGTGAGCTGTTTGATGCCGACGCCATAGAGCCTTAAAGATGGGGCCATAGTGATGAACCCAACGCATGACCGTGGTGTGATGAACAGTGATACCCCGATCCCGAAGCAATTCAACGATGTCACGATAGCTGAGACTGAATCTGAAATAGTAGCCAACGGCTACTAAGATGATGTCCATTTGAAAGTGGCGTCCCTTAAAGTGATTCATGCGCGCAATCCCTCGTTTCTTGGCACCCAGTATATTAAAATCAAGTCAGCGAGGAAAATTTGCACCAGAACCCTTTGATCTGATAATCCTTTTCTAAGGCCTGATAATTGGCAAACTCTTTACCATGATCAACAGTAATGGATTTTACTTGGGGACCGAAGGCCCCCATAAACTGGGTCTACACTTTCTGGTGTTGAGAAATAATCAACACTGAACGTATAGGCCCTTTTTGGATAACGCAAAAAGACACCTACTCAGTGTCCATGCTATGCTTGTTAGCGTCGAAACCAAAAGCAAGCGAGGTTATGAGTAAATGTCCCAATACGATCCTACACTGTCCGTCCTTGGAATACCAGACCATAATATCAAAGTTGCCTTTGTTCGTCATGAATATCGCGGCAACGGGGTACGTCGCCGCCAGTATCATGTGATTGATGCCGAGCTGACTTACCGGTTAACCCGGTGCCCACTGTGTGGCTTTGAGGCCTTGCACCCTAACGGGTTTTACACGGCCCACGTGCGCGTCCTCAATGGGGTTGAAATGCCGACAGTCATTGACTTGCACAAGCAACGATGGCGCTGTCATAACTGTTACCACACAGTCAGTGCCAAGACGCCACTCGTGCAACCCAACCACACGATCGCCGCTCACATGACAGAGCGAATCATGAAGTTAGCGCATGAACGGTTGCCAGTCAAAACCATCGCCCGTATTATCGGAATCTCAGCCTCCTCGGTTCAACGGATCATTGACCAAAATCTCAAACTCCGACCGGCTCGCCGGCTACCCACGCGACTCTGCTTTGATGAGTTCCGTTCCACTCATGGCATGATGTCGTTTATGGGGTTAATGGAACATCCATACGAAAAGTAGCGGTAGGAAGCCGAACACTCAGAATGTTTGTTATCTGAATATACGGTTTTCTACCGCTATTTTAAAATTCGTATTGGTTACGGACCTACTGATTCCTCAGAGGTTACCGACTTTTGCTAAGTCAATAATCTGCTGCTCAATTTGATCTCTGACCTTCCGAAAAACTACTATTCTATCCTGTTCGGATCCAGCTGCTAAAGCCGGGTCTGGAAGTGGCCAATGCTTTTTCTTGACCGTTGGTGGGGTGACTGGACAGCGATCACGAGCGTCTCCACATAAGGTGACAACTAGGTCACTGTGAAGCAAATAATCGGGATCAATTAACTTTGATGTTTGCTGGGAAATATCTATTCCTTTTTCAGCCATAACTTTAACAGCCAATGGATTCAAGCCATGCACCTCGACTCCCGCACTGGCAACGCGCCAATCATTGCCTAAAATTTTTTTAGCGAATCCTTCAGCCATTTGACTTCGACAAGCATTTCCAGTACATAGAAAATAAATTTGTGTCATCATTAATCCTCCATCTAAACTATTAGTGAACCAAAGCAGCTACTAAATCCATGTCTAAGTAACTGCTAAACTCGTTAATGGTTGGGTATTCACCGGTTTTTACCAACTGACCATCCACTAACGTAATTGGTAAAGCATTTATACCCTGACGTTTTAGTTCTTGGACAACAATCGGATTTCGAACAAAGGCATCGGGGTTCTGGGCTAAATTACGACGAATGAACATGGCCTGCCCCTGTGCATTCACACTGACATACCGCTGAATGGCAGTTGTTTGAATCAATTCCTTATCAACGCTGGGACCACAAACACCGGTTGAACAACACATTGCTGGTTCAAAAAGCTCTATTTTTTTCATTCTATTCATCTCCAAAGTAATTGTGATTTATATTTTCTAACCAAAAATCGATAATGATAACCAGAGGCCACATAGGGTAATAAACAACACTGGGATCGTGGTTACAATTCCAATTTTAAAATAAGTCCCCCATTTAATTTTAACTCCCTTTTGAGCTAACACATGTAGCCAGACTAATGTAGCCAAAGAGCCAATTGGGGTAATCTTAGGTCCCAAATCTGAGCCGATTATGTTTGCGTACACTAACGTATGATGGATGAGCCCTGAAACGTCAGCGCCTTTGATTGATAGTGCATTAATCATGACGGTCGGCATGTTATTCATTAATGACGATAAAAGTGCTGCTAAGTAGCCCATGCCCATTGTGGCAGCAAACCGACCACCTTTTGCGATTTCGGTAATGACACCTGATAATAATGTTGTTAGACCAACGTTCTGAAGGCCGTAGACTACGACATACATACCGATTGAGAAAAAGACAATGTTCCAAGGAGCTCCTTTAATCGCTGCCATCGCATTAACATGGGAACTTCTTTGACCAACTATCAGAAAAATAGCCGCAATACTCAGTGCGATAAAGGAGACGGGGATTCCTAAGAAACCGCTACTAAAGTAACCAATCAATAGGAGGATTAAGACGACCCATGAAAACTTGAAAAGTCGCTGATCTTTTAGTGCAGAACTGGGTTCCGCAACCTGAGTGGCATCAAATTTTCGTGGCAATGCTTTTCGAAAGTAAAGATACAGGATACCAATACTACCTAACAGCGAAAATAGATCAGGAATCCACATTCTTAACGCATACGCTGAAAAGGAAATTCCAAAAAAGTCTGCAGAGACAATATTTACCAAGTTACTAACAATCATTGGTAAAGAAGTGGTATCGGCAATAAAGCCACTGGCAATAATAAAAGGGAAAACTTGCTTTTCATCAAAATGTAAGGCACGAACCATTGCTAAAACAATGGGGGTAAGAATCAGAGCAGCCCCATCATTAGCAAAAAGGGCAGCAACGACGGCGCCTAAGGTGGTCACCAAAATAAACATGCGAATACCGTGACCGTTTGCCCAGCGAGCCATGTGTAAGGCGGCCCATTCAAAAAATCCGATTTGATCTAAAATGAGTGAAATCAGAATAATAGCCACGAAAGATAGGGTGGCATTCCAGACAATTCCGGTAACTGTTCCAACATCTTTAAAACTCACCACGCCAAACAATAATGCTAAAATTGCACCACCAACGGCTGTCCATCCAATTGATAATCCTCTAGGTTGCCAGATAACGAATAATAATGTGAGTAAGAAAATTCCAACGGCAAAAAAGACTTGCATGATACCTCCTAAACTGATTAATTATTTTTTTCCTTTAATTAATTAAACCGTTAAAAGCGTTTTTTCGTAATTTGGTTGCCATTGCATAACAGCAAAATAATTATTCGAAAGCTCTTTTACCTGATCAATCCATTTAACTTCGCTTTGCACTCGAGCCAGCAAACATGGATCAGTGGTTTGAGTTGCCAACATACTTTGGTTGACCACCCACCAAGTATGAGCTAGACTGGCTCGCTTCAAATCGTCATCTAACCGAATTGATTCATAAACCGGCGTGGCTTCTGGTAGCGTTACCATAACAATTTCAGTTTGCTTAGGATCTTGTAGTCTTGGTAACAGATTAACGACTGCTTGTGGGACGCTGCCGGAGGTATGGGCAACTTCTTGAGCATAGCTTTGGGTCGAGTTTAACAGTAAGAGTGTATGACCAGTCGGAGCCGTATCAACCACAACGACGTCACTATCATTTTGGGCGACTAACTCAGCAAAAGCTCGGAAGACAGCAATTTCTTGAGTACATGGTGAACGCAAATCTTCAGCGACATAATCAACATCATTAGACTTCATGGTCTTTTTAGCAGTAGTGAGAACTTCGTTTTGATATTCTTTTAAAGACTTTTTCTGGTTCTGGTGCAAATTTTCCTCGCTGACTTGATTTTAATATACTGGGTGCCAAGAAACGAGGGATTGCGCGCATGAATCACTTTAAGGGACGCCACTTTCAAAAGGACATCATCTTAGTAGCCGTTGGCTACTATTTCAGATTCAGTCTCAGCTATCGTGACATCGTTGAATTGCTTCGGGATCGGGGTATCACTGTTCATCACACCACGGTCATGCGTTGGGTTCATCACTATGGCCCCATCTTTAAGGCTCTATGGCGTCGGCATCAAACAGCTCACGCTAAAAGTTGGCGAATCGATGAGACCTATATTCGAGTTAAAGGCCGTTGGGCCTATTTGTATCGCGCTATTGACAATAACGGTTTGACCATGGATTTTGAGCTACGAAAACACCGCGATTATACCGCATCCTATCACTTTTTGAAGCATCTCTTGACGACCAATGGTCGGCCTGATCGATTAGTCACTGATCAATATCGGGCAACACTGAAAGCAGTGAAGCACCTGATAAAGCAAGACTATTTGAGCAAATCAGCCCACCAATGTTCCAAATATCGAAATAATTTGATTGAACAGGACCACCGATTCATTAAACGTCATCGTGTCCGCTCAGCAAGCTTTCAAAGCATTCGAACCGCTAGTGCAACGTTGAGCGGTGTGGAAATTGTTCACGCAATACGCAAAAGAACCCGACGAGAGTTAAGTCTCATCGGGTTCTCAGTCGTGGACGAATTAGAAGCATTGTTAGCTGCATAACCTTCAACATAGGATCAATAGCTGGTTAGATGGTCATCTCTCAGACTGTTTGCACCAGATCCGATCAAAGTTTATTTTTGCCATCCATATTCACCATGGGAGCGAGGTTCCAATGAATATTTTAAAAGACGGTTACGCTGGTTCTTCCCGAAAAAGACCAATTTTAGCCAAGTAACGACTGATGAGATCCTAGCAGCACTTGAACTAATTAATCAACGACCATTAAAAATACATCATCAAAAGACTGCCATTGAAAGATTCCGGGCTTGTTCGGATTAAACTTGTAATTTGCCATTGGGAATAAAGAAGTAGGTGAAGTTGAAACCAGAACGTTGATTTAACGACGCTTTGATTGAAGTGAAATGGGTCATTTGGTGAGATATTTAGTACGTACCCCACCAAGATCACCACCAAATATGGCCGCCGTGAAAGTTCAGGCGTCTATTTTTGTACAAAAGGATAAGCAAAACGAACGTAAATTCTAATGTTATAATTGTGAAGATTACTTCTAAACAGGGAAGGTTTAAGACTAAATAAAGGATGTGGTGGAGCTATGGCAAGGACTAAGGAGAAGCTTTCACGAGCTAAGAACGTGAAAAACGACGAATTCTATACTCAATGGTCTGATATTGAAAAAGAAGTGAATGCCTATATCGAGTATGATAAAGATGTTTTTAGAGGTAAAACAATTTTGCTCCCGGCAGATGACCCGTTCGAAAGCAATTTCTTCAAGTATTTTGCGACCCATAATAGAAAACGAAAATGGGGGAATCAAAAATGGCAGATGCAATTTTTGACATACAAAACGTTGGTTTAACAGTCTCACGACGAACACTATTGGCTAATATTTCTTTTAAGGTGGCACCGGGAGAATTTGTGACCATTAGTGGTCCTTCCGGGTCGGGTAAGAGCACCTTACTGTTATTATTAGCCACCTTGCTAACACCCACAGAAGGCCAAATTATATTTTCGGGTCAGCCACAGCAAGAATATGAAACGACGGCGTACCGTCGCATGGTATCTTATTGTTATCAGCAACCCAGTCTTTTTGGTGAGACAGTTGAAGACAATCTGGCCTTTCCTTTTCAAATTCGCCAAAAGCCGGTCAATCACGATCGAATGGTAAAAGCTTTGGCAGATGTGAATCTCCCTGCCGATATGCTGACAAAGAACATTACGGAACTTTCTGGTGGTGAAAAACAGCGTGTCGCGTTGATTCGCAATCTCATCTTCACGCCAAAAGTGCTGTTATTAGATGAAATTACAACTGGGCTGGATGCAGCAACAAAAGATACTGTCCATCAAGTAATGGCTAACTTCACCAAACAAGGCGTCACGATTATCACTGTCACGCACGATGAGTCTGAATTGGCGGCAGCCGATCGGCTCATCACCATTGTTGACGGCAGAATGGAGGTGACAGCATGAATCACCTGATTGTTACCCCGACGGCTTTATTTTTTGCAGTTGCTTTAGTAACTGTCGCATTTTTTATCAGCCTCAAAGAAAAAATTGGTCTTGAAAAAGATTTGGTAATCGGCGTCATCCGTGCCGTTATTCAACTGACAATTGTTGGTTACGTCCTGACCTATATCATCTCAGTTAACCGAGCTTGGCTGACACTTCTCATGGTAGCGATCATTGTCTTCAACGCTGCTTGGAATGCGAGAGGACGTGCCAGGGGCATTCCCCATGCTTTTGTGATCAGTCTGCTTGCCATTGCCGTTGCCACGGGGGTCACAATTGGCTTGCTGGTTTTAGCGAAAGCGATTGCCTTTGTTCCCAGTCAAATCGTACCGGTTTCTGGTATGATTGCCAGCAATGCGATGGTTGCGATTGGTTTGACCTACCGAAGCTTGAACAGCCAGTTCCATGATCAGCGCCAAGGGTTGTTGGAAAGGTTGGCTTTGGGAGCGACGCGTTACCAAACCGCCATTACGGTCGTACGAGAAGCAATTCGAACAGGTATGAGTCCCACGATTGATTCGGCAAAAACCGTGGGAATTGTCAGCCTCCCTGGTATGATGTCTGGTCTGATTTTTGCTGGTGTCGACCCTACGAAGGCGATTATGTACCAGATCATGGTCACCTTTATGCTCATGGCAGCCACTAGTATTGGCAGTACGATATCGTGCTATTTGGCGTATCCACAATTTTTCAATGGTAATATGCAGTTGAGGACGCCGCATTCATAAATGTTTCCGAAACAGGTCATCCAACCAAACAACGCACCCATTTCTGACGTGGAAATGGGTGCGTTGCTTGGTTAGATTGGGGTATCAAATCGACTTTCACCATAATTTTATTTTTCAATGGCATCAATAATTCGCTGTTCATCATATAAATTCAACACCAGATACATCCCGGCATAGATCACCAGTGGAATCCAAACATAGTTCCAATTGATCATCGATAAAGTCGCCGCATTCTGTGACTGATTGGCAACGTAACCCGACACGTGAAACAAGCCGGCCGTAATCAAGCCGCCAATTCCCAGACCAAAGTTAACGCCAAAATCATCGGTTGAAGCTAAGATGCCTTCTGCCTGAATCCCCATGCTGGCACCGTATCGGATGGTGTCGGCAATCATAATCGAGACCAGACCAATGATAATGCCATTTCCAATTGAGTTAATAAAGACACCGGCAAATAAAACCAGCAGCCATTTACCATACACTCCGGCAGCAATAATCGCCTGCCCGGTTAAAGCAATCAATATCCCATGTAACATTGTTTTCTTCTTACTTTGGTGATCGGTCAGTCGAATAATCATTAACACGCCAATTAAAGCCGCCAAGGTAAAGCCATTTGCCCAGGGAACCAAACCTTCATCGCCAAGGGTATACTTGAAGTAATAGATGGTCGTCTGATTCTTAATCGCCGTGACCAGCCAATACATAAAGATCACAATCGACATGATAATCCACGGCTGGTTGTGGGCTAACATGTTCAAAACAACCTTGACCGGTTGGTGGGCAATGTGTGGATTGGAGAAGCGTTCACGCACGTGCACGAAGGTGTTGAGAATCAAAAACAGTGAAATGATTCCAAACACGATAATCGTTCCCAGAAACCCCTTCTGCTGGTTGCCGTGGCCGAATAGCCAAACCAAAGGCAGTGTGAAAACTGCCACGATGATTTGGACTGAACTGCCAAAGAACTGGCGGATAACCCCAAGCAGTGTCAGCTCACGAGTATTCTGTGACATCGTCGGCAGAATTGATGTGATTGGCAGATTAACGGCGGTGTATAAGAACCCCAGACCAAGATAGGTCACGTAAGCCCAAATCATTTTGCCGCCATAGGAGAAATTCGGTGTGACAAACGTCAGAATCGCAAAGGCCACGTAAGGCACCGAATACCACAGAAAGAACGGCCGACTCTTACCAAATCTTGAATGGACGTGGTCAATCATGATACCGATGATAAAACTTTCGACGACGTCAGCTACTCGGGCGACCACAAACAAGATGGCGACCGCACTGGGTGTCAAACCATAGACATCGGTGTAAAAAAACAGCAAATAAGTCGTCATCATTTGAAAAATCAGGTTGTCAGCGGCATCGCTTAACCCATAGCTGATCCGTTCAGGCCACCTGGTTGACCATTCAGCACTCGACTTCAAGATTGTCACCGCCTTTCATTAGGAATTAAAACATCTAAACTAATTGTACGCAACTTCGCTTTTCCCAACAATCAAATGCACGTTAAAAATTTGAATGAAGACAAAAAGAAAGCCCTGCTCGCATACAGGACTTTCTAAGAAGCTGTCCAAGATCTATGATTTTTGATATACTTCTATG
>NZ_JBSOQX010000037.1:0-12572 GCF_053819265.1 Lacticaseibacillus sp. 30
CGCTGACAAACAACTGTCAACATTTTTATTAAATATCCTGTTAAATGGAAGATGCAAGCGCTTCTACCTTACCCTTTTTAGAAAAGGAATTGCTTTTTGACAGCAATAATATGATACCAGCAACTCAGACGGTGTGCAAGTATTTTTTTTAGTTTCCAGCAAAACCACGCGATGCTCCTGTCCATACGGCCTAATTGATTGTTGCGTGATGTTGCTTAACCTACCCAACAAAAAGCGGTACATACGACTTAATCGCCGTAATGCACCACCTTATTGGACTCAATTACTTCATACCTAATTTCACTTGGCAATCAGGGCAAATACCGTAAACTTCGAGGTGATGGCCACTCACTTTAAAGCCGGTTTTCTTAGCCGCCACTGCTTCAACATCTGTAACGCCTGGATAACTGAAGTCAAAGATTCTGCCGCAGTTTGTACAAATGGCGTGATAATGTGGCTCAATGGGAAAATCAAAATGAGTGGCCGCATCATTAGACGACATTTCTTCAACTAGATTAAGATCAACCAAAAGCCGTAGATTATTATATACGGTTGCAACACTCATATGCGGAAACTGCGGCGACAGCTTCGCATAAATCATTTCCGCAGTCGGATGTGCCGTACTGTCAATCATGTACGAAATAATCGCTTCACGCTGCGGGGTGACCCGAATCTGCTTCGCTTTGAGCAAGTTAATTGTTTTGTTGTAAACCGCCTGATTCATAGCCAGCCTCCTATTTATAACTATTATCATCTAGTAAAATTGTACGCTCTTTTCTAATCTAGCACAACTGTTTACTTACAAAAGTTCAGAATAAGCAGCTTCAGGTCAGTAATCCCATTCACTACAGCACATTTTGTGGACACAGAAAAAGCAGCGCTCGCCGCTGAACGCTGCTTTCACTGAATTCGATTGCTACTTTGACTCGCTACTGCTGCTATCGCTATCGTCTTTAAGTTCAGGTGCATCGGTCTTATACTCATCGGCAACTGACTTACCTTTGTTTTCCGCTTTTAGACTCGTGCCCTTCTTTTGCGCGGCTTTCAACTTTTTCTTTGTATCTGTCAGCTTATATGAAAAGTCACTTCGATCAACCTTCTTAAAGCCGGCCGGTGTATAGAATCGCAACAAATCGCCGTTAATGACGCGATCAGACAGAGAAAGTTCGGTGGTCACTCGATTAGTGGACGCATCAACACTTTCCTTCTGGCTTTCTGATAACTTGTCGATTTTCTTACCAGTCGTGGTATTGAAATATTGACTACCAACCTTTGTAAAGTCTGGCGTGACAAAGTCGCCGTTTCGGAAGGCCACGGTTTGCGGATGATCCGCGGATAACAAGTCGGACCCAAATTGAACTGTATCGTTATCTTTCACACCTAACAGGTTCAATATTGTTGGCAGTGCGTCAATCTCACCACCGTACGTATGATTAATACCACCTTTTAAGCCTGGCATGTGAATCATAAATGGTACTCGCTGGTACATGGCGTTGTTATAATCATTGAAACCAGAAATGTTCGTAAGCTTTGCCATGGCTTTTTTATGGTTATTCGAAATACCATAGTGATCACCGTAAAGAACAATCATTGATTTGTCATACAGACCAGTTTCCTTCAACCAATTGAAAAACTCACCCAGTGCTTCGTCAAGATAACGGGCAGTTTGAACATAGCCATCAACGGTATCGTCGCCAGTATCCGTCTTCTCGATGGTTTGATTGGCTTTATCCAAAGTATACGGATAGTGATTTGTGACCGTGATCATTTTGGCATAGAACGGTTGTGGTAATTGCTCAATGTACTGAGCTGAGTCTTTGAGGAAAATCTTATCCTTTAGCCCATAGCCGACATCGTAGTTCTTCCCACTTGAAAAATAGTTTTTCGAGAAGAAGTAGTCATAGCCCCAAGACTTATAGGTGTTGTCTCGGTTCCAAAAACTCGGCACATCGCCGTGGAATGATGCTGTTGTGTAACCTTGCTGATCCAAAATTGCTGGCGCTGCCTGGAAAGTATTGGTTGTGCCATCGGTAACCATGGCTGCCCCTTCAGGTAAACCAAACAGTGAGTTTTCCATCATCATCTCAGCATCGGCAGTTTTCCCTTGGCCAACTTGATTAAAGAAATTGTCAAAGGATAACGTATCAGATTCATGATAGAGCTTATTTAGATTAGGCGTCACTTCCTGCCCATCCCATTTGAAGTCAATCATAAACTGCTGAAGGCTTTCCAAATGGATCACAAAAACGTTCTTTCCTTTGGCAACACCAGTATATTGCGCATTAGGTGTGACTCTGTTCTTATTAAGATAATTCAAAACAGATTTCACATCACTCGAATCGGCGTTTGCTTTCGTGGCACTGTTTTGTGCTGTTTTGACCCCATCAACAACAGTATAGGCATTAAGCCCTAAATACTTAACAATATAGTTATTGTCAAAGGTACGCGTCAGTAAGCCTGAACGGTCACTATAAGCCATACTGAGATTAGCTGCGAACATCGCGACTGCTAACACCGAAACCCCGAGTGCAAAGCGTTTCTTAATCGGTCGAATGTCCATCCGGATAACTTTAAAAACAAGCAACAGAATCAAAATGAGGACGTCAGCGAAAACAATAAAATCTGTTGGTTGCACAATACCCATGATGCCTTTATTGAGGTTATTGGACACGGCGCCTGACCCTTTGATCAATGCAAATGTCAGAAAGTCCGAAAATTCTCGATAGTAAAGGACATTGGCAAAAAGCCACACCGATGTAAGTGCATCAATAATCAGCATCGTAATGTACGATTTACGCCCTGACATGTATAGTGCGATGCCAAAAAGGAACAGTGTGGTTGGAATCGGGTTGATCGCCAAGATCAGATGTTGAAAGCTACCGGTGACGCCCAGATTGAATTTTGATTGATATGCCCAGTATGTCTTCGCCCAAAAAAGGACGATGGCAAGCACAAAAAACCCGAGCCGGGTATTAAAAAATCCCCTGAGTTTACTGCCAAGCTGGTTCATGTGGAGCCTCCAAGTCATTGTTTAATGTCAAAAGTATAGCACATTCGCTAGGATAACCGCTTGTTTTGAAAAAGACAAACTTTCTGGACCTATTTGGGCCAATCCATGGTGATTTTAAAGAAGCCTTTAAATTCGGATCAGGTTTTGACGGCTACTGAATACCATTTCCAAGCGCTTCTGATCATGTGCTACACAAAAAGCGAACCTTGTCAGTTCGCTTTTGTCGTTGATCAAGCTGGTGCTTGATCGCTGGTGCTGTCACTTGTGCCATCGTCTTCATCAAAATCCATCAAATCATAGATTTCCATGGCCGCAAGATCGATATTATCAAACTGAAAGGTTTGGTGAGTGCCTAATTCCTCAAGTTCATAAGTTTCGGTCTTGGGATCGTATGTCACGAGGCCCTTTTCATCACCATTTTTTTCGAAGCGGCGCGACTGGGTCTCGCCATCGCCTGCCTGCATGGCTTCTAGGCGCTTGATGATGGCCACGAGCTGTGATTGTTTCATAAAATGGCCTCCTATAAACGCGATCACCACCTTGCGAGCCAACATGCCAATCATTGGCACTGACACGTCGAATCTCATGTGGGCGGGATCACGCGCTGTTTATTTTTCCTATTTCAAGAAATAGCTTAGCATAAACCACGGCCTCTGTGGGAGAAATCTCTCTTTGAATTGCAGTTTTATTGCATTGCAACTATGAGGGAAAATGGACTATGCTATTTGCAACCTACATACTAAGGAGATCGCCCATGAAGTTGCAACCATTAAATAAACAATTAGCCGATATCGACGTTAGTGAAATCCGGCAATTTGACGAAAGCGTCAGCAAGATTCCCGGTATTTTGAAGTTAACGTTAGGTGAACCCGATTTCAATACGCCTGAGCACGTTAAACAGGCTGGCATTGAAGCTATTCAGGAAAATTATTCTCATTATACCGGAATGGTGGGTGATCCAGAACTGCGGGAAGCTGCGCAACACTTTTTCAAAACAAAATATGCTACTGATTACGCTGCTGAAGATGAAATTCTTGTCACCGTGGGCGCTACCGAGGCTTTGGCAACTGCCATTACAACCATCAGCGATCCAGGTGATGCCATGCTGGTGCCGTCACCGATTTATCCGGGGTACATCCCTTTGCTTACGTTGAATCATGTGACACCGATCTATATGGACACTAGCAAAACCAACTTTGTCTTGACCCCAGCGCTGATCGAAGCAACGATTGCTGCTCATCCTGATGCCAAAATAAAAGGCATCATTTTAAACTATCCAAGCAATCCGACTGGCGTCACTTATCGTGCGTCTGAGGTTAAAGCGATTGCCGCAACTGCTGCTGAACATGATCTTTATATTATTTGCGATGAGATCTATTCCGAACTAACTTATGGTGACTCACATGTTTCCATGGGCAATTATGCTTACGACCGAACTTTTGTCGTGAATGGTCTGTCAAAATCACATGCCATGACCGGCTGGCGAATCGGTTTTTTGATGGGTCCGCGAGTTTTGATCGCAGAGGCGAAAAAAGTGCACCAGTATCTCGTCACCGCGGCAACCACCATTGCACAACGCGCTGGCATTGAAGCTTTGACGAACGGACAAGATGATGCACAGGTTATGAAAGCCGCCTATGCCAAGCGCCGCGATTTTGTCTATCAGGCGCTTCTGGACATGGGCTTCGATGTTGCTCGGCCGGATGGCGCCTTCTATCTTTTTGCCAAAATCCCGATCGAACTGGGGCTTGATTCGCGACAATTCACGCAATCGCTTGCCACAGAGCAGAAACTTGCGCTGATCTCAGGTACTGCGTTTGGCCCTGGTGGCGAAGGTTATATTCGCATCAGCTATGCGGCTTCCATGGCTGACCTCAAGGAGGCAGTCAAACGTTTACAAGCATTCATAGCTGCGCATAAAGCCGCCTAGTTTTGAAGACAATAGATAAAAGCGCTTGGTTATCAGATCAAAATCGGTCTGATAACCAAGCGCTTTTTATTTATCGACATGTAGCTTACGGATAAAGTATCGCCATCACAGCAGCAACGTCTGCCGATGTAAATGCGACCTTACCGGCTTCTGCCAGCCATGTTAAAAAAATATTCACCCACGAAGCATATCGTGCCAAAATTCGCTGCTCCTGTTTTGGGGTGGCCCAGCTAGTCTCCAAAGCAGGTCTCAGGGCAGCAGCAATTTCGTTGATTTGCCATGCCTTAATGTGATGCTGATTTTGAGCCATCACCAATTCAACGATACCGGTCAAGATATGCTTAATCTCGGCGTCTCCGATCCCTAACAATGGCGCATAACGTTTGCTTTGTCTAAAGGCAGGCCAATACTGGTTCAGTTCTTCGCTTGCTGACGACATTTCGCCCTCCCTGAGCTTTGACATTTCTCAGTCGCTCACGTACGTTTGCTTTTTGGCGGGAATGCCATGGCAATGATGCCGCAGATCATCCCTAGGTAATAGGTCAAGAACCGCCATAACAGCATCCCTAGAATCAATTTTGAAGGCGACGCAACATAAGTCGCAAACAAGGTCTTAAAGCTATACTCGGCCCCGCCAGCACCGCCTGGAATCGGAAACAGGCTGACAATCATCACAATCATCACGTGCAACACGATGACCTCAACGATACTAACATGACTTACGCCAAGCGACAGGAGCACAAAGTACGGCACCGCATAGTAAAGCAGCAATTGCACAAGTGTCAACAAGCAAGCCTTGATGACCCGCTTCTTTTCGCGTTTCAAGTGCAAACTCTCTGCGTAAAAAGTGTCAATTTTATGATCAAGGTTACTTTGCATGGCAAGTTTTTTCTCAGGTTTGACAAACCAGCCAATCGGTATCATCACCAAATTCACTAATTTTTTTGTGAACTTATAGTAATACATCACCATGAGCAAGCCTACGATGACAACCACATGAATCACAAAACCAAAAACGATGAACAAAGCAAGCGCCCCAAAATGTTTGGACACCTGATCAAACCCGATGAATAGTGTCAGGACAAAGTTAATCAGGACCATGAATTGATACACGACAAACTTCATCAACAACACGGAACTTGCCCGGCCAGCTTCAACGCCACTTTGCATCAAAGCAAATAATTGGGCTGGCTGACCACCAGAAGCCATCGGCGTAATTGCATTAAACAATTGTTCAACCAACGGCACACGCAAAGCGGTTTTAAAGTCTAAGTCATCAGCTTCACTTCGAATAAAGATCTGAACCACAAAGGTTTCAATGATCCACGACCCAAACATGAGCAAAAAAGCCACCAGCAGCCACTTGAGATCAAGCGTCAATAGTTCGTGGATTAATTGTGCGCCGTTCAGATCACGAGCTTCATAAATAAAAATACCGGCGCCAATCAAAATCATGATTAAGACAGCCAGTTTGTTCTTCCGTGTCATATAACTCCTCGGCTAGTGCTTCCCCAGTGCAGCTTGATGAAGATAGAAATCGTGCCAGACTTTTTCAAGTCGGCTTTCATCGTAAACTTCAGCAGCTTGTCGACTCTTAGTTGCATAAGTTGCCAAAAGATCATGATCATCCGCAAGTGCTCGCAATCGAGACTGCATATCGTCAACATCAACAGCCGTGATGGCATAAGGTGTGATGATTTGGTGATACAGCTCAAGATCCCGCACCATCACTGGCGTTCCCGTTGCAAAAGCCTCAAGGACGGACATTGGGAACAGCTCTTCATAAGAAGGCAATAAGAAAACATCGGCCATATTGTAATAGTCAATCATTGTCTCTCGTGGCATAATCCCAGTGAAATCCAAGTTTGCCGGGGCTTCTGCTACGGCCTTCTTCAAATGGTCGTAGCCTTCAGTAATGCGGCCAAAAGAGAACCCACCTGCCCAAACAAAACGAAATTCCGGATTTTGTTTTGCTAATTTGATAAAATCGCTGACACCCTTACGATCCTGCACCTGACCCGCGCCAAAAATGACAAAATCATCAGGTTTAAAGCCATTGGCATGTCGCAAAGCCTGCCGCTTTTCAGTGGATACTGGATGAAACGTTCGTTGCGATACGAAATTAGGAATATAAGTCACTTTGTCGCGACTGATCCCATAAGCTTCTAACTTAGGAATAAAATTCGGGTTCACCACCACTAACTGATCCATTCGCTTATAAAAAGCCAACGTATACTTATCAAGCGTCCACCGCGCCACTCGCGGCAACTTCAGACTCGCATCCAGTGTACTCGGCACAAAGTGGACAAAGCCAATCTTGCGACCCCGTTTTTTGGAGAAAGTAGATAAATAAAATTTAGGATCAATCGTATGATAATGGCTGATGTCACTACGCGTATAACGATTGACGTTAACTTCAAATTCATTTGAAAAATCATGTTTCAGCAAGCCCATCAGTTCTGTGTAGACTGCGCCAACTCCTTGTCCTGCAACCTTATTGGCAGAGGAAAACATATTAATAACAATCATATTTAACCTTTCATGGTCCGTTTACTGGAATCTTCATCGGTCCATGGTGCAGCTTCATCGGCCTCATTAGGCGAATAGTGTGACAAAATGTCTTGATAGAAATCCAAAACCCGATCGCCAAATCGATCTGCAGAAATTGCCGCTAACTTTTCTTGACGCGGCTTAGCATCATCGTAAGCATTTGGATGTTTCAAGTAATTCACGACCTGATGCACCATTTCAGTCTCAGTTGAAAATGTTGTCCCTAACGCCGGATCATCCAAAAGTTGATCCGTATAATCCCCTGTCAAGGCAACCACTTTCCGATCCGCCGCCATCGCTTCGATATAAGTTAACCCCTGTGACTCGGAGTCACTTGCCGATACAAACACATCGCCAACCCGGTAATAGTCACCAACATCATCATGGTCAATTTCACCGGTGAATCGGACATGCTCCTTGAGACCCAGCTCAGCGACTTGCGCCTCTAAGTCTTCACGCGCAGGCCCATCGCCAACAATTAACAGCACCGCTTGGGGCACCTGTTCCAGAATTTTAGGCATGGCACTGATCACCTTATCAATTCGCTTTTCATACGCGACCCGACTGAGTGAGACCAAAACCGGGACATGCGCCAACCCGAGCTTGTCACGTAAATGCGGATCTTTTTGCTGGGCAAACTGAGTCAAATCAACCCCAGTTGGAATGATTTTGATCTCAGTTTTGACGCCATATCGTCGCAGCGTATCATAAACGCGTTCAGAAGGCGCAACAACGCCACTGACATGATAAAGAAACGCCCGCGTAAACTGCTTCACATGATAAGGCTTCAGCAAATGACCATTCAGGACATAATGCAGATAATCCTCATACATAGTGTGATAAGTATGGATTGTCGGAATTTTCAACTGCTTGGCGACAAATTTGCCGATATACCCCATCGAAAATTCAGTTTGTGTATGAACAATGTCCAAGTTCAATTCCTTCGCCACTGCGTAAGCATGAAAAAGCCCACGAACCGCAATTCGCCGATCCGTGAATGAGACAAACGGTACACTGGTAAATCGGAATAAATTAGGTTCAACGGCGTCGTCCGGCACATGCGGATCAGTCGTTGTAAAAATATAAACCTGATGGCCCTTACGCTCCAGATCGTCCTTCAAGGTCTTGATGGACGTCGCGACGCCACTGACTTGTGGAAAGTAGCTATCTGTAAAAATCCCGATATTCACCTAATCCCCTCCAGACGTCATTTGTTTAGTATAAGTATAAAGATAGGCATAGCTAAATGCAATTTTCCCTCAAACCTTTAAAATTATCTTACCTTGTCGCCATCACACCATCATCAGGCAAAAGTCGTAAGTTATGCCATCTAGTATTTTATCAAACGAGCCTTCACCACCGGCGGCTCAAAGCATCTGCGGCAATGGCCAAGAATCAGAATGTCTTCCATCATACCAAAAAACACGTCGATGATCATGTTTCTGACCAGAGACGTGTTTTTTCTAATAAAAGTTGCTACTGCCGCGGCATTTTAACTTTGTCATTCACTCTTGCAGCGCGTCGGAAATATTTAGAGAAAATGTGACTATTAATTCCCCAAGCATAAAAGCCCAAAGCACCAATGATAATGACAACAAAATCTAAAGGATAGTGAATCCAATTCAAACCATTAAACTCACTGCTGCCAATAAGTGAGATGAGTGACAGGAATAGCAAATATACCAGCATCCAAGCTGCCGCCTTCAATTGCTTAAGCGTGCTTGCCCAGCCTGATCGCCATTCATAGAACAAATAGAAAGGAATACCCAAGAAAATAACGCCGATCACTTCAACCGTTGTCGGCCATTTTGCCCAGTAAGCCGCTAATGAGGTTAGCACAAATGACAATGGTGCCATCACCCGCAAGAGGCTCGACTTCACTGGCCGCTTAAAATCCGGGGCCATGTCACGCAAGGAGATGACCGTAATAGGACCTGTCAGGTAAGCAATCAACGTTGCCGTGGAGATAACGCTAGCTAACGTACCCCAAGATGGAAAAATCGAAACCATAACCATGCTAAGCAACGCATTCACCACCATCGCCACTCGTGGTGTACCATACTTTTCATCAAGTTTCCCAAGAAATTTGGGAATATGGTTGTTGCTGACCATCGCCTGCAACGCCCGCCCAGATGAAGCAACAAATGAAACGCCAGTCCCAAACGGGGAAACAAAGGCATCCATATATAACAAAACTGATAACCAGTGAATACCCAGCAGAATCGCCAAGTCAGCAAATGGGGAGTTGAGATTCAACCCTTGCCAACCATGTGCTGCTAACAGCTTCGGCGAAATTGTCGTGATAAAAACACTTTGCAATAAAATGTAAATGACCGCACTAATCAGTAACGAAATTGCAATTCCGCGCCCAATATTTTTTTGCGGTTTCTTAACATCGCTTCCCATGTTGATGACGGTTTGAAACGCGTTAAAGGAAAAAATAATCCCAGAAACTGAAGTGGCCGCAAAGATAGGTGCGCTCCCATAAGGCATGAAGGTCGCTAAAGAATGCCCATAATTGCCGGGATGGAAGCTTGAAAGTGCCAACAGCGTGATCGTCAGCAAAGGCACCCCAATTTTGAAGATCGAGATGAAGCTCGTGAATCGTGTCAGTAATGAGACTGACCAATAGTTAAGTAACGTAAAAATAATGATGAAAGCAAACACCACCAGCAACCCCTGCGATGTGATACGACCATCAGCCAAAAAACCGTGCGTAAAGCTAGCCCACTGCCACGGCCATGATGCCATATATTGCACGGCAGCCACTGCTTCAATCGGCAGCAATGTCACTAGCGAGATCCAGTTGGCCCAAGAAGCGATAAAGCCAACTAAAGAGCCGTGCGAGTACTGAGCATATTTGCTCATTCCGCCTGATTCAGGAAACATGGTCCCAAGCTCAATGTAATTATAAGCAATGATGCCAATAATCAAGCCGCCAATCACCCAAGACAGAATCGCCGCCGGACCAGCTACTGCTGCTGCTTCCCAAGAACCAAAGAGCCAGCCTGAACCAATCAAGGAACCCAAAGCTAGCATAACTAACTGAAATAGACCAATTTTATTATTTTCTTTATTTGAAGAAATTATCGAATACCTCCCTAAAAAAGTGACTCGTTTAATATAACGCATGTCATGATCAATGTAAAATTGATTATTCTTTATAAATTCGCTATTTTCCGATGGTATCGCATATGAAGGCGCCAACATTATTTTTTTAAAATTGCCGTTCTAAGATATCTAAAGCTGCCTTAACGCCATTAAAATATCATCATTTTTTGTCATACCAATTTTCAAATCATGCTTGTAATAACACGCTCTCCGGCCACCGAATCACCAATTAACAATAGGTCATTCTACTGGCCCCTTTCTATTCTTTTAAAGATGTCGTGATTCTTAAAAAAATCGTGAAAAAAATACTAAAATAATGTTGTCAATATTGCCCCAACATATGCCTTTGGTTGTAAGCATTCTGTTCCCCTAAAAAATATTCATGAACGATTGTTCGCTATTCAATTGGAAACGCTTTATTGTAGAATGAAAAAGCTAGTAAGTCGGGGGAGGAGGAGATATGAAAGCCACAGAGTTAACATTAATCAATGAAGCAATCACAAACTCAACTGCATTCAGCCAATTGTTTAAGCAATATCGACCGCTAGTCCTAACGGTGTTAAGACCGTACCATCTCAGGGATTTTTCACATGAAGACTGGTTACAAGAGGCCAGGATTGCGATGCTCAAAGCAATTACTCGATATGATGGCTCTAGCGGATCCCAATTTGGTCCCTACTATCGAATGGTATTGCAGTCACACCTACGTTCAGTCTTGCGGAAACACTTTGCGCATAAACGCCGCATCGACGCGACCGCAATCCCAGTTGAAGACAGCGCACTTGAATCTCTTCAAGAACGTCTGGCTCTCAGATCGTATGAAGATGGTCTACTCATGCGAATCGAGTTTGCACAATTTCTGGCACGGTTGTCACCTTTGGAATATGAGGCCTTCGAGGCAGCTGTCATCAGTCAGACAGACAGTTCTGAAGATCCTTTGCTGCAGCGTCATCGTCGCGCATTGGAACGGTCTTGGATCAAGATATTGAAGTTCTCTCGCGAAGAATAGCAAGTCAACTGGCAGCAATCGTCAAAAAGGACAGTATCAGATAACGAAAAAAGACTCAGGAGCATCTTACTTTTACGTAGGATGAAGAAGCGCTGGGTCTTTTTTTCGTGTGTCAGAAATCATACAATTTTCATGCAAAAACAGCGGCTCCATGATTTGTGCCAAATTGTACACTTTTTTAAATCGGGTGTGATCAAAAATGTATTGGGAACATCTTTGTTTGTGGCACAGATTTTCAAGGCAAAAAAAAACCTTCCTAGGAAGGTTTGTGATACCGGTGATCGGGGTCGAACCGATACTCCATCGCTGGAACGGGATTTTGAATCCCGCGCGTCTGCCAATTCCGCCACACCGGCATAATATTAAATGATAATACACTCTCTTGGCGATTGCCGCAAGATAAGGCGGTGATCGGAATCGAACCGACGATCAAGGTTTTGCAGACCCATGCCTTACCGCTTGGCTACACCGCCATATTTCAATTAAGTGCCTTTCCCCTATGGCAGTTGGAGAAATTGGGGTAGCTGGATTCGAACCAGCGCATGACGGAGTCAAAGTCCGTTGCCTTACCACTTGGCTATACCCCAGTAAAAAGGGCGGTATGTGGGGATCGAACCCACGTATGCCGGTGCCACAAACCGGTGTGTTAACCGCTTCACCAATACCGCCATTATAAAAGCAGGGATAGTAGGAGTTGAACCCACACTGACGGTTTTGGAGACCGTAGTTCTACCATTAAACTATATCCCTATAAAATGGAGGAGATAGGATTCGAACCTATGAACCCGAAGGAGCGGATTTACAGTCCGCCGCGTTTAGCCTCTTCGCTACTCCTCCATAATGGCGCGGGACGGAATCGAACCGCCGACACATGCAGCTTCAATGCATTGCTCTACCGACTGAGCTACCGAGCCATTTGGAACTAAACTATTGTATTTTTCTCTCAATTGAGAGAGACGGTT
>NZ_JBSOQX010000038.1:0-11854 GCF_053819265.1 Lacticaseibacillus sp. 30
CCTAGTAAAAGCGCGTCTGCTGTTCCTGCTTCTTCTTGTCTTTTTCGCGTTCACGATCCTGATCGGCCTGGCGTCTTTGATACTCGCGTTTGGCTAATCGCTGTGCCTTGATATCGGCGTTGAAAATCTTTTGTAGGCCATTCAAGTGATTGGCTACTGATGGTTGATGATGTGTTTGAGAAACAGCTTCTTGTTCGGTACGGTAAGCTGATATATCTTTTAAAATACTGTTACCCATCCGGGCATACAGTTCATGTAATTTGTTATCGGTGTAGTCTTGCGCACGGTTAGCTTCTTTTGTGCCACTGCCATACAAGGCTTCACGAAAACGTGTTTCTTGTGCGAGTAGTTGTTTAAATTCGCCCAACTCTTCTGGCTTACAACGCATCAAATAGTTTCGCGACATGGCATCTAACTGACCGCGATAGGGCTTCATGGCATTGTTGTTGTACTTCCAAAGACGGCGATCACGGGGCAAGCTTTTGACCAGCTCTTGATACCTAACGGCAAAGTCTAGGCTGCTCTGATGACGCCATGCAGACCGCTGATCGGGTTGTAGTCGTTGACGAATGAGGTCACTGATCCGTGCAAGTGAACGATCGCGATCAACCATTTCGTTGGCAAAGGCCGCCTTGAAATGGTTCAAGATCTTCTTAGGTACATAACCTTTGCGCTGCCATTCTTGATAGGTCTCACCGTGCTTACCTTCGACGGTAACTCGTTTCCATTCACGGGTAGGTTGTGGCTCCACAATGGCAACATGAATATGAATGTTGTCTGTGTTGCGGTGAATGGCAGCAGACCAAATAGCGGAATGTGTCATACCCATTTTACCGGTGAAGTCGTTCATGGCGACCCGGGTAGCGTCCCGCAACTTGGCTTCATCTAACTGTTTGGTCTTCGGATTGTAGACATTGTTTTCAGCTAGAAAGTCATTTCGGAAACTGAATACGGACTGCCACATGACTGACTGATGCTTTTGTGCCACGGTGAATTGTTTCTTTAACTCAACGCGTTGTGTTGGTGTTAGATGATCGTATTGATCAGTGAAGATGCCGGAAGACTTTTTCGGATTCTCCATGTAGTGGTTGTAGCCGTCAACTGACAGAATGTTTTGTTTGTCAAAGTGATCAATCCGAATTGCCTCGTCTCGATCAATGTAATTGATGTAGCTGCCAAACTTTTTGGCATGGGCTGCGACAAAATCGGTCACATTGACAATGCCCGGTGATACTCGACTAGGCATCAGCACCACCACCTCGATGGTGTACTTGAGTCGTTTGGTGACGAATGTACTCCGTCTTAATTTGGTCACTGACAATCCTACGAGCAACCGTTGTTGGTTTCATTGTGTCATCGGGAATGGGTAAGTTATCCCAGCCATTTTGGACGACAACACCATCAAACAGTTTCAGTAAGACCAGCAAGTTACGGTCAGTCATCGTCACTTTCTTTGTGGTGGGTTTGAGCTGCGTCATAATCTCCTGCACTATTTCATGGGCTAGTTGTTGTTGCTGAGTAACTTGTTGGGTCAGTTGATGGTGCTCATCCATTAAAGACTTGAGGGCAGCACTTAAAGTTTTAAGATCATTCTCATCCATATATTTTTGAACGTCCTCTGGATTAGCGAAGCCTTCAAGGTTGGTATCCAAAGTCACTGTTTTTCTAATCCTCATTAGGCAACCTCAACCTCCTAACCGCATCAACAAAATCAAGATAGGCTTTCGTATTTTGCTCAATGATGATTGCCATTTGTCTTGTTAGTTCGCGCAAATCGGACACATCACCACTGAGTAGGTGATCGGTTGCGTCATGATGAATGAGTTCGCGAAGATACTCCTCACGTGACAAACGACTACGCTTTGCAGCATCATCCAAGGCAGCTAAATCTTGTTCAGAAAGATTTCTAATGATGGTTGTATGAGCCAAAAAAATCAATCCTTTCTTTTTAATGTTTTATTTTTAAACAGCATGGCCTCCAAAATATTTGATTTGTTGACCTTAAGGTTGTACTTAGCAAGCTCCGGATTTTGATTTAGTTCCCGTTGCTTTTCAGCTACAAGGTGATCCAACTTTGCGATTGCCTGATCGCTCAAGGTCATCATGACTCGACGTGTTTCGTTTTGTTTATCCATCTCAAAGCCTCCTTCATAGTGATGACAAACTGTCGCCTGGCAAACCCACACGGCTTTAAAATCGCGTCACGTTACCGGACGATTTTTGGTAAACAGTTGCGACTACTCTGGTCAAAACGTGAACGTTTTTCACCAGGCAAACGATCAGAAAAATCTGAGTTGCGAACCAACCGGCCTCAAAAATGGCCCGGTCGAAACAAGCGTATTTTTAGGATGATCTGACACACCCCTAAATAAAGAAAGAGCATAAGGTAAATCTGACCCCAAAAGTGGGGTAAACCGCAGTGCGGTTTGATTTATGGTGGGGTCACGTTCCTAGTGAATTGTTGTATTATGAGATAAAATTCAACATTAGAAAAAAGACGATGTTGAATTTTAAAAGAAAATCCAACATTTATCAATCGCACCTAATCCCTTGTGCGAGTTGGAATACAGAGGACAGTGTTTAATATTTCTCCAAAATGCAACATTTGCCAAAAATGGCACCTGACCACGCGAACAAGCACAGTTTCGGTGTTGCAACGCTCGCAACTCACCAGTGGATCGACGACAACATGAAGCGCACACGACAAGTTGCACTACCTGCAAATATACATACGCACTCAATGATGAGCGTAATTTTGATAGCGCTTCTCGTAACTTTGAAGATTGTTCTGTGCCACCTTAATGGCACTTTGCGTGTTGCTGATGTCTTGTTTCTTGTCTTGTATATTCGTCTCGGTTTGCATCATGCGTTGTTCAGTTGCTCGCTTTTGTTTACCGACTTGCAAGTTGGCGGTGTCTTTTTGACGGGCTAAACTAGTCTTCAAAATTTGCAGATCATGATTGTATTGGACAAGCTTCTTTTCTAAGGAAGCGACTCGGTTGGTCGTGTTGCTTCGCAAAATCTTGAGGTAGTTTTTAAGATAAACGCCTTCTGTTAAGGACGTCACCTTGGTAGGATGGCGAAGGTCTAGGAGAACAAAATCAATCGCACTCGTGACCCCTGACAAGTCTTTTTTGGAACCTAGTTTGACAAACAAGCGGCCATTGCTGATCGCACTTTTCTTAAACCTGACCACATAATAGTCATCGGCGATTTGTTTCAATTGGGTATGGAAGTCACTGCCGCTATGTGTCTTTTTGGTCACGACGACAGTCGTTAAAGGTGCCAGCGGGTCGATGGTGTTCTTGGTTACATAGAAGTACATGGCGGCGTTTTGCTTGTCCGTATCGACCCCAGCAAATTGAAATTGGTTGTTGCCTTGATCGAAAGTCTGACCAAGACTGTACTTGTTTTTGTCTTGAAAGTGAATACCTTGATTCATCATTTTAATGTTCACCTGCCTTGCCACCAGCCAGCACTTTGTCGATTTGCTGCTCGCGGTAACCGGTGTACTGCGTCACCACTTTGCCCTTTTTATAATGAACTAGGGTCGGTACCTTCGTGATGCCATCCTTCTGGAAGCTACCAACATAGCCGGCCAGCGTCTTGGTTTCTTTAAGTGAGTACATCCGGTTAGCGACAATGGCAAATTGTGCATTGCCATCTTTATCAGTAACAGCCGTTTGCTTGTTACCAAGATTGTCCGTTAAGGTGAATTCAACACCAGCTAAGGCTTTACCATTCTGGTCAACCTTATGAATCTTAACAATCCCTTTTTCAAGTGTATTCTTGGCGGTGTGTTCGAAGGTTTGACCATCCTTTGTCAAGGTAATGCCGGTCTGCTTAAAGCTTCCTTGGTACCCTGTAGGGATCTTAGTTTCTTCAGGCGTATAGGTGCGATTGGCAAGAATCTGGAATTGTGCAATCCCGTTTTTGTCAGTAACAGTGGTCAATTTGCCACCCAAGTTATCTGTCAAAGCAAATTCGGCACCAGCTAAAGCTTTGCCATCCTGATCAACTTTATGGACTTTGATCAGACCAGCAGCCCGTGTCCACTTAGCTTTATTACCAGCTAATAGTGGCTTGACCACACCTGTGACCAGTGAAATACTATCTTGATACTTTTGCGCACCATCGTTGTAAACCACTGGGACAATGGCTTTAATGCTCCCATTGATGTCAAACGTCAGATTCCCAGTCGGGGTGCTGTCTGGAATCAACAGTGAGAATGCCTGACCGATTGTAACGGTGTTATTGGCGATCGCATTGCCATTGGCATCAACGACCTTCATGCCAGCAACCTGGTTCTTGAAGTTCAAGGTTGCGGTACCAGCCTGATTGCTTTGAACGGTGTAAGTGAACTTGTGATAACCTTGCACGTCAGTCGCCCCTTGTACTGCTAGGATCATGGTCGTATTGGCGGTATCACTATTATTCATCACATTGTTGTAAACCTTGGTTGCGGCTGCTTTAACCCGGTTAACTGCGGTTTCACCATAAGGTGCATAAATACCGTCGCCGAAATCACCTGGCTGTGATGCTTGCCAAACAATCTGGTTCCGGCTAAAGTGCCAGCTAAAATTCAAGAAACCGTTTGGGTTGCATACCAGGCTTTCTGATCAGTCAAACCGGAAATTCTTCTGCCGTTGTCGCTCAGTTCTTTGTCCTTGTTTGACTTGCACAGATGAGGCATATTGACTTGTGAACTCAATCATAAATTGATCTGGTACAACCCGGCCATCTTGTAATTGGCCATCTTTGCCGCGACCGTGCGCAACTCGCCCTAATGGCCGATCCGGAATGACTAAATCATCAGGGACTAGCCAATAGTATTTGGTCGGTCGAATGCGCTTAGGCGTCATGAAGTAACCTGCCATCATGGTGTCTTTTCCCAGCACCTTGACGTGACGATTGCGATGCTGTGTAAAGGTTTTTAACTCAGTATCAGTCTCTGTTTTCCCCCGGTTCAAGCGTTCTTTGACGGCGACATAGCTGTGCTTTCTAGCTTCTTCCGCTCGTTGATTAGCAGTTTTTTGTGCCTCTGCCAGAATATCCTCTCGTTCATCAGGATCACTCGTTTGAATCATGAGTAAATGCAGACCGGCACGTTCTGCCTCAGTTAGCTCTTTGAGGTTTTTGAGCGCTACCTCTTCCGGAAAGGCTTCACGTTTTCGTTGATTAAACTCTTTAGAACTCATTAGGGCCGCCTCCATTAGCTGTCATGAGTGATTTATTCCAGTATGCCACCAAGGTCTCTTTCATAGCACCAAACAAGTAATTTTCGACGTTGTTAATTTTTTTACTGTCAGAACGAAGAACATTGAAAAACCGGCGCATAGTCTTGTTGATCATTTCTTGGCACTGCGGATCATCTAGAACAATCGTCGTTCCTTCATGTTCCTTTTCTACAGCCTTTTTGGCATTTAGGATAATACCCAGGATCCGATGCATCTGTTTTGGAGAATTGCACCAAAGCCCAAGCAGTTCTACCCCTTCTCTGTTTAAAAAGAGGCCACCATTGGCTGATTCTGTTAAATAGTCTTTCGCTCTTCGCACAAGGTCTTGATTTTGTTTTTGAATGATCTCGGGTGAATATCGGTTAGTAGAAAAGTTCAGCTTTTCTGTCTCTTTATTGTCTCTAGTATTTGATCTTAAGTTATTATCTAGATCGTCTGTAGAATTTACAGTTCTGCTTGTAGCAAAGGCATGAGCGTCCTTCGTAACGGTGTCATGCTGAACTGTAGAATTTACAGCTTTGCGCGCAGCAAGGGGTTCAACGGTGTCATGTTGAACTGTAGAATTTACAGTTCTGCGCGCAGCAAGGGGTTCAGCCGTTTCTGGCTGCTCGCCACGCAAATAAACATCAGTAGCCTGTACATCGAGGTCAGCAAGGTAGAGCCGATTTGGCAGCTGTTTACCCGCTTTAGGCTGAAAGCCCATGCGCTTCTGCCGCAGTAGATTAAGACCCTCTAGTTCCTTTTTGGTTTTAATCACGGTCTTTTCGGAACAGTTGAATAGTTCCTTGAGTTCAGTATTCGTATAAACAAAGTAGATGTTGCCGTCCTCGTCCACCCAGTTGTTTCTGAGAGAGTATTCTAGCCGATCCTTTAAAACCATGTAGGCTAATTTAGCCATTGGACTGAGTGCCTTATACTGATCGCCGTACATGAGAATTTTCGGGAATTGGAAGAAAAGATTGCCATAAACGCTGTCGGCTTTATAGAATTTGAATGAATCCTGTGACATAATATGTACCTCCGTTTTAGCTGGTTTATTTGTTCAGTCACACAAAAAGGACTGAACAGCTTCTCCAGCTACCCAGTCCCTACTCGTTGCTCTCTTGCTTCTCAGCAATTGACTTGCTAAAATGAGCGTAAAGCGAAAACTTGATCTGATGCGGCAATTTGACTTGCAGGAAAGATTGTCTGCACCGGTAGCTGGATTAGAGCTACGATGATGCTCCGTCATATGATGACGGAGCTTTTTTGTGTCTAAAAATTTAGTACTAACGTTCAGCGAACGCGTTGATTAAGTTTATTTTCAACCAGTGGCGCCGTTTCGGCAAGCTCTGACGTAAACTCAAACATTTACCACTTACCACTTACCATTTACCACTATGTTAATAACATTATGAATTTACCACTATATATAATGCATAATGTTAAATTCATTTACCACTATGTTAATAACATTATACATTTAACACAATAGTGCGAATTACTGATTTTCGGCATTTATTTAATTATTGACATTGTGTTAATACCATTGTAGGCTTAACGAAAAAGGGGGCGGTACTTTATGGCAACTGTATTGAGTATGGCAAATTTTAAGGGTGGCGTTGGTAAAACGAGTAGTACTGCATTACTGAGCTGGGCATTGGCAAAGAAGGGCTTTAAAGTTTTAGCAATTGACTTTGATCCTCAGGCCAATTTAACAGAGTTACTTTTAAAGACTGGATCGACCGAAGAAAATATCATCACAGTAAAGACTTCACTAATGGCAGCAATCATTACTAATCAGCCATTAAAAGATATTAGAATTAATATAGCGCCAAATTTGGACTTATTACCGGATGGGGTAGACTTTGCCCAATATCCACGATTCCTGGACGGACAATTTGAAGGCGAAGCGGAAAAGGTTGGCTTCTTTAAGCAACTGGTTGATCCACTTCGATCAGATTATGATTTCATCTTTATCGATGTGCCACCGACGATGAGCTTGCAAAATGATTCGGCGTTTTTTGCTACGGATCAAATTGTTATTGTCCTTCAGACACAGGAAAGAGCACTAACAGGTGCAGAGAACTTTATTGCCTACCTTCAGAAGACCTTAATCGACGAGTTTAATGCGTCAGTAGATATTCTTGGTGTTTTGCCAGTTCTCTCAAAGCGCCGGGCTGCAGTTGATCAATCAATTCTGGACGCTGCGACCAAGGAATTCGGCGAAGAAAATATGTTTAAGAATACTGTAATGATCATGGAGCGTATTAAACGATATGACATGACAGGTATCACTGACAACATTCACGATGGGTGGGATAAGAAAGTACATAAGGTCTTTTCTGCGGTAGCAGACGAGATCGTTCAGCGTCTAAAGGAGGCCGATTAAGATGGCAGGACTGGTGCACCATCATGAGTCTGAAGATAAAAAGGAAGCCGATGGCACAAAGAAAAAACGGCTGCTCAAGCGGGGCCCAACTATACAAGTTGAAAATCAGGTTTCCCGAAGTGACGTTACTGGAGAAGAGAAGGGGATAATCAAAAATGTCACCTACCCAGCTAATGTGAGAGTGGACAATCACGTCCGCAACCAAATATCAGCGCTTCAAAACCTTGGTTTAGGAAGTTCAGCGAAGGATATTGTGCAGGATCTGTTGGCGGAGAAGGTTGAACAACTAGATTCCCCGACCGCCAAACGCTATCAGGAAATGGTTGACATACTCGAACAAATGGATGCTTACAAGCAGACCGAGAAAGTCGATAAAGGGATAAGGGAAAACGCAAACTAAAATAATAATCACTAAGTACAATTGAAAATCACAAATAATGGTGACCGTGAATTAGGTCTTCAAAAATATAAGAATCAGGGTGAATTAAATGCCGTGTGTCATGATATTCAACACTTAGGGTTGAATGCTTGGTTAAGGCATCGAGATAGTGTACAGGTCTTTATCGCGGGCAAAGCAGGCAATCTCATAGCTTTTGCTCAACTTTGCTTTGAACCGCTGCATGTAGATGAAGATGGAGTAGCAGTCTTCAAAGTGGTTATCGACGACAACCAACCAATAACGGGTGTGCGGCGCACGGGTGAAGTAATGATCGTACTGTGACAGCATGGATTTGATACCAAGTCGAAGTTCGGTTGCTTTATCCATGATGACCACCTACCAATCCGGCGCGATCAATTGCGGTTGCGCCTATTTCTTTTGAGTAACCTCGAACAATGGCTTTGTAGCCATATAGCTGCCGAATCTTATCTATGGTTTGATCTAACAAAACGTTTGCTTCCTCCTTCTCTGCTGATTCAAAGAGACTAAGTTGCATTGTACTTGCTTGACTGATGCGATTAACGCGAACTGAGACATTTCTAACGGCGTGTCCGTTCTACTTACTATGGAGGAGAAAACGAGCAGCGCGAATTAAATCGTCTGTGTGGTTTGTCGGATCAACCTTCATTTGCGCCCCAAAACCAGAAGTGCCAGCTACTTCTGCATCAGCGTAACCAAAGCCGACACTAATCCTAGATTGCATAATTAAAGTTACCACCCAGAAAATGTGAAAAAAGACCTGTCCTTCTTTCTAAATGGCTTGCTATGCAAACACCATTTTAGCAAAAAAGGGCAGATTTTTTCGTTTTTGGCTAATGGTAGCTCTCAATATGGGTATATACCAATAAGCGGTGTGCTTTAATTTTATTATTACAAAGTATCGATACAGGTGGAAAGCTCCTTATTAGAATTAAAATTAAGGGTATACCAGTTTAAGACAGCAAAAAATAATTTCTTTATTGACTATATTATATAAATGCGTTTACAATTGAATGTGTAATCGCTTTTAAAATTCATTTTAGCAACGCGTATAAAGCTATTTTTTTATTGCTAGACTTTAAACGACCGTTCGTAAATTCTAAGCATGTGAGCTTTTATACTTAAATGGTAAAGAAAATTGGAGTCTCGTATTTTTTTGTCAGTGCTTAACTACGGGAATATCCATTTAAAAATGATTACCAGTCACTAACGACGTTGGAATTAATCGACTTCGAGCAAAGCAATGGGAGGTGAGAATTTTTGAAGCTTCGTGCAAAGACTATCGTAAACAAATACGTTGAAGGTTTCAGGCTTCTTGTTACAATGACGGCGTAAATGGAATCGGGAAGGAATTTCAAAAGTTTTTTATCAATTACTGTAGTTCTTGAACACGATGACGTTTGTACTGCTCAACATTCACTAAATAGAAATGGGGACCAGAAATGAAAAAGCTGACAAGGATTATTTTTTGCGTTATTAGTTGTGTTAGCCTAATAGCCAGTTCAATAGGACTCTATTCAACTCCAAAAATCGTAAAAGCTGATACTACATCAGTGACCGATGCCGATATTAATGCCTATATTTCTAATATGACCTTAGATCAAAAGATTGGACAAATGTTTGTGTCTCGAACATTGCAAGATACGGATAAAGCTCGATCTGATATAGCAAAATACAACCTTGGTGGGTTGATTGTATATGGAGCTGATTTCACTAGTGTTGAAGGAAAAACAGCTACCGAAGCACAGAATAATTTCAAGATGAAGGTGCAAAGTTTTCAAAACTCAGCAAGCCTGCCGTTATTGATTGGTGTTGATCAAGAGGGAGGAACAGTTTCACGCTTATCACAAAATCCTCTAATTGCGAATGGTAGAAGCTTTCCTTCACCACAAACGGCTTATGCTAATGGCGGAATGGCCAATGTAACAAAAGAGGCTAGTGAAGTCGGAACTATTCTAAAAAATCTGGGCATCAATTGGAACTATGCACCAGTAGCTGACAGCACGCCTGATACTTCTAGTTTTATTTATGGCAGAACTTTTGGTCAAGATTACTTGGCAACTGCAAACTATATTACGAATGTGATCCCTGCATGGCAGAATGCTGGTGTTGCAGCAACGCTTAAACATTTTCCGGGTTACGGATCAGCGATTGATACGCATACGGATTTTGCAGTTGTTACAAAATCTAAGGCGGATTTTGAAAAAGAGGATTTGCTTCCCTTTAAATCCGGTATTACAGCAGGAGCAGATTCAGTAATGATTGCACATATCGTAATGCAAGCTGTTGACCCAGTATACCCAGCTTCATTATCACGAAAGGTCGTTACAGACTTGTTGCGTAATGAACTTGGTTATAATGGCTTAATCATTACCGATGCATTGGAAATGGGAGCTATCAAGCAATTTGCTCAAGAACATGATCAAGTTCCTGTTGATGTTCTTGCTGTTGAAGCAGGAAATGATTGCATCATGAATAATGATTATGAAACCGCTATTCCACAGATTCATGCAGCAGTAACTAGCGGCACTATTAAGGAATCAGAAATCAATGAACACGTTTTCCGCATTCTAGATCTCAAACGCAAGTTAGGGCTGTTAACTAAAGCGCAACTTCAGCAAAAAAAGGTTCAGATTGACAATGTTTCCTACAGCAGTGACAACAAAAAGGCAACAGTTAGCGGCACAGTTGTTGATAGTGATTGGCAAGTTGGAGAACCGTTATCGGTTAAAGACTCAACTGGAAAGGTCATTATTACCGCAGACGTCGGGGCCGGTGGTAAGTTTACTTTCGATATTCCTACTAATTCCCAAGAACAAGTATTAACTCTGACCACTAATCTACCCAATATCGCTGATGCCAAAATAACTATTAAGGCTGTGAGTTCATCGAATACTAACAAAACTTTGCTAGAAAACTTGATTAAATCTGTTGAAAAATTAGCTAGCAATCAATATACTGTCAAGTCTTGGCAAGAGTTGCAAGCTAAACTAATTGAATCAAAATCAATTTTAAACAATGATAGTGCTACACAAGATCAAGTAGATGCTTCCGTTAATGCTTTGCAAAGTGCCCTTAAGCAATTAGTTTCTGCATCAAATAGCGAAAATAATAGTCAAAACTCTAATGATAGCAGTTCCCAAAGTTCATCTAACACTGGTGGACAAGCATCATCCAGTACTAGTAATGCTAATGAGACTAATATTGCTAGTAAGGATTTGTCAGGTACAAAGTCGGATAAAGGATCTAAGGACAATCACGGTTTTTTGCCAAGTACGGGTGAACGCGTGATGGCAGGAATTTCTGTTCTGGGGGTAATTTTAATAGCTTGCGTGACTGTATTATATATTCGAAAAAAAAGGGCATAACTTCTAATTATTGATTAGTAAAACTCATTAGAGGCCGCCAGAACTCACTTGGTTCTGGCAGTCTTTTTTGGCTCTGCGTCAACTGGTGTTGAAGCATAAATTTATCATTTGAGGCGGTTCTCCATTTGGGGAGCCGTCTTTGTCATGTTATGCCGTGATTTGGTAGATTCGTTTGAAGAAGTTCAGCTGATTTTTGAAGCCAAAACAGGATCGTTTGAGTGACTTGATGAGGCGGTTAACGCCTTCGATCGGACCGTTGGAATAAGAGCTGGTGACAGCGGCGAGAACAGCGACTTTGTGGCGCTTAAGCG
This sequence comes from Lacticaseibacillus sp. 30, assembly GCF_053819265.1. Lineage (NCBI taxonomy): Bacteria > Bacillati > Bacillota > Bacilli > Lactobacillales > Lactobacillaceae > Lacticaseibacillus > Lacticaseibacillus sp. 30. Next base: position 11,706 of record NZ_JBSOQX010000038.1, read on the forward strand.
TCGCGATCATCATGTCCATTGCCGTACCGTTTGGCTCGTAAGTAGCTAACAGGTTTGCCAGTTCCGCCGGATGTTTCTTCACCATCAAAGCATCATGAAGCGCTAAGTAGGTCTCATAGGGTTGCTTGAGCTTGGGCTCAGTATCAAGT
>NZ_JBSOQX010000039.1:0-8518 GCF_053819265.1 Lacticaseibacillus sp. 30
TGCCTGTTTGACTACCTGAACTGCCTGTTCGTCAGTTGAGCCAATCTTCTTGAAATCATCTACCCAGTACATGAGATCTGCACGGTTCTTTGGGCTGATAAAACCAAAACCGTTTTTCTCCCAAAAATTAATGAGCTCCGGTTCCCCTAATGTTGTTGTTGTATTATTAATACTTGTATTATTCTCTGGCTCATTTTTGACCCCACCCCCAGTGCAATTTTGACCCCACCTAGGCTCATTTTTGACCTCAGGGGTAATACTGATAAATCGCTTCTCTACCTCGGTAGTTCCTTCCTTATATTTAACAATTCGTTTAATGAAACCGAGTTCTTCAAGAGCTTGTAATCGTCTTTTTATGGTGCTGATACTGACTGAATACAGCCTAGAAAAATAATCATTTGAGGCCCAGCAATACCCGTTCTTATTACTGAGAGCAGTGATTTCACCATAGAGAAGCTTAGCCCCATCAGACAGCTTTTCGTGATAGCGAACATCTGCTGGGATAATTGCATAGTAACTAGGCTTCTCATTCATGATCGACACCGCCTTCATGGAAGCATTGATCGGCAATGTTTTGGCGAACATCCATTAATTCTGCTTCGAATTTGATCATATCGAGTGATGTTTGACCCAAGATATCCATGTACTTTTTAAAGTTGTCTTTTAGGAACAGCCGGTCTTGAATCTTCTCACCATCGGTCATGTGAGGATCATCATCCCTGAACAGATCGCACTTGGTTTCTGCCCATTCTCTCAAATAATCCAAAAGGTACTGATTAGTTCTTACTTTGTATGCAAGTGATTCAAGACGATCAAGTTGCTTGCCAATTTCTCTGGCCATTGTTTTACCTCATTTCTTTCTGTGGTATAATGAGGTCACTCATTTGATACCACATTTCTTTGGTCGTTAAGCGGTACAGCGCTTAGCGGCTTTTTGTTTTGCCAATTATTTCGTTGATTAAGCTGATGGCGGTTTGCAAGCCGTCTTATCGTCCCATGGCATAAGCTCGCGTCTTATCCGTTCCTTGACGGTAATTATGGCCAACCAGACGTGCGTTCTCAGCCTGGATAGACAAGTAGGAGATAAGTGGACCTAGCTTAGCTATAGCTGCTTCATTCAATCCACTGCCTCCAATTTCCGCTGTGGCCTAAGCAGTGACCAACGATCACGCCGAAGCCACCAGCAATTAGTAAATAACCAATCATTATTCACCAATTCCTTTCGCAATTTCAGGAAAGTAGTTACGCATAAACTCAGAAAACTTGACTGGTTCGAAAGTCCAATCTTTGCCACCATCTCCCGCATACATGACCATTCGATATCTGAGAATTTCCATAAATTCTGGCTTTTCCAAAATGTTTTTCTTTAGCCAACGCATGTCATGCTTATATCGCTTGACAACATCCTTTGTTGACCACCACTCTGACATGTCGGCACGCTGTTCAAGATCTTTACGTCGACTGGTTTCAATTAGCTCCCAACCTGTCGGTAAAGTGACCGTAATTTCTGGTTGTATTTTAAAAGCATCCGTGTTGGTTCACCTCTCCAACTTTTGAGCCTCAAATGACGAAAACTCGTCTACTCGAGTGATTGCTATAAGCCCTAAAGCAACTATTCCAAGCAGTCCAACCCGCAGCGTTGCATGTGGGTTTTTCTTTTGCAATTCTCTAGAAACTGCTGCTTCTAATAAATCAATCGTCTGGCATGCAACCACCGGCAATTCTTTTCTAATCACCTTTTGTGACTCCAAACGTACTTCACTCCTTTATTGCTGATCGAATGGCAGCCAATCCCTTTTTTGTGTAAAGCCATTGCGGCACTTCTTTGTCGCTGTGCTGTGACTTGCTGGCCGACCAACGTCCGAATTCATTCTGGCCAGGTTGCTCTGCTTTGATCCCAATTCGATTGGCAATACGTCCTACCTTGTTTGAAGTGATGCCTAACTTTTCAGCCACTTGGGTAGCGCTGAACTCCTCTGTTCGCATTGTCGGCAACACCATCTCACCAGTGATTGCTTCAGCCGCCTTTGCCAACAGCGCCTGCTGCGAGCTAATCGATCCGGCTTTCATAGCAATTCGGTACAAAGCGTTCGCTTGTCGCGTCTTGGCATTAGTCATCGAAATCTCTGCTTGTTTGACAGGATCCAGCTTTTTAATCGGCAGTGACTTGATCGTCTTTTCCATTGCGTTAAATGCCGAGATGTATTTCAGTTTGAATTGATCTGCAACCTTCCCGGTAAAACCAAACGCAATGAACGTAAATCCATCACGATTCATGAAATAGACCTTTTGTTCTCGGCCGCGCGAGTCGGTATAGGTGCTTGCCTCGAACATCTTTTTGTAATCGGCATAATTTTGTGCCGATTGAATTTTGTCCTCGATTGCGCGAAGCACAACTTTGTGCTCCTTACCGAAAACTTCGGCAACCTTCAGGCTCGTAGTAACTGCCTGTTGCTCATGCATGATCACTAACCCATTCATTTGGATTCCTCCTTTACCTTTGCAAGAAAAGCGATAACAGCGGCGCGATTGCGTTCCGCTGCAGGGCCAAACGCCATTCCGCCCATCAAGTCCCGTACATATTGACTTGACCAGCCAAATTTTCTTGCGACCTCGGCTTGTGTTAGATCCAAGTCAATAAGTTGCTTTTTGAAACGCTTCAACATCGTTGACATACCAGTGATCACCTCCTGTTCGTTTAGTTTGTCTATCAGCTTATAAAATAGTTGACCTTTATTAATCCCAGGGATAAAATCAAGGTATAGGTAAAGAGAGCATCTTGAAAGTCGCGGACTGCGTATGGCGACGAATCCGGCTATCTTGATACTTCCTTTACCAGCTAACAACCTTAGCTGATGACTAAACTATAATACTCAGGATTATTTAAGTCAACTATTTTAATCTTGAATATTTTTGGCGCGTCCTCAGCAGTGGAGGAGATTACTAATATGACGCTGTTTGAGAAGACAAAAAAGTTTGCAAAATTACGAGGTATGAGTTTACAGGATGCTGCTCAAAAAGCTGGCTTAAGTATTAATGCCATATATAAATGGAATCGTCCCGGCTATGTCCCATCAAAGCCATCAATTTTGGCAGTAGCCAAGGTTTTAGGCGTGACTTATGAAGATCTGACCGAAGAAGAAAAAAATGACGAGCCGCAGCAATTTGACCTCAAGGCAGCCATGAAAGATGAAGACACAATCATGTCGTGGCAAGGAAAACCCATCCCACCTGAGGAACTAGAAATGATTCGTCGCATTCTGGATGGGGGCAAGTGATATGTTTGATGAAGTAACCACAACCTTATTCAATTATGCCTATGACCACAATATTAGCGTTATGGCAAAATCAAAAATTCCTGAAGACTGGATTCCCATTGCAATTCCTTCCAGAAGACTGATTATTATCAATATGAATTGGTACCAACCAAGAGAGATTCCATTACAGATTGCTCATGAGACAGCCCATGTTCTAAATGGCGGAACCGATTATGCAGCCTATTCTCGCTGTGATACTAATCCTGAAGAGGCAGCAGCCAATCAAAAAGCTGTTCAAATATTAATGAATTTATTTCTCGATGATTGGATGGATATCGAGGATTTTAATCCTGTAAACTTCATGGAAACTTATAGGATCCCCGAACGCTACTTCAACTTAGTGAAAAATACTGCTTTAAAAATTTTGGCGTAATGGGGATTGCGTATTGAAATCAGACTCGAGGTTCTTTCGTTACTACAATGTCGTTATTGCGCTACTCGCTATCATTTCAATCATCTTAGTCATTCTTGATTACTCTTCGGTAATTAATCTCTCTACCTTTCCATACGTCGTCATTGATAACACAATTCTAATAATTTTTGCCATTGACTATTTCACAAGACTACTAACAGCCGAAAACAAATTCAAATTCTTCAAAACCCACTTACTCGATCTTTTGGCCATCATTCCTTTTAATACTATTTTTTCGTTTTTTAGGTTTGCGCGCGCATTAAGAGTAGTCAGACTAAGTCGAGCATTTCGTCTAACAAGGCTTGCAGGAATCACTGGCATATTACAGGAACGAGCGAAGAAATTTCTTCATAGAGGAGGCCTTATTTATTACTTGTGGCTGTCAGTGATATTGATAATCATTGCATCAGCAATCTATTCCTTGGCTGAAGGCGCAACATACAGTGATTCCATTTGGTGGGCCATTGTGACTGCTACAACTGTTGGTTACGGCGACATCTCCCCCCACACACTTATGGGAAGAATTGCAGCTATTTTGCTTATGTTTAATGGCATTGGACTTATCGGTGCACTTACTAGCTCTATCACTGCATATTTAGCCGATGGCAACAACACTGTTTCTTCAGAGATCAATGATTTAGTCAAAATCAAACAATTACTCGACTCTGGCGCAATTACCACGTCGGAGTACGAACAACTAAAGAAACATGTTCTACAAGTCTCAAAACGACAAAAATAAAAAAGCCCCGATCCATTAGTTGGATCGGGGTAAAAGCAGAAATGATTACTCAGCCTCTGTTAGCAAATCAAAAGCACATATATTGAGACTCACCTTAGGTTAATTTGGAAAATAAGGAGTCTTTTAATATCAATGCTTTATCCAGTCATAATGTATTTGAGAGAAAGGACCCTCGACTATGAACAATCTCTTAATCCAACATCAACTTGAAGACAGCCGCCCTATCCGAACATACAAGGCTAAAATTGTGATCAAGCTGTTAGAGGACAACCAAACACTGCCCAGAAATGAACGCACCTCTCAAGTTCAAGTCTTACGTGAAGCAAGCCAAAAAACCGATGAGCTAGTTCAAAAAGTAATGGCAACTAGTAAGCATGACCGCACAGCTTTCTGTCGTGATCAGTGCTGGCTTTATCAAATCAGAGAGGAACGAATCAACAAAATATTAGAGCAACTAGCAAAGGAGGATTAGCTGATGTCAATCAAAATTGTTGTCTTAAAGTTTGATGCCTACGACGGTGAGTTAGTTCCGTTCGATCCCTTCAGCACAGACCCATTACCTGTTGAATATTTCCAAGTACGACTCTTCGTGCGCGCGCCGTACTATTCCGAAACATTTGATGATCAAACTCTGTTGGTGCGTCGATACATGCGTAGGTTCAAAGAAATCAAGAATCGCTTTATTAAAAAAATCGCACCGGAGATGGAGGACCTTGGCAAGGATATTGAGGAGAATCTTCAACGAATCAAATCTACCGTCACAACATTGCGGGAAATGCTAGAAAACGAACTCGTTATTCCCGATCAAATTGAGATTGGGTCGATTGAATTAGTTGGTGAGTGGCCAATATTTGAACCCGCAAAAGAATCACAGATGAAACTAGAGTTAAACAAACAGGACCTTAAAGATATTCAAGCGTTGCGAGAAACCAACGATAGAAAAAATCTCAACAATTAAAAAGCGCTTAGAAGTAAATGGTCAGACGCAGCTTGACCGACACTCTCAAGTTGATAAGGAGGTAATAGCATGACAATGGAAGTTAACGGTAAGGTAGTCAGAATAATCAGCAAATCTGAAGTTATCATCGATATCGGACGGGACGCTCATGTTGAGGTTGGCGATAAGGTTGAGATCATCGTAGTTGGCGATAAGATTACTGACGATAACGGCCGTAGTTTGGGGTACTTCACTTTCCAAAAAGACTCCCTCGAAGTTACACATACTGAACCCTCGTTTGCTGTCGCACAGAAAATACACGTTGAACACGCTTCAGGTCCATATGCCAACCTTTTTTCACAGATGAGCAAATCATTGACACAAATTTATGGGACCTCAACGACCTCCAAAACACCTCGCGATCTTGATATTCAGGAAGACGAAATCAAACCACTCGCCCAAACCACTCTTGAAGATAAAACTATTCACGTTGGTGATCAGGTTAGGGTCTTCACGTCTTGAACTATTCGTTGACAGAGATTTCAGCTCAATGTATACTTTGGTTACGCGATAGTACCTTGTCTTTCGGCAATTTGTCCTTTGACGAAAGGTACTCAAAAAAAGGCGTGACCTTCGGGTTACGCCTTTTTCAGTGGGGTAAGATAATTGAAAGCAGATAAACCATTCAAAACATATGGCGAGCAGATTGCTAAATTGTCTGATCATAATATCATTGTTCCAAATGGGCAGGAAGCATATGTTAAATCTATGCTTATGCAATACGGCTACTATAACCTCGTCAATGCCTACCAGGATAAGCTGGAACACACCGATGATGAAAAGTTCTGTCCTGAACGTCCCTTTAATCTGTTCTCTACCATTAAGCAGATCGATGAGATTCTTTCCGGTATTCTTTTGCCGCTCGTCATCCATTTTGAAAATACTTTTGAAACTTCGCTGAGCTACCATGTTGCCGAGACTTTTGGGGTCTTTCATAAAGGGCATCCAGGGGAGCGTGGATACTTAAGTCCCAAGAATTATCCGAGACTCAACATGTCACCAACTCCTACCTTACGTAAGCTTCGCGAGTTTGCTACCGGACTTCATAAAACAAAGCATGACGGGCAAGACGAAACCGAGCCATCAAGGTTCCGTGTTTCAGCATCATTAGAGATGTATAGAGAAAAACACAATCACGTGCCGCCTTGGATTCTAGTGAATGACATTAGTTTCGGTTTGGCTGCGCGATGGTATACCATCTGTCCTCCGGAAATCAAACGGGCAGTACTTGAAGATCTTTATCCAAGACGTAACATCACTGATGAGGAAGCACTAAAACTTCTCCGTGACGGATTGGACGTTGCACAGGATTTCCGGAACACAATCGCACATGGAACGAGCATTCTAAAGACGCGTTTATCGTATCCAACAAGTGATTCCAAACTCTCACCTTCCGTGATTGGAGCAGTAAATGACACTGCCATTTTGTCAAGCAGAGACTACGCTAATGGTTACGGACAATCAGATATCTTTTCTCTACTGCTTGTCCTCGCCATATTTACCAATGAGTATGAGGGACTCCTGAGCGCGCTTCGAGACATTGGGAATCTCAATAGGCTGAGAAATAGTGAATTCATAGAGATCCAACATATGGTAATGAACGACGTAATTGGCTTTCCACCAGAATCAGACTTGCGCATCAAGAAACTCATTGAATTCTGCAGAAACAAATAAAAGCGCCTACCCCACTGCTTGGAAGCATGGGTAGACGCAACATACAAGTGCTAGGAGCATAGTTCATGAAGTACGCTCTTTGCGTGCCTCATTATATCAAAGATGGAGGCAAGTGACATGGCAACAATCAGCATAACCCAAGAAAATACTGGCAAATGGCGCTACCGTGTTTACTATTATGACAACCAAGGTATACGCCACGCCAAAAGCAAGCGTGGCTATGCCCGTCAAGCAGCAGCTAAACGTGATGCCCAGATCTTAGCCTCCGAATTAGAACAAGGCGCTAACATGCTTGATCGCGAAGTCGGCTTTGTTAACTACTTTGAAGAGTGGCTCACTCGCTATAAGCGAGGCAAACACGCCAAGGTTACCGAAAATCGGTACGATTATTTTAAAACGGCGTTAAAAGACTTCTTTGGTGTCGCTAAACTCAAAGACATCACCCTTGATCGATGGCAAGATTTCATCAACAATTACGGCAAAACACATGCTAAGGATACTGTCAGAAAAATTAACGCCTATGTACGTGGCATGGTCAAGGCTGCCATCAACAACCAAATACTTAACCGGGACTTTACGCAGGGGGTTGAGTTTGTTGGCAAAGCTGCAAAAGATCCTGGCCTTAAATTTCTTGAACTCCCCTTTTTGAAAAAGCTCAAAGACCTAGTCTATAAAACAGCAAATTTCCAAGCGAATACTTCATATGCAATTGCCGTCGGACTAGGCACTGGAATGCGATACTCCGAAGTGGTCGGCTTGACATGGGCTGACGTCGATTTCAAAAACCAGCAACTCAATATTGATAAGACTTGGGACTATCACTTTGGGCAAGGTCTCATGCCCACAAAAACGCCCTCCTCTGTTCGAGTTATTGATATGCCGGACGATCTTACCCAACTGTTGAAAAAGCTCAAAAAAGAGCAGACAGAGGCTTTTATGGCACAGGGCTATCGGGATCCTCTCAATCTTGTTTTTAGAAGTACCCGACATTTAGTCCCGACAGATGCGGCCACAAACAAGATGCTTAAGAGCTATCAAACCCAAATCCAGGTACCGGCCCAAAAACAAATCACTTTCCACGGTTTGAGACATGACCATGTTGCTTACCTAGCTAGTCAAAATGTGGACATCTATTATATTTCTCGCCGTCTTGGCCATAAAGATGTTTCGATGACTCTCCGTATCTATGAACACATGTTCAAAAAAGCCGAAGCTAAACAGGTTAAAAAAACACTCAAAGCACTCGATAATCTCTGACCGTGGTCTCAAAGTGGTCTCAATTTTTTGAAAGAAACGGCAATTAAGGGTAAAACAAAAAAGCAGAATCCTTATATATCAAGGGTTCTGCTATCTGTGGTAATCAATTGTTACCTTAAAAG
>NZ_JBSOQX010000040.1:0-8386 GCF_053819265.1 Lacticaseibacillus sp. 30
GATCAGTGAAGCCTTTAAATCTTAATTGCGGATATTTAGTTTGGTTAGCGCTCATTGTGGGCCTCCGGTTTTGACTGGTCATTAACCTGGGTGGTCACTAACTGGCTAGCTAATTCATTAAAGGCTTGCTCATTCTGACTGATTTCCTCGTCCAGTTGCTTCAGATCAGCTTTAACTTGGTTCAGATCAATCTCGGGTTCCGGTTCAAACGTATCAACGTAGCGCGGAATATTTAAATTATAATCATTTTCCTTGATTTCCGCCGGTGAGGCCACATGAGCATATTTATCAACATCTTGCCGGTTTTGATAAGTGGTCACAATTTTTTGAATATTCGCTGCCGTTAGCTTATTTTGATTCTTGTCCTTTTCAAATTCCCGGGACGCATCAATAAACAAGACGTCGTCAGTGGTTTTGTGTTTCTTTAAAATCATGATTAACGTTGGAATACCAGTGGAATGAAAAATATTGGCAGGTAGCCCAATAATGGCATCAATCCGGTTATCCATTAATAGTTTTTGCCGGATTTTGCCCTCCTTAGCCCCCCGAAATAGCACGCCATGGGGTAAGACAATGCCCATAGTCCCGTGTTCCTGCAAATGATAAAAGCCGTGTAGCAGAAAGGCAAAGTCGGCTTTAGATTTAGGTGGTAAGACGCCATAGTCGCGGAAACGGGGATCAGACAAGCGTTTATCACTGTTATCCCAGTGTGCCGAGTAGGGCGGGTTCATGACGACCGCATCAAATAAGTAAGGTTCGTCAACCGGCCAATCTTTACTTAACGTGTCACCATTGCGTAAGTGCATATCGTCATACGAGACTCCATGTAACATTAGGTTCATACGGGCCAGGTTATAGGTCGTGGTGTTCAATTCTTGGCCGTGATAACTCACTAAATTGGGGTCTTGCACGTGCTGTCCGACATTTAATAGCAGTGAACCGGAACCAACCGCTGGATCATAGATAGTCCGCACTTGGTTGTCACCTGCATTGCGCTGATAAGTCACAATCTGGGCAATAATGTCGGACACCTGCCGTGGAGTATAAAATTCACCCGCCTTCTTACCAGAATCACTGGCAAATTGCGCGATTAAGTATTCATAGGCGTCACCTAAGACGTCGCCTTGATGATGGACGAGATCAATCGCATTTAAAGCTAACATGGTATCACTGATAGTTTGATTCCGTTGTTGTAAAGAACTGCCTAATTTATTACTACTTAAATCCACATCGGCAAACAAGCCCGAAAAGTCTTGCGCTGAAGATAGATTTTGTGTCGACTGTTCCAGATCATGAAGTGCTTGAGATAAATCGTCTAACGCAAAAGTATGGGCTTGAATCTTGCCAATCAGGGTGGTGTACAACGCTTGTGGTTGAATTAAATAGCCGAGCGTGTTTTGCAAATACTCCACTAAACTGGGCTGCACCGAGACGCCTTCCAATTCAAACTGAGGATCCATATACTGAGCATATTTCCGGGTGACATTTTCGGTTTCGCCTGCCCAATCACTAAAGGTCGTTAAGGTTTTCTCAGATAGAAACCGATAAAAAATTAACCCCAATAAATAATTTTTATATTCAGAAGCGTCCATTTTCCCGCGTAAGACATCGGCCGCATTCCATAGGGCGCTTTCAAGTTGACTAGCTTGCGTTGTTTTTTCTGACATTGTTTAACCTCACTTATTTTTGTAGATAAATTGCTAAATCGTGTTCAATAAACTGCCGCCAAGCGGCCTGGGACTTAATCCGGTATAGTGGCAAAATAGCTGGAATCTTCGGCCCAGCGGCAGTTTGAGCTTGTAAGGCCGCTGCTAAATTCGCTGACTGCGTTAATTCTTGTTCATGATGCCATTCATCGGTACCCACGGTGTGTTCACGCGCCACCCGCAATAGGGCTGTTTGATCTAAGCCCCACGTATGGGCGAATACCGACGTTTTTTTGACCAATTGTCTCTGGGCATAATCAGCCACCAACTCCCGAGCATTCAACGCTACTGGCACTTGATTTGGGGTGCTCTGTTGCTGAGACTGTTGCATTTGTTGCTCAATATAAGGCATGGCTTCGCGAATTAACTGGGCCTGTTGCGGTTGCGTTTCCGCTAATTTATTCAAACTAGCCTGTACTTTGGCACTATTTTGCAGGTAATCGGTCATATGGGCTTGGGCTTGATCAGGTGTCGTGTACTGTTGCTGTTCATCAATCCAATCTTGAATTAATTGCGTCAAATAATCATAATCCACCAAGACGACTGAACCAACGGCTAGGGAAAAGTCTAAGGCAGCTAATTCTTCAGGGACTTTCTCAGGCTCTTGGTTAGTAACCGCCGCTTTAATCCGCAGATATTTACCCGTATAGGATTCTACTTCGGGCTGAGCGATACCAAAGGCCTTTTCACTGTTTTCCCAAGTGAAATCGTTGTACATGGATAAGGAATTCAATTGCTGATTCACTTGGCGAAAGGCTTTCACAAACTGTACCTTAGCAGTGGTTCCTTTCAGGTCATCGGCCGCCGTCGGCGTCGGGGCAATGGCTTTTAAATCCACCACAGCCTTTTGAAATTTTAAGACGGCCTGCTGATAAGTAGGACGAATGATGACATTAAAAGAGCCTTCGCCACTATATAACTTGTAAGCTTCACGTTCATTCGCTTCCATGATTGCTGGGACCCTAAAGGTGACAATTTGGCCTTCTTGTTTTAATTCTCGGTTTTGGAGCCGGTTAGTGCGTGAGTAAGCTTGAATGAGTTCTTGATAAGCTAAGGTGCGGTCAACAAAGAGCGTGTTTAGCCGAGGGGCATCAAAACCCGTTAATAACCGCCGCACCACAATCACTAGATTAATTTCCTGATCCGGTTTCAAATGAGCAAAGACCGCCTCACGCCGGGCGGCCCGTTTTGCGACATCTTCGTTATAGAGATTCAGATCAGCTAAATCAAAATTAGTGTGATACTGCTGATTATAATCTTTTAAAATGGTGGCCATTTGGTCATGTTTGTGCGCACTCTGATCTTCGTTTTCACTTAATGAATAAGTAATCGCAATCCGGGGCCAATCAGGATCTAGCTGATTGTGAGCAGTCTTTTTAGCGGCTTTAAAGGCTTGATAATAGCGTTGCGCCATTTCAATGGAACTGGTGGTCAAAATAGCATTATAGTTGCCATGACCCAAACTCGTTTTACGCGGGCCTTTTTGTAAAATATATTGAACAACTTGGTTAATATGTTCATCAGTTTCAAAGTCAGCCGGAGTTAAATACGTTTCTTCCAAGTCCTTCACTGACGTCGCTTGAATCTTGGCTCGAATTTTCGCTTCATCAGCCGTACTCAGCAGGCGGCCCTGCTTATCACGACGCGCTTTGACGCGCTGATTTTCTTTTTCGAGGGCCCGGGTTATTAACGTGTCTTTCCCAATCGTCGTTACGTGTTCCACGTTAAACGGTAACACGGCTTGGTCCTCTAAGGCGTCTCGTAAGTTATAAACGTGACAGACTTTACCAAATAGCTCCTCAGTCGTAACCGCTAGATCACCTTTGAGCTGTTTTTTATTTTCATTAAAGATGGGGGTGCCGGTGTAACCATACCAATTACTATTGACAAACGCGTCCCGAATTTCCTTTTGCATCTTACCAAACTGCGACCGGTGGGCTTCGTCAACAAAGAAGATCACCCGTTGCTTTAAAGTCTTACTAAAGCGGGATTGCTTACCGGTTGCCAGATGGGCTTGCGTTTTTTTGACCGCCCGATGGAGCTTTTGAATCGAGGTGACCAAGACCTTACCGTCATTTTGTTGCAATTTACGCATTAAATCACCGGTGTTTTGGGCTTCGTTAATGGCAATATCATCATTGGCGGCATAGGCACTAAAGTTGCTAGTTGTCTGTTCGTCTAAATCCCGCCGGTCAACTAAGAAGATGACCTTATCGACACCGGGATCTTGCGCCGCTAATTTAGCGGTCTTATATGAGGTGAGTGTTTTACCAGAACCCGTGGTATGCCAAACAAAACCATCCTGATGGTCGTGAATCCGGTGCATCACGGCTTCAATCGCATAAATCTGATAAGGCCGTAAGAGAATTAAGCTCTGACGTTCTTGGTCGATGACTGTATATTCACTGACCATTTTGTGGGCCATGGGAATATTAAGGACTTGGCGCGTAAACGCTAAGCCGTTTTCCACGGGGTGATTATCCCGCGTTCGCCAATTGAACAAAAAGGCTTTATTGAAATGATCCGGTTCGGCATTCGCAAAATACGCCGTACTATCCGGCGTCATAATCACAAACATTTGCAGCAGCGAGTAAATCCCCGTATATTTACCTTCCTGCGCGTATTTTTCAATTTGATTAAAAGCCTGGTTAAGTTCGACCGTGGCTTTTTTTAGTTCCAATTGAATTAAGGGTAACCCATTAATTAATAGGGTTACGTCAAAACGGCGATCAGGATCGACATTTTGAGTACCAGCTAACCGTGGTCGCACTGCTTGTCGCACCACTTCATAACTAGATTTACCACCAGCAACGTCCGCTTTCCAAAACAACTCAAGCGTCACCGTGCCCAGCTTAGCATCATCACGTTCAACTTCCACTTTGCCAATGCCATTTTCGGCGGCTAGTAACTTAGCTGCTTCGTAAGGTGTCCGGACCTCAATCGCCCGTTTAACTTGATTAAATTCGGTATCAGTTAAAGGGTATCCCTGCAATTTAGCATAGTTATTGTTATTTAATTTATCACGAAAATTAGCCCATAATTGATCCGGCGTCGCACCATATAGGTCTTTTCGTTCCACCCATTGATTGCTTCCAGTCGTTAAGGTTTTAACAACTTCTTTTTCAAACGACAGTTCCAACATAAAAACAGTCCTTCCCCCACTTTTAAATTACTCACTAGTTTATTATACGCGAACCGCTTGGCGTTTAGGCTTCATAATTTAATATAGCTGGGATAGAATAAAGCTGAAAAAGATAAACAACTAAAAAATAGAAAACTAATATTGAGCTAACCATTAAATTCGAAACCTCTGTTCCAATAAATTTAATATGAACCTCATAATGTAAATTAAAAAAATATATCGCAATGTTCTTGCTTGCAGTATGTCTCGCTCTTATCTGAATAAGATGACATTCAATCTTATCAACAATATAACTAATATAACAAAAGCAAATTAAAACATTCACGAAACAGAATTTGAAAATAACACCAGAGAAAAAATATTTTCAAGCTACTAGAAATTTCAACTATTTATCATGACTTTTTTATTTTTTAGCTCAAAAATGATTGACAGATGTCTCGAAATTGTGTACATTAATCACAATAAAAATTTCGGAGGTGTCATGATGAGTCAATCAATGTTTAATGCGATTAATTGTTGCTGTCGAACAACGCGTTTTTGGCGATGTTCGGCCTGTTAGCATTGACGTTTTTTGGGAAATCATGACCTAAAAAGAGTTCAATGTCCACTTGGCTGGAGTTGAACTAAGGGCGCGAAAATTCTGGATTTCAGAATTTCGCGCCCTTTTTCTATCTATTGCGGCCATTTCCCCTAGCATCCCGCAGCTAAACACTGCTCCAAATGATTAGAAAGGATCTTATTTATGCTTATTCATTCCATTTCAGAACTGATCGGTCATACGCCACTGATTGATCTGCAAATCAACATTCCAAATCACAGTCACATTTACGCCAAACTGGAGATGTTTAATCCAGGAGGCAGCATCAAAGACCGCCTGGGCCAATACATGATTCAAGATGCGATTAATCGTGGTCAGGTAACTGAAGGTGTAACAACAATTATCGAACCTACTGCCGGCAATACCGGAATTGGGGTTGCCCTTGCCGCTCAACAACACCATTTGCCAACCATTCTGGTCGTACCGGAAAAGTTCAGTTTTGAAAAACAACAATTGATGAAAGCCTTAGGGGCAAAATTAATCAACACTCCCAGTGATCAGGGCATCAAGGGCGCCATTGAAAAAGCAGAAGCGCTTCACGATCAAACTCCTAACAGTTTCGTTCCAATGCAATTCAAAAATCCGGCCAACCCTGATACTTATTATCACACTCTGGCACCAGAGTTGCTTGACGACCTCAATGACCCAATTGACGCCTTTGTTGCCGGTGCGGGCAGTGGTGGGACATTTGCAGGCGTCGCTCGTTACTTAAAGGAGCAGAATCCGGCGACTCAAACCATCGTTGTGGAACCTGAAGGCTCAATTCTAAATGGTGGGCCTGCCCATCCCCATCGGACTGAAGGCATCGGTGTTGAATTTGTCCCACCATTTTTTAAAGATGTTCAAATCGACAAAACGTTAACAATTGCCGATGCCGACGCCTTTCATCAAGTTAAGGAGCTTGCCAAGAAGCAGGGATTATTCATTGGCAGTTCAAGCGGGGCTGCTTTGGCTGCCAGCTTAAAGGTTGCCAAGGCACTTCCCGAGAATAGTACCATTGTCACAATTTTTCCAGATAGCAGTGAACGTTACATGAGTGAAAATATTTATGATTAAAAATAAAGTGAGGTTATTAAAATGGAATTTGATACAAAATTAATTCATGGTGGTATTAGCGAAGATAAAGCAACCGGAGCAGTTTCGGTGCCGATTTATATGGCATCAACTTTTCATCAGCAAAAAATCGGTGAAAATCAATATGAGTATTCTCGTTCTGGAAACCCAACTCGAGAAGCAGTTGAAAAACTAATTGCCGAGTTGGAAGGCGGCACAGCCGGGTTTGCATTTGCTTCCGGTTCAGCTGCAATCGACACAGTCTTCTCAATGTTCTCCGCCGGCGACCATTTCGTCATTGGCAATGATGTCTACGGTGGTACCTTCCGATTGATTGACGCCGTTTTAAAACGCTTTGGCATGACCTTTACCGTGGTTGACACCCGCGACCTGGCCGCTGTTGAAGAAGCGATTACGCCAAATACCAAAGCAATTTACTTGGAAACGCCAACCAACCCGCTTTTACGAGTAACCGATATTGCAGCGGTTGCCAAGATTGCCAAATCGCACCAAATTTTAAGCATTATCGACAACACTTTCTCCTCGCCTTACGTTCAGCGACCGCTGGAACAGGGAGTGGATATTGTTCTTCACAGTGCTTCCAAGTATCTTGGTGGTCACAGCGACGTCATTGCCGGGCTGGTCGTCACTAAAGATGATCAATTGGCCGAAAAAATTGGTTACCTTCAAAATGCCATTGGTGGTATTTTGGCCCCTCAGGAAAGTTGGCTATTGCAACGTGGGATTAAAACGTTGTCTCTTCGAATGCGTGCTCATTTGGCCAATGCCGAAGCCGTCTTCAATTATCTATCAAACCAGCCACTTGTCAGCAAAATTTACTACCCTGGCGATCCGAACAACCCTGATTACGAAGTCGCCAAAAAACAAATGCACGGCTTTGGCGCAATGATTTCCTTTGAATTACAGGACGGACTGGATCCAAAACAATTTGTTGAACAACTGCACGTTATCACATTGGCCGAGAGTTTGGGTGCACTGGAAAGCTTGATCGAAATTCCGGCCTTGATGACCCACGGCTCAATTCCACGTGACATTCGGTTGAAAAACGGAATCAAAGACGAGTTAATTCGCCTTTCAGTCGGCGTTGAAGATCAAAAGGATTTGTTAGCCGATTTGGAACGCGGCTTCAATGAGCTTAAGAGGAGCAAGAAAAATGTTTCAGACAGCAAGGTCCATTCTCAAGCGTGATCCGGCAGCCCACAGTCTTTTAGAAGTTCTCTTAACCTACCCGGGGATTCGGGCCCTGTTTTGGTACCGAATCGCTCACTTTATGGCTTTTCATCGACTTTATACAATTGCCGGGTTCCTAAGTCAACATGCCGCCAAAGTAACCGGGATTTCAATTTCGCCGGAAGCCAAAATCGGTAAGCGCGTTTTTATCGATCACGGGATTGGCGTTGTGATCGGTGCCACTGCCGTGATTGAAGATGACGTCACTATCCTGCATGGCGTGACGCTGGGTGCCAGGAGGGCCGTTGAAGGTCGGCGACATCCCTATGTAAAAAAGGGTGCATTCATTGGTGCCAACGCCCAATTGCTTGGCACCATTACGATCGGCGCCTTTAGTAAAGTTGGCGCAGGGGCAATTGTCCTGAAT
Source organism: Lacticaseibacillus sp. 30 (assembly GCF_053819265.1). Lineage (NCBI taxonomy): Bacteria > Bacillati > Bacillota > Bacilli > Lactobacillales > Lactobacillaceae > Lacticaseibacillus > Lacticaseibacillus sp. 30. Next base: position 8,118 of record NZ_JBSOQX010000040.1, read on the forward strand.
AACGTGGCCGATAAAACCACAGTGGTCGGCAACCCTGCCCGAACCGTTAACAAGTTACCCGCTAAAGTCATTAACGTGACCTTCACGACAAACACGTCAACCACTAAAAATTAATAACTTACGAAAAACACCTTGATGAAAAGAGTTGCCAGTTGGCAAAAATATCATCAAGGTGTTTTTCGTATTTAACTATTGTGTCGAAAATAATTAGAACCTGTCTAGTATCTGCTGAATCTGATAGAATTGTGGAAAACCGACTGAGGAGTTTG
>NZ_JBSOQX010000041.1:0-8196 GCF_053819265.1 Lacticaseibacillus sp. 30
CAAATTGGTACGTTGAACAATTAATCAATAATTGGGTATTGGGTTCTCTACATGATTAGACCATTAAAGAGCAATTCCATATTACTTTAAACTGGCTCCTTTTTGTTGACAGGATTTTTGCAGGAAACCATTTCAATCCTACCTATTTCTGCTAGTTCTACAGTCCATCGTTATGGGGTGATTTTGTCATGTTTTAAATCACTTTATTTCTAAGTATTATGCTTGACAAGTAAATTAGTTTTTCGATCTTAGACCATTAGGGCATACCCTATTGGCCTTTTTTGCTTCTGTACTATACTAGGAATTACAAATGTTCATTAGAACTGTCCAAAAGGAGGACTGAAAGTGGCTAAAATCGGGTATGCCCGTGTGAGTTCTAAGTAGCAACATTTAGATCGACAGTTAGCGGCTTTAAAGGGCGTGATAAATTATTTACGGATAAATTAAGTGGGGCTAACACTAATCGGCCAGAACTGCAAAAAATGCTGGCCTATATTCGTGAGGGTGATATTGTCCTGGTCACTGAATTAGATCGCGTAGGCAGAAACAACCAAGATTTAACTAAGATCATGAACACCATTCAAAATAAGGGGGCCACCCTAGATGTGTTAAATTTGCCGTCAATGACTGGGATTACTGACCCTAATTTGCGTCAACTTATGACTAACCTCATCATTGAATTGTATAAGTACCAGGCGGAAAGTGAACGTAAGCGGATCATCGAACGTCAGCAACAAGGCATTGCCCTGGCAAAACAACAAGGCAAATATCATGGGCGCAAACCCCAATACACCCAAGACGATCCCCGCTTGCAACATGCTTTTAAACTTTATCAGGCAGGCATGAGTGACGTGGACGTTGCTAGGAATACTGGGATTAAACGAACAACCTTTATCAGATATCGAAAAAAATTCAATGTAAAAAATGCCAATCGCATAGATTAAATCGCAGCATCCCAAATGTTTAATACTGAATTATGCCTATTCACAAATTTATGTTAGACTTTAATAGAATAGGGTTTATCTATCTGGAGGTGTTTTGTATGTATTATCTTTCTGAATATTTTTCCAGTGTTGGTAACAGATTGTTTAATGTTAATGATCTTGATTGTTTTAATTTGGACCTTGAAAATGATAGTAAACTTTTTATCGATCCTACAAGAATTGCTCTATCAAATAATACTATGTTTGATGAAAATAGCGCATGCACACGAATTTATAGTTTTTTTGGACATCTATTAGATCTTGAAAGAGCTGGTCAACAGAATGTTATTAATAATATCATTAACAATATCCATGAGATAAATGATACACATCTCGGGCTTTCTAAAGATAAACCTAAAGGTAAGGGGCCTTCATATAGTGCTCTTGGAGAATCTATAGATACTATTCAAAATATAGTTAATCAGGCTGCTATTACTAGGGATCTACCTAAATCTTTACTTTTCGATATATTTGTTTCTAACTTTTCCGATGATAGTTTTTCTGATGTTATTACTAACATAATTTACCATGAATTAAATGAATACACCCTAAATATTATCAATGCGTATCATCTGAATATACCTTTACATCGGTGTAATCCAAATTCTCATCATTATTGGAATAATAATGACTGGCAAAATCTGGTTACTCAAGATTTCTTATTTAATGGTGAAGTTATTGTTTTTATACCCAATGATTTTGTGACTAAAAGCTATGACTTTTCCTCAAATAAATATATGAATTCAACAATAGTCGAATATGTTAAAAACGATTGGGAAGCAAGAAATCCTAACTCTACAACAAATAAAAAAATATTTATAAACTAATTAGGAATAATTACCCCTTACTTACCAACAAACAAATTGAAGAAGCATATACCATACAGAATACTCAACTGTTAACACAATTTTTAAATAATTTTTGAATTTTTGAATTTACACTTTAAGTTCAACACTAATTAAATAAAGAATGGCCCATGGCAAAACTCCTGTAGAATGATGTTTGCGAGAACAATCATGAAAGGAAACTAGCTATGAACCACTACCAGCATCTTACCATAGATGAACGGAAAACAACGTATGCTTGAACTGGATGTAAGCTGATTCCTGAGACAACTTTTAAGAGAGGGTATAATGAATAAATCGTCTCTCAAAAGGAAGGAATTTTTACATGCCAACTCGTTACGACAAAGAATTCAAACAAAACATTATCAACCTATATAAGCAAGGCGAATCAGCTGCCCAACTGGCCAGAGAATATGGCATTGGCTATTCAACAGTTCATAAGTGGATCCAGGGCCAGGCCAAAACTCAATCCGGTAAATCGCCAGACGAAATCAAAGCGATGGAAAAGCGACTGGCTTCGCTGTCTGAGGAGAACGAAATCCTAAAAAACGCCCTGGGCTTCCTTGCGCAGAAGTAACCAATATCTTTGATTACATTCACCAAGAAAGCCATCACCACCAGGTAACCAAGATGTGCCGAATCCTCGGTGTTTCCAGAGCTCAGTATTATCGTTATCGATCCCCCAAACCTTCAAAACGCCGGGCCGAAGATGCGGACTTGAAACAACGGATTCTGCGGATCTTTGCGGAATTTAAGCAGCGATACGGTGTTATGAAGATCCACCATGAATTGAATCTGGAACTTCAACCACTGCAGCTTCGGTGCAGTCCACGACGGATTATCGGCTATTCGTTCTCAAAAAAGATGGATACTGATTTAGTCTTAAAGACCCTTGAAAGCGCGGTTAAAAATCGAACCATTACTGGGGACCTGATTATCCATACGGATTTAGGATCACAGTATACCAGCGATGATTACAATCAACGTTTAACTGAACTACATATCCGCCACTCGTACAGCCGTAAGGGTTGTCCGTATGATAATGCGCCAATGGAATCCTTTCACGCTTCCCTCAAAAAGGAATGTGTTTATCCAGTACCGGTCTTTGAAGATTATGAAACTGCCGCTGCCGTCCTTTTTGAATATGTGCATGCTTTCTACAATAAGAAGAGAATTCATAGTTCACTGGGCTACCAGACCCCCTTACAAGTTGAAATTGCAACACTTACGAGCCAAATGGCCGCCTGATTTAATGCTTTCCAGGGTTCAAATAAGTTATTAATCGCGATTAATGATTTATTTGAGCTGTGGAAGGTAAACGCGGTTCTGAATGTCTCTTAAAATCTGTCTCAAATATTGACTTCAATCCAGTCCGGCTGCAATAGTTTTAGGAAACAAAGAGTTTCCATTTTTGTTCGTTTCAAATAGTTTATTAAGAGGGAAAAGATTAGCTGTTTAAAAAAGTGGGTTTGCAAAAAAGACCATTTTAATTGAAGTACAATAGAAAAGTTAGACAATTTAGATTTTGAATTAAGCAATCATGGCTTGTTCCCGGTACTCAACTGGGGTCAAGCCATTTTTGTTTCTCGAAATTCTGACATTGTTAAACCAATCCACGTAACCATTCACCAGCTTGCGCAGATCTGAGTGCGTGTTGATCTGATACCGATTCAAGCACTCACGTTTTAGGAGGTTGAAGAAGCTTTCGATGGGCGCATTATCGTGACAGTTACCTTTACGAGACATGCTCTGTGTAATGTTCATAGCCTTGAGACGTTGCTGGTAGTCCACCATTTGATATTGCCACCCTTGATCAGAGTGAAGAGTTGGTTTGATGCCTTCTTTAAGGTGATGCTCTAATTCATCAAGTGACGCTTGAATCAAAGCCTTATTGGGAGAAGCACTGACAATAGCCGCGATCACTTCACGGCTGGCTTCATCTGTGATTGACGAGATATAGCCCCACTCGCCGTTGTACAGCCGTACCTGGGTCACATCGGTATGGAACACTGTGAGTGGCTGTGTGGTTTCAAACTTCTGATTCAAGATGTTAGGTGCAATGAGACCAACGTGACCTTTGTAGGAGTGATATTTGGAAGTATGTTTAGAGTAAATCACACATTTCAATCCCATATCACTCATTAGGCGTCTAATTGTTTCCTCGGCATAGTGGAAGCCGACTTTGTCTGCTTCATCGTGAATTCGACGATACCCATAAGTCTCTTTCGAACCGAAAAAACACTTCTTGATGAAGGCTTTGACCTCGGCATACTTATCAGGCTTCTTATCACGCCTAAGCCGGTCGTAATAAGTCGCTCGAGGTAAGTGGAGGGACTTAAGCAGCTCATTGAGATCGTATTGCGACCTTAACGAAGTCACGATGCCAGCCTTTACTTTCGTAGAGAGTGCTTCGGTGAATTCTTCGTCAGGGTCGCGAGTGCTTTTAAAATATCACGGTCCAATTCAGCTTCGTGCAGCTTGCTTTTAAGCTCCAGAATTTCTTACTTATACTTCTCCTCTTGCGTTGGCTCGAGCTTCTTGATTGGTTTGATTTGCTTGTGCTTACCCATAGGCGGCCTTCCTTTACGCTGCGCACGTAAACCGGTAACTCCTTGGTCCTTTACGATACGAATCCAAGAGTTGACTTGGCTGGGAGAGATACCGAAATGCGCGGCAGCTTGAACTCTGCTTACTTGATGTGTATGCACATACTCTACCACAGTAATTTTAAAGGTCTGCGAATACGTAGTCTTGTTGTGTTTGACCTTCAAAGACTCGATACCGTGGGTCCTAGCTTGATTGACCCAGGTTCGAATATTAGCGCGCGAAGGAATACCATATCGAACGCTGAGCTCTCTGTAACCAATACCGCCTTTCAAGTATTCAGAAACCACTTTTGCCTTTAATTCGTTACTATATTTGGTCACAAGAAATGCCCCACAATCGTTAGACTTCTTGTCTAACAATTGTAGGGCACTTCAAATCGGCTGATCGAGGACTTTTTGGTATTCGTCCAGCACGTCATTCGGCAAGGGCGTCAGTAAATGCAGGTCATCGATGACATCGCTGGCCGTGTCGGTGCTGGGCAAATCAACGAAAAGGTCGATTTTACTGAGACAATCACTTAGTAGATCGGTCAGCTGCGAAAGCGGCTTGCCGTTTTCATCGGTGATCACGACCTGGCGATGATTGAGGGGCTGGTGCTCGATCTGAATCATTTTCAGCGCATGATAAACATTCAACTGGCTCACCTCGATATGGTTACTCCGATTGTAGGCAATCTGGCCCGAAAAAACAATCTTTAATCATGCTCTGGCGCGGCCTGGCGCTCTGGGGCTACCGGCGGGCGATGCCAACGCAGCCACAGTTCTTTGATTCCAGACAAAATGAGGGTCGGTAGCGCCGGGATGAAGACTACCGCAGCATACAGCGTGCTAGAAAGTGGCGCGGTCCCCATCACTTCGTTGAAGAACGGCATGATGGTGACAAGTAATGAAGCCACCGCCGCGAAAGCCACTGCCAGCAGCAACTGATGGTTTTCAAACGGGTTGCGGGCGAACAAAGTGCGGGTGCTACGCGCGTCGAACACATGCCACAGCTGGCCAAACACCAGGGTCAAAAAGGCGAGGGTTTGCGCTTCTGCGCCGCTCATGCCTTGACTGGCAGCCCAGATGAAGGCGACATACACGAGCCCACCCATCACAATACCGCGCAGGAAGATGCGCCCGAGCATGCCATGCAAAATGGATTGTTTCACATTGCGCGGCGGCTGGTTCATGAGGTCGGCTTCTGGCACATCATAGCCGAGGGCAAAGCTCGGTAAAGCATCGGAAATCATGTTCACCCACAGCACCATCAGCGCCGTTAATGTTGGGGTGGTGGCCGCCACTTGGCCGACGGGTTGCGTCATCAGTAGCACGCCGAACAGCAGCGCCAACACCTCGGCGACATTGGTGGTTAACTCATGCCGCATAAAGTTTTTGATATTGCCAAAAATGGTGCGGCCGGCGCGGACACTGCGCTCGATGGTGGTGAATTTATCATCCAGTAAAATCAGATCTGCGGCGTCTTTGGTGACTTCGGTGCCATTAATGCCCATGGCAATGCCAATGTCAGCAGCGCGTAAGGCTGGCGCGTCATTGATGCCATCACCAGTCATGGCCACGGTTTCGCCATGCCGCTGCAAGGCGCGCACGATGCGCTGCTTGTGTTCCGGCGACACCCGGGCGTATACGCGGATGCTTGGCGCGAGCCGGAACAAATCTTCATCGGTCATGGCTTCCAGCTGCTTGCCTTCCACTACCCGGGCGCTAGGGTCGGTGACAATGCCCAGCTTTAAGGCAATCGCGCGGGCGGTGACTGCGTGATCGCCGGTGATCATCACGACCTGAATACCGGCTTGGTGCAAGGTGGTCACACTTTGGCGCACTTCCGGCCGCGGCGGGTCAATGATACCGGCAATGCCTAGTAAGGTCAGGTGCTGCTCAAGCTCAGCGGTGCTACCATGCAACGCCAGGTCCTCGTCGATGTCACGCAGCGTCACCGCCAGCGTCCGCAGCGCCTGTTCGGCAAAGCGGTTGACCTGCGCTTCTACCGCAGTTTGACCAGCTGGCAATGTTACGAGTTGGTCGTGGTCCAGAATGGCATCAGTTTTGGCTAAAATCACGTCTGGCGCACCTTTAGTCAGCACCTGATACTGGTCGCCATCTTTAATGACGACACTCATCATTTTACGGTCGCTGTCAAACGGCAGTTCGCGAATGATGTCGATGTCCAGCGCCTGGTCTTTGCTCAAAATCGTATCGCGATCGATACCAAATTTGTGGCCCATCACTACCAGCGCTACGTCGGTGGGGTTGCCATACGGGCGGCTGCGGCCTTCGTCGTCGGTTTGAATCGCCGCTTCGTTATTCAGGACAGCGGCCATCATGAAGCGCGAAAATCCGGGGGTGTCGGCTTCGTCATCAGGGATGATTTCGCCTACTGGTTCATAGCCGTCGCCTTCCACCACATAACTGGCGCCATTGGCATAAAACCGGGTGACAGTCATTTCATTTTTGGTCAAGGTACCAGTTTTATCTGAGGCAATGTAGCTGGTGGCCCCTAGGGTTTCCACACTGTTCAGGGACTTGATCAGACCGTTGTTTTTGGCCAGCATCGTGGCCCCAATCGTGAGCACAATTGACAGCACCGCCGGTAGCGCATCGGGAATCGCGGCCACCGCCAAGGCAATCGCCGTAGAGAGGGATTCGGCCAGCGCAGCGAAGGAGAGACTGCCAGTTTGCTGATAGGCTTTCAAGAGCTCCACCAGCAACGTGAACGCCACAATCACCATCGCCACCATCATCAGTTTAGTGGTCAGGCGCGCAATGGTGCGTTCAATCGGGGTCTTTTTGTCCTTGACTTGATCCAGCAAGGTGGCGATTTTGCCCAGCTCGGTTTGCATGCCGGTCGCAACCACCACCCCGAGGCCGTTACCATGCGTCACTGTCGCACCAGAAAAGCCCATGTTGGTGCGGTCACCGATTTGCACGTCAGCGCCCAATGCGTGGGTTTGTTTTTGCACAGGTTCCGCTTCGCCGGTGAGGTGGGCTTCGTTGGTTTGCAGCTCGGCGACATGGAGCCAGCGAACGTCGGCTTCGATGAAGTCGCCGGTTTTGACACTGACAATATCGCCAGGCACCAGCTCGGTGGCTGGCACCGTCAGCCAGTCGCCATCGCGCAGGACCTTGGCGTGGTGATCCGCCATCACCTTCAGGGCGTCCAGGGATTTTTGTGCGCTTTTGGCTTGCCAGAAGGAGAGGCCGGCATTAACGAAAATCAGCAGCAGAATCGCAATGCTTTCATACACTGCCGCCATACCATGGCTGGGGTCGTGGCGCACGAAGAAGTCATAGCCGGCGCTGGCCCAGGCCAATAGCACGGCGATGAATAAAATAATCACCAAGGGTTCTTTCAAGGTGGCCAAAAACTGGCGCCAGGCTGGTAGGGGCTTGCTGGCGGCCAAGGCGTTGGGGCCATGCTGGGTGAGCCGGGCCTGTGCTTCTTCACTGGTGAGGCCGCTTTGCCGGCTGGTGGCCAAGCGCTTTAGGACATCTGCTTTGTGTTCGTTGTAAGGGGTCATAAGTTTCCTCCAATAAGAAAAGGCCGCACCCAAGAATCGCTTTCCTCCCCGAGAAAGCTTTCTTGAGCACCGCCCAACCGAATTTTTTGAATTAGTTACCTTTTATTACTAGTTTAAAGGATACCTAATGTTGCTGTCAAAAGATTTGGCCCGGGCCGCCGGTGGCGTGGGCGGTGGGCTCCGCTTGGGGCGCGCGGCCTGCTGTGCGGCCGGTCCGAGCCACAGTACGGTCTCGGGCCTAATT
>NZ_JBSOQX010000042.1:0-7351 GCF_053819265.1 Lacticaseibacillus sp. 30
AATACTAGACAGGTTCTAAAAAGTCTTTAGCTAGAAGTGATCAAGCAACATCAATGAGCTTATCAAAAAAATCTAACCTGGCATTTGCTTCTTAAACTATCGCAACTTATTAGAACAAAGGAATGGCCTCACTCCTAAAGATTACTAGAATGAAGCCATCTAAAAACATCCTAAATTTTATATTACTTCATCTGACAACATGCAAACTCAACAGCATGCTATATAGACTCCGTCCCGGTTCTGACCTCTTTCCTTCAAGCATGCTGAATCAAAGATTGCCCTTGATCATCTACAACAATCTCAGAAATATAATAAATTTCATCTTCAGTCAGCTTAACTTTCAAATCATCCTCATACGGTTGCAGAGTTCTTGTAACCGCCTTACTAATCCTAGAAACTTCTGGAGTTGCTGTATACGGATACTTGACCGTTTCATTTCTCAATGAGCGTTCAAATGCGAAGCTAGTGTGAACAACACACTTGACAATCGTGCTGTTGGAAAAGTCCAAATTCAATATTCGAGCAAGATCTTCTGTCCACGATATTAATGATCGTGTCATCAAATAAGGATTAAAATAAATCAAATTCTTTTCCAGCACATCTCGGCAAATTTCTGCCGGAACGATTGTGCTTGGACCTTTAGGTTGAACATTTGTGACAGCTTGATGCCCAATGATTGAACGTAACAAGGTTTCCCCATTACCAGAAATTAAAGTTTCAAGCGATATATGTGGAACCGGTAGATTGGGTTTTTTTGTCCCAACAGTCGCTAAAATATCATATTTCTTACTTAAAGTTGGGATCTTTGCCTTCAATTCTAGTGCTGAGATTGTTTTGACTTGAATCGGTTCTGATGAAGCCAAGTTAATAATATTGACAATAATTGTTTTCAGCCTTTCTGCCGTACCTGTACCTGTCATACAGATTGACAAGATTGCCTTAGGCAAGGCTGATGATTCCGACCTGACAGCAGTTGTAACTGTTTCAAGAAAGTCGTTCCAAATTGAATGGTACAAACTCGATAAATTCATGTTGAGATAATTGGCCTTACGTACCGTGTCTAAAACCGTAATCGTTGTCACATAAGGCAATATCTTAATTGGAACACTTGTTTTTTGCTCAATTTGTTCCTCAAGATGGAAAAGAGAGCCCATATCTACCAGTAACAGGACACCTAATCCTTCATTCAAACTTTCAACATGTCGCGCGATACGTTCAGCCATCTCGGTAGGTGAACAGTTGAGCGGCATATCCAGTGCATCAATATTACTTTCACCCAGTAATTCTTTTGTTACTTCAACCATTGAGGTCGCTGTGCTGTTTCCGTGTGCGACAACAAGGATGCCAACACTCCGAGCCTTTTCTTTTGACATCTGACGCAATGATGACAGTAAGAGCGTTAAATAAACAACCTCAATATCAGGTAAATAGACGTTATCAGCTTGAGCTATTTCGTTCTTAAACGCCAGCGCAACTGCATATTCTTTTGCGTATTCGTATTTTATTCGGCTTATTTCCGTTTCCATCAGTAGCTTTTCATCACGATAACCACGTGCCAAGTACGTATCAATGTGCATACCGATATAGTATAGGAATCTATGATCAAAGTGTTCTTTTAATAGTTCTTCAGCAATCTCTCTTAAACGAAGTGTTAATTTCAACGTACTAGGGCTTATGAAGTTTTCCAATTTGGCAGATTCGACCGGGTCCTTTAAAAAACTTCTAATATGCCCTCGGATACCTTGCATCACAATACTTTGGATTTTGTTTTCAGGTAATCTTTGAGCACGTAGCTCATTTACCTTCTTGGCAATGTCAATATAAATATTGTCATCCAGAATATCCGGACGAGAATTTGAATCAAACGAATAAATCGTATGTTGCGGCACAATGGTGGTCAGCTGCTTTTGCTGATCATCCGTTTGTCGACTTGCACTCACTGCTTGAATTTCCTCAGGAAGGCAAGATGTGTTGACGAGTAAATCCCCCTCAGTATTTAAGTTATTTAGGAATGCTCTCGCACAAATCAACTTAATTTGAGATTTTAATTGACCAATATTCCCATAATTGCTTGCAAACAAGATCGACTCGATAACTGAAATGTTGACATCTAAATCTCTTTGAATTCTTGCCGCTTCTTGTCGAAAAAGGTAATTAACGATTTGTACCTTTTCTCGAATGCCTTTTTCTGACAGTGCCGGAATATTAATGACAGTCGGTATTCTCCGCAAAAAAGTCGCGAGAAGATTCGAGTGAGGATTTTCATTTGTTGCTGCAATGATTAATACATTAGCAGTTCGCGTTTTTTCGCTTTCTCCTAGACGAGCAAAACGCCCAGTATCCATAAACGTAAAAAGCATCTCTTGTCCTTCAGGAGGCAAGCGGTGAACCTCATCTAACAAGAGAATACCGCCATCTGCCTTCTCAACAATACCTGCCTCACTGGTATCTGCTCCTGTATACGATCCCTTAACATGGCCAAAAATTTGCGACAGTAGCAGCTGAGCATTGTTATAGTAATCAGCACAATTAAAAACAATAAGGGGGGCATTTGCTGGGATTTGTTTTGCATACTTGGCAAATTGATAACTTACATTAGCAAAAAAAGTTTTCCCTGATCCTGTTGGCCCAAGTAACAACATATCTAACCCGTGTGGAGGATACATGATCGCCGCTTTTGCCTGTTTAATTGCCTTTCGTAAACTTTGGTCAGCACCAATGAGTTTAGAAAATGGATCGTCACTGTGCTTAATTCCAATTTCATTTGGCTTTTCTTTCTTACTAACTTTCTGGACAACAAAATCCCCCGGTATTCGCTCGCCGATTTTGATTAAAATAGAAGAAGGAATGTATCTAACTGGATATGTCTGAATTTTGACTACTTTTCTATCAGTGACTAAATGATTTAACTCAGAACTGCAATTAGATCTTGAATAACCTGTTAATTTCGCGATTTCTAGGGTCGTACTTCCTTTTAGATCTCGAACTTGGTGAGGATCTGCCTTTGTCCACAAGCCAAGTAATGATTCATAGATTTTATCTCTTCGTTTCATTCTTAATACCCATCCTTTTCAGTTTAGTCGGTTAGGTTCAATCCCCTTGGTCAACAATATGTTAAAATGGTACCGGTTTCAACATATTGAACTTAAAGTCCCGATTTTTGGCGATACTTATCAGCACTGCTCACGGTGAGTTTCATTTTAGCAAAGGAGGGTCAACTCTTGGAACAGAATATTGCATTGTATCAGAAACAAGCACAACAACTAAATCTAAGCCAAGGACTCCGACAATCACTTACTATTCTCCAACTAGACGTTATTGATCTAACAAAGTATCTAGAAGAACGTAGTATGGAAAATCCCTTACTTGAAATTAAATCAAACTTGGACAGTTTAATGTCGGGTTCTGCTGAATCTGGTGCTTTTCAAATCGCCGATAAACATGAGTCGTTGTTTCATTATGTTTTAGAACAGATTCAGTTGACCATGCGACCAACAGAACTCCGAAAAATTGTACTTGGTTTAGTCGGCTATCTCGATCCTTCAGGCTATCTCTTAACATCTGATCAAGAATTGAAGGCAGCCCTTAAAATAGATGACACTCATTTCAGAGATGCACTCGAGCTTCTTCAGCAACTGGATCCACCCGGCATTGGCGCCCGTTCCTTACAGGAGTGCTTAGTCCTTCAAGCAGAGCGAGATGCCGGGAAAATTCCAGAAATGGCAGTTATTTTTCTTGAAGAACATTTCGAGGCTATTTTAGCTAACAAGTGGCAAAATATTGCCACTGTTCTGCAAATATCGTCCTCAAATTTAGTAAAAATAAAACGGTATATTCAAAATCTTTCTCCGACACCAAGCATAAACTTTGTACCAGACAAAACACCGTATATTTACCCTGAACTGTCTGTTGAAAAGAACGGCACCCATCTCTCTCTATCACTTTTGAACAACGGTCAGCCATCCATTGACTTTGCTCAAGAGATTTATCAACGTCTTGTTCAGACAAACGATCGACGAACGCGTGCTTTTCTAAGTGAGAAGAAACAAGAATATACAAGTATTCAACAAGCAATCGTAAACCGAAAGCGAACACTATTCAGAATTAGCGAAATTATTGTTGCTCATCAATATGCTTACTTAACCAAAAAGCATACTTATTTAGAATCATTACTTCTACGCGACATCGCACAACGACTCCAACTAAATGAATCCACTGTCAGTCGAGCAATCAAAGATAAGTATATCCAGACGCCGCTGGGGATTTTTTCTCTGAATCATTTCCTGAGCAAACGTAGCAATCTACACCAAGATGAGCACGGTGCTTCATCAGATCAAGTCCTTAAATTACTTAAGGACCTAATTAGCCATGAGAATCCTTCTCATCCTTTAAGTGACGAGAAGATCGCCGACTTGCTTCAAAACGAGTCAAACATTCAAATTGCTCGTCGAACAGTCGCAAAATATCGTCAAAAAGCTGGCATCGCCAGTGCTCGTCAAAGGAAAACTCAAAAGTAGTTTACCAGAGTGTTTTACGCTTTCTAAACAGTGTTTCGATTACATCCTAAAGTGTCTCTTTTTCCAAAACAGTGTTTCACAAATATACACATAGTGTTTTATTCATTCCTCAAAAGCCTGATAAATAAAGGCTTCTTTTTTTTGGCACGAAACTTGCTTATATAAAAGTGAAGGACAAAGGAGGAATTTTCTTGAGAAATAAAAATAAAATCATTCTGCTCACACACAAAGGATGGGGAGGCGGTCTCATAAAAAGCATGGGAATGCTAGTCGGCAAAACCATTAATGTCATTGACATCCCCTTGATGCCCTCTGAGACATTAGTAAATTACATTTCGCTGGTTAAAGAATCGTCGAAGGACGTCAACGAAAACACACTGGTCTTGACGGACATTCCTGGTGGAACAACCAGCAACGTCGCCTTGCGATTAACTCGCGAATATCCATGGAAGATAATTTCGGGTGTCAATGCACTTATGTTAGTTGAAGCTATCATGCACCAAGATGAAGATTTGTCGCTAAATGTCCTAGATAAAATTCTGAGTGCTGGTAAAAATAGTCAAAACATTTTAGAACTTCAGCAGAAAACAAATGAGGAGTGAGTGATATGAGTATCGTATTATGCAGGGTTGACAGCCGTCTTATCCACGGACAGGTAGTAACAAAATGGGTAAAACAAGCTCAAGCGAATAGAATTGTTGTTGTCAGTGAAGAGCTCGAAAAAGATGAATTCATGCGCAGCGTCTACCTGATGGCAGCTCCCCCCGAAGTCAAAGTCGATACTTGGGGTGTGGCATCTTTAAAACAGCAGAAAGAAAACGGCGGATTAGATAAAGGCAATATCTTGTTGATTCTTCCAGATCTTAAGACGCTTAAGCAAGTCATCGATGCAGGTATTTATGAAGGTGAAGTCCAAATTGGTGGTTTGGGCGGTGGCCCTCAACGAAAGGTTGTCTTCCAAAACATCACTCTTGATGCAGCAGATGTATCCATTTTAAAGGAATTAGCCGCCAAAGATATGAAAATCTATTTCCAAACAATCCCTGAAGACAATCCACAAACACTAGACAAGATTCTTACAAAGTATGAAAAGGAGTGACTATAAATGCATGCAGTAGGCTTATCCATTGCTATGGGGCTATACTTCTGGTTTGCTAATTTACGATTTGGTTATACTTTTTCTGGGATTTTAAAGCAGCCTCTTAGTGTTGCCCTTGTAGTAGGCTTAATCACTGGCAAAATGTCAGAATCAATGACAATTGGCGCAGGTATCCAACTCATGTTCCTTGGCGTTACCTCCACACCCGGTGGTAATGTACCAAACGATCCTGCTTTAGCCTCAACCATCGCTATCCCAATCGCAGTGACAGTCGGAATGAACGCTCAAGCAGCGGTTGCCTTGGCAGTTCCATTTGGTGTTCTTGGCGTATTTCTAGATCAACTTCGTCGCACAATCAACGCAACATGGGTTCATATGGCTGACAAGGATGCAGAAAAGCTTAATTATCGTGGGATTTATTTGGCAGCATTCTTGTATCCAGCCATTATGGGATTAATTATCCGGTTCCCCGTTGTGTTTGTTGCTAATTATTTTGGCCGCGGGGCAGTACAAAGTATTTTAGATGTAATTCCCTACTGGTTGATGCATGGATTTGAAGTAATGGGAGCAATTTTACCAGCTCTGGGCTTTGCCTTAACTATTTCCGTCATTGGTAAGAAATCATTGTTGCCCTACTTCATTATCGGTTTCGTTGCTGTCATGTACTTTAAAGCTGATGTCATGGCAGTTGCAGCAATCGGAACCTGTGTTGCATTCTTAGTTCGGAACAATGCGCTAAGAGAGGAGAACGCATAATGACAACAGTAGCTAAAACATCTACGGGCGAAAAAACACCCAAGATTAAACTTGGGAAAAAAGAAGTTAACAAGGCCTTCTGGATTTATCAGCTAGGATGCGAGCTTTCAAATTCCTATGAAAGATTACAAAGCTTAGTTTTCTGTGCTTCCATGATTCCGGCCATTAAAAAACTTTATGCTGGTGATAAAGAAGCTCAAAAAGATGCCCTCAAACGTCATCTAGTTTTCTTTAACACTGAAGGTACAATAGGATCTTCAATCCAAGGTATCTCATTAGCTATGGAAGAAGAAAAGGCTAACGGAGCAGATATTAGCGATTCTGCAATCACGTCTATCAAGACAGGTTTAATGGGCCCACTTGCTGGTATTGGCGATTCAGTTATCTGGGCAGCCTTAATGCCAATTATTATCTCAATCTTCATTCCAATGGCTAAACAAGGAAGTCCACTTGCTGGCATCGGTCCAATCGTCATCTACACAGCTGTTACTATGTATATAAGTTACTTTTTAATCAAACGAAGCTACCGATTGGGTAAGGCATCAATTACTTCACTTTTACAGAATGGCATGATTAAACAAGTTATTTATGGTGCGAATGTCTTGGGTATGATGATGATGGGTGCCTTGTCAGCTAGTTATGTTACCGTCAGCACACCCCTAAAGATTCACTTTACAGGTGGTTCGACGGTTGTTGTTCAAAACATTTTAAATAGTATGTTTAAAGGTCTGCTTCCACTTTTTGCTGTTTTTGCAATTTACTGGTTCATGGAAAAGAAAGGACCGCGATACGGGATCATTATCGGTAGTATTGTCGTTATTAGTATTGTTGGGTCGTTTCTTGGAATCTTATAAAGCATCTGTGGAGGGACAACACGTATGAGTGACTACTACAAGACTTACGATTTAAAACATGTGATTAATGCGAGCGGTAAAATGACGATTCTCGGCGTTTCCAAAGTGCCCGAGGTTGCCATTGC
>NZ_JBSOQX010000043.1:0-6870 GCF_053819265.1 Lacticaseibacillus sp. 30
TTAATAATGAATTCATTTCATTTTCCTCTTTCCCAGTTAGCCCACGCCCATATTGAAGCAACTGCGATGAGCAAGATGACGGCAATCATTGCTTTGCTTCCAGCCTACGTCCGCACATCGGACAATAATTGATTGCAATCGGTTCATCAACCTCAGCATTATCAAATCCGACTGCGGTGCAGGTGTGTATTGCCGCACCATTTATTTTTTCAGGATGAACTCCGTCCCAACAGTTCCCACCAGACATACCTATTCGCAGAAAACTACCATCTTCTGCTTCAATAGGTTTATGCGGCTCTTGGCAATACTGACAGCTTTTCTGTTTCTTGGTTAAGGGGGTCGAATTCGACTCCCTTTCCACTTTATTAGCCATGTTATGTCTCCTTACGCAAGTCCTGTCACGTGCTTGCTAAATTTTACAAGCTTCTCACTAAGGTATTCGGCAACAAGATCAATTGCTGTGTTCCGCCACGCATCACCGTCAGCACTAAAGAGCGCCAATTTTGGACCTTCATGCATCCGAAAGACAAAATCACTTTCCTGTTGCTCAACTTCCAGAAATGTACGATATGGCCGTAGTGAGATTGGATTCGGGACAACTACCTTGCCAACGGATGCCACACCACTGCGTGCGGTTGCAACTTGGCTTACACCGTCATCAACCATCGTCTGTGCAGATTCGTCTTTAAGATTACCAACAAATTTAAGCAACACTTTGCCATCCTCAGTGGTCATGAACTGTGCCTGCAGTGCGATGATGAATGATTCCGAATCCAGCCATTGACCGTATGGGTAGCAGGGATGCATTGCCTTGGCCTTGATCAAGACTTCCCGGTTGCCAAAATCATCGAGCTCTCCTAATACGAATACGCTGTTCTCATCGACTACTTGCACAATTAAGGGACTGGCAGAACGTTCGCTGACCTTCCCGATATAATCGACAACTGCAGTCAATGTGTGAACTTGTAACGCTTCGTTTGCTCCATCATTTGGTCTAAATTCCCTTATATCACCGTTACCATTAATCAAAAATTGACGATTTTTTGTTTCGATAATTCGTTTACCATTTGCAGTAACTGCCTGTTCTGCTGTGAATTTAAGTGCATCTGCTTCTGTTGTCATATTAGTTGGCCTCCTTGGCGTTCTTGATTTTTCGGAAATCAATCGGTGCGTCTGTTACCTTATCGTCTTTAATTGGGATACCTTTGTCGTCTTTTAGCGTACTATCATCTGGGTCGAAGTATTCCTGCCCTCGTGTACCTGACTTTAACTCGTTCATTTCCATATATCCGTCCTCGCCACGTCCAAGCAATACATTGGTGGTGACACTGATGTCTGGTACTAGCGTTGTTTTGACATCGGTTGTAAGCTTAACGACTCCGCTATCGTCAGGCTTAAAGTTAAGCGCAATGGTAACTTTTCGTGCTTTGCTCTGATCAGTATTAGGATCAAGAATGTTATTGGTAACCTGGGCCAATGCCTTTGTCAACTTTTCTTTAATGGCCCCATCAGCCAGTTCGTTCAGATTCAAATTTAATTTATCCATAGTATTTCCTCCTACTTTTTCTTTGCTAAATTCAAGCTTGTTCTCCTCAAAATAGCTTTCCGTCTCGTGACTCCAATGCCTTGATAACTCCAAATGTCCTTAAACAGTCATCTAGCGCGTTGTGAGTACGGTTTACTGGTATGCCTAGAACATTCGCCAGTCCTTGCAGCGGAGGCGTAGCATTAAAGCTATACCGCTTTTCAACGATGTCTGCGATGTCGATAAACTTCCAGTTCTTGGGGATGCCATGTGACCCCTTTTTAAATGTTTCTCTGATGCGGCCCGCATCGCCTTCAATCGACCAGCCCACAATGTCAATCGTAGTTCTCATCCAGGCCACGTAGTCACGCACTGTTTGCTGCAGGCTTGGTAAAGCTAAATAGTCGCTGTATCGCATGTTACTTGTCCTAATGATGTGAAGCTGATCAAATTTATCTGGTGATGGAATGAATCGGTTGAACTGATCTGCAATGTGCAGACCGTCTCGAATTCTGACTGCTGATATTTGAATTGCTCGATTACTGGTTGAGTTAAACTCCGTGTCCATAATCACGTATTCTTTCATCAAGGCAACGCCTCTTTTCGCTGATCTAGGATTCCTTTAACGCCAAAGCTATTTCCTTGGCCGTGCTTGGCCATACGGGACATAGTTCGCTCGCCGTACCTCTTATTCAGATCTTGTCCGTGCAAATTGGTTGTCACGATAGTTGCTTTGTCTTCCCGCATTCTGAAAACATCATCCGCCGTCTGGCGGTCAAAATCACTACCACGCTCGGAACCTAGATCATCGATCACAACCACATCAGCCTTGCCAATCTCATGCATAATTTTCTCGTTCTTCATTCGCACATCTTGTGCATTAGCACTCATGCCAGACTTGAGCCTCTGCATTAAAGCGTTCCAGTCAATGAAAAGGCATGTTTTGCGATAGCCTGTCTTGGTCTGAGTGTCAATTAATATGCCGTTAGCAATATGTGACTTGCCAACTCCTGTGTCACCGATAATCAATGCGTGTACAACCTCGTTACGGCATATTTTGTTAGACAAACCGACAGCGAAGAGTTTCAACTGCTGCTGTCCAAGGCTGCCATCTGTATGGAAGTTGTTGAAATCCTTTGCAATAATCGCGTCTGTACTAAATACCGAATAAGCTAGGTAGTATCCAACGGTGCGGTTCTTGCGGGCCTCTTTTTCCATATCTGGCGTGACGTTTTTAGGCTCCGTGGGTGGCTGTTTATAGCCACAATTCATGCACACTCCGGCCATTTTTTTACCGGTTACTTTGCTCAATCCCTTCGGGCGATACAAGAGGCTGCCACAATCGGGACAACGTTCAGCAAATGTTTCGATCGCTGCTAAACGTCCTTGATTAGTTTCAAGATTGCTCATCACACGCCTCTTCTCTACCAAGGTAAGTCTTCATCTTGGACATCCCCTTGGTTTTGATAAACGTCTGTAGATGCTTGCCGTGACGTTGATTTTGACTTTTGGCGTTGTGTTCGTTGGGCTTCATAGGCCGTCACTGCCTCTAAACTAGTAAGCCTTAAGGATTCCCAATTTTTTAAAATGGCATTGACATAGCTATAACGACGCACGTTATTGTCAATTGCGTTGCTCATGGCCTGTTTGACTACCTGAACTGCCTGCTCGTCAGTTGAGCCAATCTTCTTGAAATCATCTACCCAGTACATGAGGTCTTCACGGTTCTTTGGGCTGATAAAACCAAAACCGTTTTTCTCCCAAAAATTAATGAGCTCCGGTTCCCCTAATGTTGTTGTATTATTAATACTTGTATTATTTTCTGGACAGTTTTCTGACCGGGGGTGGGTCAATTTTCTGACCGAGGGGGGTAAGTTTTCTGACCGAGGGGCTAAACTAATAAATCTTTGTTCAACCTCCTTACTTCCACTTTTATATTTGATGACTCTGCGGATATATGAATTGTCTTCGAGACACTTTAGCCAACTTTTGATAGTGCCGATGCTAACCGAATAGAGCTTTGCGAAATAGTCATTCGATGCCCAGCAGTAACCGTTCTTATTGGTGAGTGCCGTGATCTCGCCATACAAGAGCTTGGCTCCTTGTGGCAGCTGTTTGTCATAGCGCACACCTGCTGGGATGATTGCATAGTAACCAGGCTTCTCATTCATGATCGACACCGCCTTCATGAAAGCATTGATCGGCAATGTTTTGGCGAACATCCATTAAGTCTGCTTCGAATTTGATCATATCGAGTGATGTTTGACCCAAGATATCCATGTATTTTTTAAAGTTGTCTTTTAGGAACAGCCGGTCTTGAATCTTCTCACCATCGGTCATGTGAGGATCATCATCCCTGAATAGATCGCACTTGGTTTCTGCCCATTCTCTCAAATAATCCAAAAGGTACTGATCAGTTCTTACTTTGTATGCAAGTGATTCAAGACGGTCAAGTTGCTTGCCAATTTCTCTGGCCATTGTTTTACCTCATTTCTTTCTGTGATATAATGAGGTCAATCAATGTGAAACCTCATTTTTGGCCGTTAAGTGTGCTAGCGCTTAGCGGTTTTTGTTTTGCCAATTATTTCGTTGATTAAGCTGTGAATAGAGCATATTGTTTGCTCCCTTTTGTGCGATAATCACGAAGAGGTGATTAGAATGAATAAATACGAACTCTTTTCCAGCGTCGTACAAGCTCTGACTTCGATAGTGGCTGTTGTTCTATCAACAATTGCTTTAATACGAAGTTCTAAATCAGAACGTGATGCAAACAAGCCGTACATCGTTTCTTTTCTTAAAGTTGTCAGATCTTCGCAAACTACAATAATTTACCTAATGATCAAGAACTTTGGCCGAACAGGAGCAACAATCTTATCAGTCAAGGCTGATCCGGCTATTGACAGTGGGCAACTAAAGTTTGAAAACAACCCTTTTGAATTATTTTCTAATCAGCTGATAGCACCCGACCAGACCTATGCAGCCGTTATTTCAGTCAAAAACTCAGAAATTGAGTTAAAAACCAGAAAGTTTTCTTTGTCCATAACTTATTCAGATGAGTTTGGTAAAAAAGAAACAAAAGACTTTTTGCTTAACGCTGATGTGGCCACGTCCTTCGACCACATCACGCCGGTACCAACAAAAACAGATGAAGTAGCGAAATCCATTTACATAACGAGCGCGGAAAGACTATTTAATCAGTTTTAATTCAGCGTATTGATCAAGATCTATCAAGTCTAAAATTGCTTTTGCTTCCGCAAGATTGCTCGTATGCCTACTCAAAGTCGCGACAATACCATCAACTGCCATTTGAACATCATTGGCCGAAACACTAATACCATCGCCAAATATTGGAGAATATTTTTTGTTCAATTTGGTCTCCGGGCTATTCAATCCACTTCCTCCAATTTCCGCTGTGGCCTAAGCAGTGGCCAACGATCACGCCGAAGCCACCAGCAATTAGTAAATAACCAATCATTATTTACCCTTCTCTCTAAGCGACCTTGAAATCTCTGGGAACCATTTGTCTAAGAAGTCGAGCCATGGTTTCGGATGAAACAGATACCCCTTTTTGCCAGGCGGTGGATATGAAACCACGGTATCTTGCAAGAACTTGTGGAAGCGTGGGACGTTCAAGATATTGTTAACTACCCACGTGTTGTTATGTCCTTCGACATAGCTTGTTGCGGTGGTGAGCGTCCACATGCCTCGTGCTGCTAGCTTGCGTTTTAACTCTTGGTTCTCCTCAATCATCTTTGCCAGTTCTTCTTCTTCAACCGCTAAATACTTTTTGCTTGAAATCTGATCATCTTCAACAACCTGCAACAACGGCATGGCATTTTCTCCTTTCCTGTGATCGCCTCCTGACGGATAATGAAACCGAAAGGAGGTGAATCTTCATGGTGCAAGTCCCTTATTATGACAATCCGGGCGGAGCTCTAGCTGTTACAGTCGAACTTCCGCACGCTGCGAACGTTTACTTGGTGGATCAAGCAAACTTCAACGCTCACCAACGTGGTGACCACTTTACATATTTCGGAGGTCACTATGATGAGTCCCCAGTTACAATTCGGGTTTCTGGAGCTGGCCGTTGGTATCTGATTGCCGAAAATGGGTCAGGCGAACAATACCGTTACACCTGGTCTAAATAGTTGCGTTGTTCTGATAGTGAGACTTCACACGTGCTACAACTGATTCAAAGTTGGCAAATGTGAAGCCTTTTTGTTTGAGAAGATCAATGACCATTCCAGTTACTTAGTCTTCAACATCTTTGTCCTGTACTTTAACGACATTGGTTAACTTTTCCTTTGGGCGTTCATTCATTTAGATAGCCTTCTGTTGTTGGTCCTCCAATAATGAAATCTCGCGTGCTTTCATGAGAGTTGCTGTTGATGGCGTCCAATTCTGGATAAAGTCATCAGCCTTATCGAAGTCTTTCTTACGTAACTGTGTACGTGTCTTGATTCCGATGTAGTCATTTAGTCCGTGGTTAATATCTCGATAAAAGAGGCTGCGCTGTTTTGCGTTGAGTTTGCAGTGATGTACGTCCACATAATTTGCAACAGCTCGATTGACTTGTTTGCTGATGTAGTTATATTCACCTGGTGCCAGCAAAGCCTTCTCTTCCAGATCAGTTACACGACCATCAAGCTTTTCAATCCGTTTTACAGTTCGAGTAGCAACTTCCATGGTTAAAGCAAGCTTTTCTTCTGGCGTCTGTGGAAGCCGTGTTTTCGGATTAAAGTAGTTCTCCTCCAGACTGTCGAACATATCCCAAGCCTGATCTGTACCAAGCATTTTTGAGTGACGTGCGGCGCCGCGGCGAGTCCAGAGATATAGAGCACTTGCATTTTTCCCAACGAACCCACAATTTGTCGGTTCGTTCTTGAATGCCCGAAGTTGCTCCCCTTTCAGCTTGAAGAAGTGCTTTCCTTCAATGAACTTATTCGAGTTTCGTTTAAAGTTCATTTGAACGACTCCAACAGTCGTTCCGTACAATTCTGCAAGTTGTTCGGTGGTCAGTACACGCTGGCCGTTTTGTTCAATTGGTTGTGGTTCATTCAATGCGTTTCCTTCTTTCATGAATTTTCATAGTTTGCTGCCCTCCGTCAGTGGGATAATAGTTCATAAGGAGGGAATGTAATGTCCAAACCAATTGATGCCGTAGCTGTTGAAAATATATCTAAAATCTTGGGAGAATATACGACTGGGCCCAAAATCACCAAAATGTTTTCTTTGCTTGGATTTTTCGATTATGATCTTCAAAGACAAACTGACAATCAATGGTTCAAAGCGTCTACCAAATGGCGTCGTTTAGACGAAACAATTAGGCACGAGTGTAATGCTTC
>NZ_JBSOQX010000044.1:0-6689 GCF_053819265.1 Lacticaseibacillus sp. 30
AAAGATCATAACGACGCGGTCTTGTGTGCTTGCGGAAGTTTTCTAAATCAGGTTGTATTAACGCAAATTGCGCTCGAGAAATATTGCTTGGATAATCTGGCATGACAAACTCCTCAGTCGGTTTTCCACAATTCTACCAGATTCAGCAGATGCTAGACAGGTTCTTAGCGGATATTAGTAAACGGACCCATGATAAAGGGATGCGGTTCGGACTTTGGTTCGAGCCAGAAAATATTTCAGCCGATTTCGAACTTTATCGGGCCCATCCTGACTGGGTGTTAGGCGTACCAGATCGTGGCCGAACGTTATCGCGGAACGAATACGTGCTTGATTTCAGCCAACCGGATGTTGTCGACAATATTTTTGAACAAATGACCGCAGTTCTTGATAAGGTGCCCATTGATTATATCAAGTGGGATATGAACCGCAATTTAACGGAAGTCTATTCGCCACATAGCGATTCAGCTCATGAAGGTGAGACTAGCCACCGCTTTGTCTTAGGTGTATATGACTTGATGGAGCGTTTAACGAAACGCTATCCACAGATTTTATTTGAAGGCTACTCTGGCGGTGGTGGCCGCTTCGATGCTGGTTTAATGTATTATATGCCACAGAGTTGGCCATCTGATAATAATGACCCGATTGAACGGCTCAAAATTCAATATGGGACTTCACTCGTTTATCCAATTTCTGCAATTACCGCCCATGTTGGGACGAGCCCGGATGAATTGTTAGGACGGTCGACGTCGATGAAGATGCGTGGTGCTGTGGCAATGAGTGGTACCTTGGGCTATGAACTGGACGCGGCCCAACTAAGTGATGCGGACAAGCAGGCCGTTATAAGACAGGTTGCCTTCTATAAGCAGCACCGTGAGTTAGTTCAATACGGGACCTTTTATCGATTAGAGAGCCCGTTTGAATCTAATACGGTCCCGTGGATGTTTGTTAGTCCGGATCAGAAAGAAGCTTTGCTGTTCACCTTCGTTATTTTAGGTGCAGTTCAACCAGAACCGCATATTACGAAGTTAGCGGGATTAGACCCTCAGCAGACCTACGTTGAGACCGACACAAACAAAATGTACGGTGGCGATGAATTGATGCAACTAGGACTCTACACGACTCCCGTTCAAACTAGTGACTTTACGGCGCAGGTACATTACTTCAAGGATAAGGACTAAGCTCAGCCATTAAACATATTAAAACTTAATCATCGTTAATCTAAAAGAACGCTCTGGCAAATAACCTGCCGGAGCGTTCTTTTGAAATCAAATTAATTTTTAGAAATGAATGTTAAAGCTGAAGTCAATGTCTTGATCAGCGAGGATATGATATGGGGCTTCTACGTCCGTTCCCCAACTATCAATGCCACCGACCCCACGAACGGCACCGTAGATTGATAAGACCGTTCGCCGTGCTAATGGTAATTCTTCCATGTGTGTTGCGTTTTCTAGTTCAGCAGCGGTATAGGGAAGGCAGCTGAAGGCGAATGGTGCATCGGCTTGGCTAAATGTCAAACTGAATGGTGTGTTGTCGTGGTCAGCGTTATTTTGTGTGGTTGATCGCGTTACTGTCACTTGTTCAGTTTGCATGTGCATGCCGCATTCTTGTGGGACCAAGTATGGTGTGACTGGCAGACTGTCAACGTGGAATTGCCCGTGTGTTGCGCCAGCCAGCCGGTCAGGATAAGTCTCACCGGACAAACCGGTATAGTCGAAGCCGGTCGCGGTAGTCGGCATGATAAACCGCAGACCAAATGCGGGTAGCTCTGGCAAATCAGACTGACCGCTATAATGGGTGGCGATATTGATCTGACCGTCTGCTGTCACCGTATAAGTCACTGTGACGATGGTACTAGGAACGGTCGTGGTAACGAAGTGGTAAGCCAGAGAGACTTTCGTGGCGATTTCGTGATCCGTGTATTTGTTATTGAGTGGCGCGATTGGTAACGGTGTGACTGGTTGGTCGTCAACCGTCAATTCGATATCTTGACAAGTTGAGAACTTATCGGCCGCGTACCACTGTGCGGATTTGACTGAAAAGCCGCTACCGTGATCATTATCGGTTGTCGCCCGCCAAAAGATGGGCGTGGGTGTACGATAGAGCCACTCTTTATCGTTGACGACGAGTGATTCAAGTCCGCCACGTTCGTAGCTAAAGAGGTAGTGGAAATTAGCCCCCTGTAGTCCTAAACTCCCGTCGCCGTAAATAACGTGTAGTTGATTATTTGTGTAAGCCATAATAATATTTCACCTCTTGCATTGCTGGTTTTGGTGTCCGGTCGGCAAACATTAAGCCGTCACCGGAGAATTCATAATCGGAGTGGCGGTCGTCGAAATCACCGCCATACCGGAGCACGTCTTGGTCGGTGATTGGGTCATGAACGAAGAGTGCTTGATCAATAAAGTCCCAAATAAAGCCACCTTGATACATTGGATACTTGTCGATCAAATCATTATATGATTGCATACCGCCCAGAGAATTCCCCATGTCATGCATATATTCACAATCTAGGAAAGGTTTGGTGGGGTTATCTTCCAAGTAAGCTACAATATTTTGGGGCTTTTCGTACATCCGACTTTCAACATCAGAAATGCGATCTTTTAATTCTGGTGTGTAGACAACGCCTTCGTAGTGGACGAGTCGTGAATCATCGTGTTCTTTATAAAAAGCCTGCATCGCCGCGATATCTTCGCCAGCATACGATTCATTGCCAAGTGACCAAAAAATGATCGATGGGTGGTTTTTAAACCATTCGTAGTTTGAACGGGCCCGGTCGATCACCGCTGCTAACCAGTGTGGATTATCGCCAGGAACATTGTAAGAAGGCTCGATAGCCCCCATCTTTTGCCATGACCCGTGCGATTCGAGGTTGTTTTCGGCCATTAGGTAGATACCGGCCTCGTCACATAATTGATACCAAGGTAATTGATCAGGATAATGGCAGGTCCGATCGGCATTGATATTGTTAGCTAACATGGTTTGGATATCAGCGCGCATATCAGCCATACTGATAACGCGACCGGTGTGGGCGTTCCATTCGTGCCGGTTAACTCCGTTGATCACCAACCGTTTATTGTTGACGTAAATGACTTTGTCATCGCGCAGCTCGACCGTCCGGAACCCAAACTGATATGGGACGACTTCCAAGAGTTGGTGATCAGCATCGTAAACTTCAATTGTCAATTGATAGAGATACGGCGTTTGTGGTGACCACAAGTGCAGTTGGTCGAATAACATAGTATCAAAGGTTACACTGCCACTACCGGTTTGCGTTTGACTCGTCAGTACTCGCCCGTCATGGTCTTTAACGGTCAGCGCTAAAGTGGCTGGTTCGCCGGTTACTTTAGTAGTGATGTTGAGCTCACCACTTTTGAGATTGGCATTTGGAACTGGTCGGATGTCCAAATCAGTAATATGGCTAGCAGGCTCCGCCAGTATATTGACGTCACGGAAAATACCAGAGAAACGGAACATATCTTGGTCTTCAATAAAGGCAGCAGTACTGCGTTTGTAGACCCGAACCGCTAAAACGTTACCTTGGTCCTGAATATACGGCGTCAAATCAAATTCTGAAGGGGTGAAACTATCTTCAGCGTAGCCAATAAAATGGCCATTTAACCAGACGTACAGGGCTTCTTCTACCCCTTGGAACTGAATGATAATACGTTGCCCTTTAAAAGCATCGTCGAGATCGAAGGTTTTGAGGTACGAGCCGACGGTGTTGTCCGCAGCGTCGCTGAATAGGCCTGGTGTTAATTGATCTTGATTGAGGGTATACGGTGGGCGACGGTAAATTTTACCTTCCCATGGGTATAGCGTGTTAATGTATTGAATTTGACCATAGCCGGCTAGTTCAATATGACCGGGAACTCGAATCGTATCAAAGTCGGTTGCATCGAAATCGGGTTGATAAAAATCAACTGGGCGTTCAGCCGGTGTCTTGGCGAAGTTAAAACGCCAAGCGCCATTGAGACTCTTGATGAAGCGACTACCCGTTTTGAATTCTGCTGTGTCGTGATAATAATGGTGATCACTATGTGCAGGTAATTGGTTGACCCGGAAGACTTCTGGGTCATCTAACCATTGAAGATTAGCTTGCATGAGGAAGCTCCTTTCAAAGTTACATAAATAAAAAACGATTACAATTATCATAAAAAAATATTAAATTTATATATGTCATTATAGTTAAATTTTAACTAAATGACAACGACTACTGACAACGACAACGGGCGATAAGAAGAATTTGAATCGAGAACGTGATAAATTTGTAAAACGTTACCAAATCTTGTTCTAAAGGTCTTTTGGGGTGTTGACAACAATCAAAAAAATCATTATAGTCAAACCTGATAAAATTTTAGTAAAACTATTTAAGGAGGGATTTTTCATAAATACTAGCGACTTAAAACAGGAGTTTACCAAAGCCTTTGATACCAAGCCAGAACGGGTCTTTTTCTCACCTGGTCGAATCAACTTGATCGGTGAACATGCTGATTATAACGGGGGTCATGTTTTCCCATGTGCGATTACAATCGGGACATATGGTGTTTATGCACCCCGGACAGATACGACAGTGCGGATGTACTCAGCTAATATTCCAGATGATGGGATCGTCACGTTTGATGTCAACGACCTTTCATATGACAAAGCCGCTGGTTGGACAAATTATCCTAAGAAGCTGTCCAAGATCTATGATTTTTGATATACTTCTATGTAAAAAGCGAGTTTAAGCTATGAAAAATTATCCCAGCAATATTACTCGGCAACAATTTGAATTAATTCGACCAGCTTTAGAAAATTTTCGTAAGCGAACTAAGCCTCGAAAATATGACCTCTACGAGGTCTTCTGTGCGGTCCTATATGTCTTGAAAACCGGTTGCCAATGGCGTCAAGTTCCCAGTGATTTCCCAGAATGGCGGTCAGTTTACAACTATTACAAAATTTAGTCAACTAAAGCTGAACCTACGGCTGATTCTTTATTGGAACAAGTTTTAAAAAAATTGTCATTGCTCGGCGAACTTACCAAGGACGTTCAGCTTTAACTTCCTTTATTATCATTGACGCTCAGAGCGTCAAAAACACCGCTACTGCTGAAAACAAAGGTTACGACGCTGGTAAGAAAATCTCGGTGATTAAGCGCCATCTGGCAGTTGATATCAATGGCTTTCCGCAGGCCATTCACATGACGCGAGCGAACGTCTCTGATCGAGACGGTGCCAGTGCAATGATCGCTTTACATGCCATGCATTTACGCCAGGTTCAAAATGTCTTAGAACCTGTCTAGTATCTGCTGAATCTGGTAGAATTGCGATTATGATTTATTACGGTCATGAGGGGGGGATGGAAGAAAAAGATGCCGTTATTAAGTGGACTTCTAGTTTGCCACAAAAGGACTGGGAAGTGACTTCTTATGCACCTCTTAACCAAATTCATACGCCACCGATTTTAGTGTTAATCGAAAAAAGAGTAAAATAGAGATATGCTTAATTTTTTAAGTAAAAAATTATTTTAAAGAGGTAAATATAAACATGCAAGGAGTTCTTCTCGCGCTTGTTCCAATTTTTGCTTGGGGTTCTATCGGAGTTGTAGCTAATAAAATTGGTGGTGATGCTAATCAACAAACACTTGGAATGACTTTGGGCGCTTTTGTTTTTGCACTTATTGTTTTCTTATTCCGCATGCCAACGTTGACATGGCAAATTTTCTTAATTGGATTTATTGGTGGATTGTTTTGGGCAATTGGACAATTTGGTCAGTTTAATTCAATGAAATACATGGGTGTTTCAGTAGCGAGTCCACTTTCATCAGGAAGTCAATTAGTAATTGGTGGATTGCTTGGGGTTTTTGCTTTCCACGAATGGACAAAACAAATTCAATTTATTCTTGGATTTACTGCGATGGCTGTTTTGATAGTTGGGTTCTATTTCTCAGCTAAACGTGACCCAGAAAATGCAGTTGTTGAAGAAGGACGTAATTATACTAAAGGATTGATTGCTTTAACTTACTCAACTTTGGGATATGTTATCTATGTTATTCTTTTTAATAACTTAGCAGTACTTTGGTTCAATGTTCATTTTGATACACTGACAATTATCTTGCCAATGTCAGTTGGAATGATCTTTGGAGCACTTGTGATGGGTCGTTTCAAAATTAAAATGGAAAAATATGTTTATCAAAATATGATTAATGGAGCAATGTTTGGTGTAGGTAATATCTTTATGCTTATGGCTGCAAGCGCTGCTGGTAACGCGATTGCCTTTTCATTCTCACAATTAGGTGTTATCATTTCAACTATTGGAGGAATTCTCTTCCTTGGTGAAAAGAAAACCAAAAAAGAATTGGTTTATGTTGGAATTGGGATTGTTCTGTTTGTAACAGGTGCAATTTTACTTGCAATTGTAAAATCTAAAGGATAATAAAAAAGCTATCAGTAAATTGACGGCTTTTTTTGTGAGTTAATTTTCTGACAAGTTTTCTGTCAGTAAAATTTTAGAGTTTTTCATTAACGAAATTCACAAAATGATTCCAAAAAACCTTTGGAGCACTACTGCGAGGGACAGTTTTCTTGGCAACCAATGGAATTTGTTCTGCTGTACAATTTGGAAGATAGCCTAAGAACCTGTCTAGTATCTTTTAAGAACTATCTTCAGGAAGGCCAATACCAACCATTTGAAGACTGCTGTTAAGGGCAC
>NZ_JBSOQX010000045.1:0-5727 GCF_053819265.1 Lacticaseibacillus sp. 30
CGTTCACGGTGTTACCGCAACAATGGATCATTGAACGTTCATGGAGTTGGCTAGACAAATGTCGGCGACTTTGGAAAAACTGTGAACGCGCCCTTAACAGCAGTCTTCAAATGGTTGTATTGGCCTTCTTGAACATAGTTCTTAAAAGATGCTAGACAGGTTCTCAACAAACGCCACAGCTTGACCAGTGGCATGATCAATGCCAAAGTTTCGCGCAGCACCGATGCCACGATGGTCATTAAAACCGGTCGCGTGAAAATTAGGGATACCTTTAACAAAATCAGCCACTGTCTGAGCGGTACCATCAGTAGAGGCATCGTCGATGAGCCAAAGTTCAAAATCAATTGTTTGTTGCTGGATACTTTTTAATGTCTCAGGCAGATAATGACCTAAATTGTAAGTTGGCACAACGATGGTTAAATCTAAGTTCGACGTAATTGCCTCCTTGAAGCTCGTTTTGATCATTATCGTCAAATTAACGGAGGCGTCAAATAAAGTGATTCGTTTGTAGAGACATGACTAGCACTGATCATTAAAGAACAAAAGGCAACACAGATAATTGTCCTAAAAAACTGACGATGGCTTGCTGGATGGACACTGTTGAAAAAGAAAAAAGAACAGCAAACTAAAGATGCTACAAAAAATAAAATAAAACGTTTACATTCTGTTCAGATATGGTACAATTTGTTTGTTGATAGGAATATTCAATGTGGATTGTGACTATTTAATTAGGCGAGACCACAAATCGCAGTGCTGATCGCAGCGCGTGATTTGTGGTTTTTTCTTTGCACTGGGAGGTGATGACAACTTGCCAAAAATATCTCAGATTTTTAACAACAACGTGGCCTTGGTTGATCTAGACAACCGCGGCCAAGCCGTTGTAAGGGGACGTGGCATCGCTTTTCAGAAGAGG
Source organism: Lacticaseibacillus sp. 30 (assembly GCF_053819265.1). Lineage (NCBI taxonomy): Bacteria > Bacillati > Bacillota > Bacilli > Lactobacillales > Lactobacillaceae > Lacticaseibacillus > Lacticaseibacillus sp. 30. Next base: position 914 of record NZ_JBSOQX010000045.1, read on the forward strand.
CGAGGAGATGTTATTCCGACAAAGCAGATAGAGAAGATCTTTTATCTAGCGAACGAGACTTCCCGACAAAATTTGTACTTTCTCTTAAAAAATATTCCGATTGACGTGGTGACGACTACCTATGAAATTATTGATGTTGCCCAGAAACAATATCGACTGAAAGTGCTTGATTATATCTACATTACCTTGAGTGATCATATTTACGAGGCATATAAACGCTATCAGGCAGGGACTTATCAAGAAACAATGGTACCAGATTTTCATATTCAATATCCGGCCGAATATGCGGTGGCTAAACAGGCACTGCAAATCATTGCCACGAACCTTGGCGTTCAGTTTCCACAGTCGGAAATAAAAAATCTGGCGTTGCACTTTATCAACGCTTCCGGCGAAGACGATGGCGAGCAGGTTTTTGGTAAAAGCAATGAAGCCTCACTTAGTCAACTTGTACAAGAAGTGTTGAAGCGTCATCACATTACTCGCTCTCATTCAAATGGCAACTACTATGACCGATTTATGATTCATCTCCAGTATCTCATCGACCGACTGCAGCGTGTTGATACATATGCCGTTACCATTGTCCCTGAGGTTGCCACTGAACTTAAGCAAAACTATCCGCAGTCTTACAAGATTGCCTCAGAAATTTTCGATGAAATTAAGGATCAACTCTATCGCAGTATGAGTGAGGACGAACGACTTTACTTCATCATCCACATTCAGCGATTGATAAACGAAGCACCAGCCCAGAATCATTCACAAAACGATTCATTATAACGCGCTCGCAGTCGTAGAAGCCTACACATAAGGGCTTTGAAGCAATCTACCAAAGATTGGGCCAGTTTGCTTCAAGCACGCTTATGCTTTGGCTTCCAAGCGCTCAGGAGGAAAAGACTCATGAATAAGGTTTTTGATAAATTAAAACCGGTTTTTGAAGCCATCGCTGCTAACAAATATATTTCCGCGATTCGTGATGGCTTTATCGCATGTATGCCGATCATCATCTTCTCAAGTATCTTTATGATGGTTGCTTATGTTCCGAACGCTTGGGGGTTTTACTGGCCAGACAACGTAACGAATACGTTGATGGTTGCTTATAACTATTCCATGGGCTTGCTGGCACTGTTTGTGGCGGGAACGACTGCTAAAAACTTGACTGACAGCAAGAACCTTGAATTACCGAAAACAAATCAAATTAATCCAGTGGCCGTCATTGTGGCGTCTGAAATTTCTTTTGTCATTTTGTCGATCTTGCCGCTTAAAACCGGTGTTGACCTGACTTACATGGGGACTCAGGGATTGATCTGCGCTTATATCGTTGGGTTGATCGTGCCAAATATTTACTACGTCTGTATTAAGAACAATGTCACGATTAAATTACCAGAGCAGGTACCAGGTAATATCGCCCAGTCATTTAAAGACCTTATCCCGATGGGCCTTTCTGTGACAGCCTTCTGGCTTTTCGGTGTTGGCTTCAAAGCGGCAACGGGTACTGTATTGCCACGCTGGATCATTCAAGTACTTTCGCCGCTTTTCCAAGCCAGCGATTCTTATCTAGGCTTAGCCCTGATTGCTGGCGCGATGGCTTTCTTCTGGTTCTGTGGTGTCCAAGGCCCATCAATTGTTCAGCCGGCTGTTGTCCCGATTATGATTGCGAATACAGCAGCTAACTTGCAGCAATATCAGGCAGGGCAACATGTCTCGCACGTTTTGGCCATGAACACGATGGACTACGTCATGAATTTTGGTGGAACCGGATCAACATTTGTGGTAGCTTTCATCATGCTGTTTGCGGCCCGATCAGCGCAATTAAAAGCCGTTGGTAAGGCTGCCTTTGTGCCATGCACTTTCGGGGTCAATGAACCTGTTTTGTTCGGAATGCCGATTATCATGAATCCCATGTTCTTCATTCCGTTCTTAGCAACCCCGATCGTGAACGTTTGCTTATTCAAATTCTTTGTGAGTGTACTTGGCATGAACAGTATGATGTACACCATGCCATGGACAGTTCCGGGACCGATTGGGATTTTGATTTCGACTGGGTTTGCCCCGTTGGCTTTCGTCTTTGTTCTACTGACGTTGGTTCTGGACGTTGCGATATACTTCCCATTCATTCGCGTTTATGACAGCACACTCTTAGCTGAAGAAAAAGCTAAGGAAGAGGTCATTGAAGACGACGGCATGGCTGTTCAGGCGAGTGACACAGTGTCACCTTCTATCCCGACTGGTTTGACTGTTGCGACTGCCACAGACGACGATGCGACCCATGTGTTGCCTGAAACAGCCCCATCTGCCCACGGCGAAGCCTATTTCAAACAAAATGAAGTTAATGTTTTAGTGTTGTGTGCTGGTGGTGGAACAAGCGGTATTCTTGCCAACGCGCTAAACAAACTGTCTAAGGAACGCGGTTTAAAGCTCTCGGCCGCCGCCCGCGCTTATGGACAGGATATGGATTTGATCAAAGATATGAACATGGTCATCCTTGCGCCGCAAATGGAAAGCATGAAAGGTAATTTAAAAAAGATCACCGATAAGTATGGCGTCAAGCTGGTCACAACAACTGGTCGGCAATACATTGAATTAACCAACAATGGTGACAAGGCACTTGATTTTGTTGAATCCAATCTTTGAGACACTTAACAGGAGGTTATTAAGCAATGAGTAAACAGCTACCTCAAGATTTTGTAATGGGCGGGGCAACCGCCGCCTATCAAGTCGAAGGAGCCACCAAGGAAGACGGTAAAGGTCGCGTGCTTTGGGACGATTTTCTGGATAAACAGGGGCGGTTCAAGCCCGACCCGGCAGCGGATTTTTATCATCGTTATGATGAAGATTTGGCATTAGCGGAAAAATACGGCCATCAAGTGATTCGGGTGTCAATTGCCTGGTCGCGAATTTTTCCGGATGGTGCCGGGGAAGTTGAGCCACGCGGGGTTGCTTTTTACCACAAGCTCTTCGCGGATTGTGCCGCCCATCATATCGAACCGTTTGTTACGCTACATCATTTTGATACGCCCGAACGCTTGCACGAAGCCGGTGATTGGTTGAGTCAAGAGATGTTGGACGACTTTGTGGCTTATGCGAAGTTTTGCTTTGAAGAATTTTCCGAAGTGAAGTATTGGATCACCATTAATGAACCGACCTCAATGGCCGTTCAACAATATACAAGCGGGACATTCCCGCCTGCCGAGTCTGGACGTTTTGATAAGACGTTCCAAGCTGAACACAATCAAATGGTGGCGCATGCCCGTATCGTTAATCTATATAAGTCAATGCAATTAGGTGGCCAAATTGGAATTGTTCATGCGTTGCAAACTGTTTATCCCTACAGTGATAGCGCTGTGGATCACCATGCCGCCGAGTTGCAGGACGCTTTGGAAAATCGATTGTATCTGGATGGCACATTAGCTGGCGAATATCACCAAGAAACTTTGGCGCTCGTGAAGGAAATTCTGGATGCCAATCATCAACCGATGTTTCAATCGACACCGCAGGAAATGAAGGCTATTGATGAAGCGGCCCATCAGTTAGACTTTGTTGGGGTCAATAATTATTTCAGCAAGTGGTTGCGTGCCTATCATGGCAAATCAGAGACCATTCATAATGGCGACGGCACCAAAGGCTCTTCGGTCGCGCGGCTGCAAGGCGTTGGCGAGGAAAAACTCCCAGATGGCATTGAGACGACAGATTGGGATTGGTCGATTTATCCACGAGGAATGTATGACATACTGATGCGGATTCATAATGACTATCCGTTGGTGCCAGTGACCTACGTGACAGAAAATGGTATTGGTCTTAAAGAAAGCTTGCCAGAAAATGCGACCCCTGACACCGTGATTGAAGATCCAAAACGGATTGATTATGTAAAGAAATATCTGTCCGCAATGGCTGATGCTATCCATGATGGCGCAAATGTCAAAGGTTACTTCATCTGGTCACTTCAAGATCAGTTTTCTTGGACAAACGGTTACAGTAAACGATATGGTCTGTTCTTCGTTGATTTTCCAACACAAAATCGTTATATCAAACAAAGTGCCGAGTGGTTTAAGTCTGTGAGTGAGACCCACATCATTCCGGATTAAAAAGTTTTTGGCTATTTAGACAGCAAGGATTGAATCGGAGGGAAAATGATGGCTACTAAAGAAGAAATTTCAATGGTTGGTTTTGCACTTGTGGCGTATGCAGGCGATGCTCGAACGGCTGCTGTGCATGCACTTGATGCCGCTGAAGCAGGCGATTTCGATAAGGCAAACGAATTGGTTGAGAAGGCCCAACAGGATATCAATGAAGCCCACAACCAACAGACCCAGCTTCTAAGTCAAGAAGCTGGCGGTGCTGAAATGGATGTCACCTTTATCATGGTTCATGGTCAAGATACGTTGATGACAACCATGTTGCTCATTGATGAAACACGCTACATGATTCGCATGTTTAAGCGGATCAAAGAACTTGAGAACAAGCAGTAAATGAGTCATCATCATTTCTCGATAAAATGATAGTCGAATCGATCAGCATTTCCTCCAAATGACGAACTTTGCTGTTAGCGCGTCCTCAATAATTGAACAGAAGTAACCCAAAAACTAGGCGCGTGGCACATACAGCGCCTAGTTTTTCTATTTCGGAAGTTTGTCAAATGGTGTTGAAGGATAGTTTCTATCCTTTGGAGATCTCCTCGTGTGGGAGATCTTTTTTGTTGTTTTATTAGTTGCGGCGTTAATTACTCCATTAAGATTCTTTCGTAGGGTATGCATGGCCGTATCTAGGGGCGTGCCGTAAGAACCTGTCTAGTATCTTTTAAGAACTATCTTCAGGAAGGC
>NZ_JBSOQX010000046.1:0-5441 GCF_053819265.1 Lacticaseibacillus sp. 30
AGAGGCTTCAAGTTGGGCGGTTTGGTGGAACAAATTAAAGCTAATAGTCGCACTTTTAGGCGCGGTGATCATTTTAGGCGTGATCGGTTTCGTAATGCGCAGTTTGATGCTTGGCCGAAAGCATTATTTGCTGGAAGTACCGGCTGAAGCCACACAAGTCGTGGTGAAACGAGGTCGACATATACATTCTTTTAAATCAGATCAAACTGGGGTGACTGACATCAGCCTGCCTGGTAATCATTATCGAGTCGCAATTGTCACACCGCTTGGCCGGACTAAGTACAAGGCTTATGTCAAAAAAATTCGGGATAAAAGCTTTCAATTAAAAGAATATCATTAAGATCTTAAAATTTGTTTAATATCCTTTTGGGTTAATTTAAATGAGGAAAGGATCAATATTTTAAGACTGATATTGAGTTTAATAAACTAAAAACGACCAACTTATTAAAACACTATGTCTGTATATTTCAAGCTTTTGAAGTAGGACGATGCAACATGAATGAGTATTAGAAAACCGGTTCATCAAAGATGACTTTCCATAGTGGAAGCCGTCTTTTTTGATATTTAATTTTTATTGGATGATTTGTACCCAATGGCACAAAAAAAGCGTGTCAAAAATCGACACGCTCTAAGTAATGGCATTAACAGTAGGCTATGGTTTCTTAAGAATTCGACGTACTTCCATCACTTCTAAACAAAGTATAACAAAACTGCTTGCTAATGAATACTTAATGACATGAAATAAGCACTGTATGAGTTTGGACACTAAAAAATTCTTCGACTTACTCGGTTGAATTTGTTTTAAGAACCCTAGGCGATTTGAATGCCAGCCTCTAAGGTGTTATCCAATTTATAGATTCGTTCAACATCAATAACCACTACGCCAGCGCGTGGAAAACGGTCAAAAATGTTAGTTTGATCTAAAATATGATTAGCAAAATCATCTGTTTCATGAATATGAGCCGTTCCCTCAAAGCGAAATCCCTGTTGAGCGCCTCTATCAGCAACCGCAAACGCTGCCAAATGGTTGCTTGAGAGATTATCATAGGCTTGCCTGAAGGTATGCTCAAAGTAGATTAAATGTGAGTCATCTAAGACATGTAGTGAGCCCTTGGGACCAACTTGAGGTTTGCCATCTATTCCTGTTGTTGCTAGGAAGGGGAGCTGACTCTTTAACATATTCTTCATTTCTTCTGTAAGATTTACCATTTAATTTTCTCCGATCAACACGACATTACGCTTTCCAATTACTTTTAGTAAGTATATTGCCGATATTCTGTTTTGTCAATATCCTATTTTGTCAATCCTATGTCCCCAGATGAACACCGCAGACTAGGATCGCTGAAAGGTTAACAAGATCCTTTTGCTTGTTAGATTAGTTAGGCAAACGTGTTTATATCCTTGGTCATACTCAGGATAGATGGGCATTGTGAGTGCAACAGGACTTAGTTGCTTGTATGCTAGGCAATGTTGGCCTTGATACAGAGGATCACACTGTTTCTGATCTAGATGATAACCTCGTTTTTCCATTTCACGACGCTGTCCCAATAATTGTTGTCCTGGGAGTTTGTCGAATTAAGTCTTGATGCCACAAACACACGCTACGGCTTCTTTTCTTGCAAACTGATCTTAGTATTTAGGGCAGTTGCATGATTACGGAATTGAACCATTTTATAATGAATCGGCTTTTCTATAAATCTATAGAAAGTGCAGGTAATGGTATTTTCTCCAGATCGGATTGTCTAATCAATTTAATTGATTTTTTTGGTGTGTTTGATTATATTGCTTTTGCAAAGGTACAATATACCTTTTCTCTGCTGCCTTGCGAGCAGCGATGGCATCCTCCATATGAACATATACATGATTTAGGACAAGATGGCCTTGAAAGTACAGCCTTGCGACCCACTTTTGAGCAGTTTTATCCCAACTAACTCCGATAACGCCAGATTTGTTATTGGACCGTTTAAGTGTAGAAGCAACTAAATTTGTTCGATTGATTAGTTGAAAATTCTTGGGATTGCCCATGTATTTTTTAGTCTGGTTATTAGCTTTTATGTTTAATCTGCTTATTTCTGATCGCAAACACCCACAACTGCGAGTGAATCCTTTTTGAAGTCGTTGACTGTCAACAATACATTTATTTCCACATTGACATTGACAGAGCCAAAGCGCGTTTCCATTAGAACTGCTTCCAAAAAAACTAATGACTGTGAGTCGTCCAAACGTTTGATTGGCCAAATCGATACGCTTTTGCATACTAATCCCCCCGTTTGATAAGAAGGCACTTAAAGAGTTGCTTTCAATTGATCTAATCGCCATTGGCACCATGAAATAAAGGCTAATTCGTCAATCTTTGGAATGCCATAGGTTCTAGCATACGTTAACTTTTGAGTGGTAAGTAGTTGATCATAGGGTTTGCTAATAATACCAACCACAAGGATATCGACATTTTTGTCAATCCCGTTGACCGGTTTTGCTCCTAGAATAGTTGCTAACTGTTGTGCCTGGAAACGACGAAAAGATCGCAAACGGCCGGTAAAGAGAATTCGTTTGCCCCTTAAATCTATCATGATGTTTACCTCTCACTACGGGGAACATTTGCTAGATCTTCTGCCTGATACTTTTCGATGCGATATAAGGTTACTGGTGCAATACCTAACATGCGGGCAATTTGTCGCTTGGTCAGCGTTTCATCTCCGTCTTTCTTCCTATTTAAAAGGCGACAGGCTTCTTTATAAATATAGCGTTTTTGACGATTAGGTGAATGAGGACCATATTCGCGAATTTTGCCTTTATATTTGCCCTGGCGTTTGGCAATTTCTATGCCTTGTTGTTGCCGTATCTTAATAGTTTCGCGCTCTTCTTGAGCAATATACTTATATAGTTCGACAATAATTGTCGTAATCAAGTTACGAAGGTTAGGATCTTCAATACTTGCAAAGCTAGGTAGATTTAGAACGTTCAATTGAGCTCCACGATGCCGAATGGTTTCGATGATGTCAGTCAAATCATGAGAATTGCGACCAAGTCGATCAAGGCTCAGTACCACTACTTCATCATCATCACGAATATAGTCTAACATTGCTTTCAGTTGAGGACGATCGGCATTTTTACCTGAAAGCTTCTCTTGAAAGATTTTATTAACACCGGCATCATGTAGCTGTTCAATTTGACGCGCCAGATTTTGATCACGCGTACTAACACGCGCATAACCGATTTTAGACAATTCTAGATCACCTCCGGGTCACTTATATGTAACTAATAATACTTCCTTCTCTCTTTAGTTACAATAGGGTACACCCTATTGTGCTCTTAGTGGTGTCTCTTTTTTAGTCACTCTTTGGTAATCAACGATTCCATATGTTTTATTAACAGTAATTTTAATGATTTGCCCTGATTTAAACGGGCCTATATCGTGCTCATCTGTTTTTAACTTGAGATTCTTTATTTTTCCCTGTGCGTTCTTAGCAGCTCCTTCGTAAGTGTATCCTTGAATCGATATTCCAACAGGTACTTCAACGTTTGAAATAATAGGCTGACTATCAATCTTCATGTAGTAAGAATCACCACCATATTGATACTCAGTGATATAAACCGAAAAAGCAATTGTTGCAACAATTGCAGCCAAAAAGGATGTCAGCCACAGTCTTTCCTTATGATTCTCATTCATGCTACCATCTCCCATGACAGTCTTTGTAAAGTATAGATATGTAGCCTATCTGATGTATTTAGCTTATGGATAACAGCCTTTCCTTGAACTTTTATTTTTTTAAGTTGCTATGCTGTAATGATCGCATAAATTTCTGTTCGTAATTCCAGCATAGGAGTCTTTATTAAAAAAGTTTGTTATGAAGTCTGTCCAAAAGATCACACCCTAAAGAGCCTTTGCGATTACTCTCCACTTTATTTCAATTATCTACTTAGTATTTTCATGGAGATAGAGCTTGTGATGAAAAATTATGCGCTAATCCAAAGGCTCAGGAGGAACTTCAATGTTAGTTTCTTCTATTTTTAAATCACAGTTTTGCATTTGATCCATTATGTCGCGGCTAAAAGAGGCCTGATCCTTAAACGGTATTTTTGTGGCATCAATAGCAAGTTTAATTCGAAATCCAGAAGTCCCTGACACCTCGTAAGAAATCGATTCTGGAAGCCCATATTCCCCATCGTCTATATGATGAGACGCATTAATGGTTGCTTCCGCTTCTTCACTAGCCTGACCACTAATAAAAAATAAATCACCATCTGTATATACATCTTCGATTGAGACCTCGAAATTTTTAAAATCATCAATTTCAGTATCTTCTACACGCATGTCAGGTGCATATTGGCCGTCGTCGTTAATCTTTAATTTAGCAGCTTTACTAATTTCATTATTTGGTAGATTGTAAAATTAATCCGAACGCTGTTCGGACAAAAAAGATCAGCTTCCTTTAAAATGGTGTTTACCACAAACCCATCTTTTAGGAGCTGATCTTTTGTCTAGTATAACCTATTCCGAACGAATTAAAATCGAAACCTTTTGTGAACTAGGGCTGTCCAATATCCAAATGGGCGTTCGGATTAATTTTACAATCTACCATAAGCCTACCGATTTTTTAATATTATTTTATTCATCAATTTTCGGCGCCGACCCAAGCTCTGCCTGAATCATCCAGATTTTCTTCTCAATTGCGGTTTTGAGACCAATGAAAATATCTTGGGTACTGAAGTCTTTTTCAACATCGGATACTTCAATGCCGTGTTGGTAAAGGTCTTCCAAGTAACGATAGCCATCAACTAAGTGTGCGAGGCGTTCTGGGGTTGTTTTGTCCCATTCACCAGGCCAGTCTTGAATCTTAGTGTTTTCGGCCATTTCTTTTAAGGTCGAGTAAGGACTGCCATCAAGCGCAATCAGCCGTTCAGAAATGACATCGAGTTGGCTGTCAATTTCTTCCATGAACTCATCCATCAAGGGGTGCAACTTCAAAAAGTTGGGTCCACGCATGTACCAATGCGTCTGATGGATAATCATTGACATCTGGCTCAAATCGGCAACGAGTTGATTTAATACTGCTTTGGTTTTCGTATATTTCATTAGATTGATCTCCTTTAGATATGGTCATCATAACATAGTGGTAGCTTAATCTGAAACGTTATACACTGGCAAATTAAGTTATTTATAGCCCGTAGAATTAAGTCGTTTTGAAAAGATGGAGACGTTAATTGGTAGATTGTAAAATTAATCCGAACGCTGTTTGGATGTAAGCTGATTCCTGAGACAACTTTTAAGAGAGGGTATAATGAATAAATCATCTCTCAAAAGGAAGGAATTTTTACATGCCAACTCGTTACGACAAAGAATTCAAACAAAACATTATCAACCTATAAGCAAGGCGAATCAGCTGCCCAACTGGCCAGAGAATATGGCATTGGCTATTCAACCGTTCATAAGTGGATCC
>NZ_JBSOQX010000047.1:0-4350 GCF_053819265.1 Lacticaseibacillus sp. 30
TGTTGATTACGAATGTTCTAGAAATAATTGACAGCGCATACATCGAGGAGTATAACAATTTTGTAGTTGTTATGAAGACATAACAACTATGTGGGGCGAACAGGACATGTCAAATGAAATCCCTTTGTACCAAAACATGATTAATGATTTAATTCATAAAATTGAGGGCGGCAAACTACAACAGGATGCTAAATTACCATCAGAAGCTGATCTTGGTGATTCTTATACCGTGAGCCGTATTACGGTGAGGCGGGCCTTAGCAGAGCTCGTTGACCGCGGCTATATTTATAAACGTCATGGAATTGGTTCCTTCGTGGCACGGAAAAGTATTCCTAAAACCAACGATATTCCAGGCATGATCAACCTGGAAAAAGTGATTCGTGCGACGAATGCTGAACCGCGGGTTGAACTGAAGGACTTTCAACTAATTGTTAATGGATCTGAGCCGGTCGTGCGGTCCAACTTGGGATTGAATTCCGACGATTATCTGTACGCCATCGATTACCAAATTTTTGCTGATAACAATTTAGTAGGATTGGTTCATTGGTATCTGCCATATGTACAGTTTCCCAACCTTTATTTGAGTGAGTTAGAGCGTCATCAGTTACTACCGTTACTGGTTAGCAAGTATGAGTTTAAACCTGAGTTCCAAACGCACCGAAGTAGCGACCTAGCAACACGAGCCGAAAAGCGTATGTTCGGTTCCGTTTCGGGTAACGTAATGGTTCATTTGCGACTCACAGGCACGGCACAAGGAAATTCCTTAATTTACGGTGAAATCACCTTAACAGGACAAGTAACGATGTACTTATATTGAGGAGGGCTTACTTATGGGTGAACCAGATATTGTATTAACGCGTGTGGACAACCGTCTTGTGCACGGACAGGTCGGTGTTGTTTGGACATCATCAGTGGGGGCTAACCTACTGTTAGTGGCAAATGATGACACCGCCGAGGATGAATTACAACAACAATTGATGGCAGCCACTGCAGATTCATCCGGTGTGGGTATCCGCTTTTGGTCAGTTGATAAGACCATCAGTACTATTCACAAGGCTAGCACCCGTCAACATATCTTCTTGGTGGTGCGGACACCACAAGATGCACGTCGACTGGTAGAAGGCGGTGTGCCAATTCACGAATTGAATATCGGTAATATGCATTTCTCAGATGGTAAGGACCAGGTTACAAAGTATACCTACATGAATCAACAAGATAAGGACGACCTGCGCGCTGTTGCTAACGCCGGAGTTAACGTCTTTATTCAGGAAACTCCAGACGATAAAAAAATAAAAATTCAGGAAGTGATTTAGATGTCAGTTACCCTAGTCCAGGGGTTGCTCATCGGACTCTTCGCCATTATTGCAGGTATCGATTTTTGGTTGGAAGGTTTCTACATTTTTAGGCCAATGATTGTCTGCACGGTTACAGGTTTGATTTTGGGCGACTTAAAGCTCGGCATCATTGCCGGTGGTTTAACAGAACTTGCATTTGCCGGATTAACTCCAGTGGGTGGGACTCAGCCGCCCAACCCCATCATGGCCGGTATTATGACCGTTGTCTTAGCGTTTACAACGGGGCATTCACCAGCCACTGCTATTGGTTTGGCACTACCATTCAGCATTTTAATGCAATACATTATTCTGTTCTATTACTCAGCATTTTCTGTTTTAACCAAGAAGCTGGATGAATACGCTGCTAAAGCCGAAACGCGTAAGTTTGCGTTTTTGGTACTGACGCCAACTGTCATTGTTGCTTTATCATACGGGATTATTGCCTTTCTCTGCGTCTACGGTGCGCAAGAACCAATGCGATCCCTAGTTAACGCGATGCCAGTATGGTTAAGCCACGGGTTTGAAATTGCCGGTAGCATCCTACCCGCTGTTGGTTTTGGGCTATTGCTAAAGAGCATGTTGAAGGCTGAGTTCGTACCGTACTTACTACTGGGTTTCACGGCCGCCTGCTTTATTAAGTTTGGTAACCTAATGCCAGTTGCGGTAATCGGTATTGCCCTAGCATTTATTGAGTTCTACCGCGATCGTAAGGACGAAGAGAAGAGCAAAAAATTACAAGCTGCGCTCGACTCGATGAAATCAGATGGAGATGATAACGATGGCATCTGAAGACACACCAAAGCGTAACAAGTTAACGCGTCGTGATATCACCAAACTGGCTTTGCGTTCATTGTTCAACCAGTCGGCCATGAACTACGAACGTATGCAGGCTGATGGCTGGGCGTACGCGATGATGCCAGTACTAAAAAAGACGTATGGTGACGACAAGAAGGGGTTCAGTGCGGCTATGAAGGCCAACCTGGAATTTATCAACACTAATAACTATGCAGCCCCACTACTAATGGGGTTGGAAGCGTCATTGGAAGAGAACGGGCAAAAACGATCAACCATTGATGGCCTACGGATTGCCCTGTTTGGACCGTTAGCTGGTATTGGTGATGCCATCACCTGGTTCACGATTTTACCAATTGTTGCTGGGATTTCTGCCTCCTTTGCAAAGCAGGGTAGTATCCTCGGGCCACTAATCTTCTTCATTGTTTATGTTGGTTTGTTCTTTGCACGTATTCCTATTGCACATTTGGGATACACGGCTGGTACCAATGCTATTAGCCGTATTCGTGAAAGCTCAGCGATGATTTCTCGTGCTGCCAGCATTCTAGGTTGTACCGTGATTGGCGGGTTGATTGCGACTTATGTTCAGATTTCCGTGAAGACAAAAATTCCGGTTACGCCTACTAAGTCAATCTCCATTCAGACCCAGTTTTTCGACAATATTTTCCCCAACATCTTACCGCTAGGATACACGTTCCTGCTGTATTACCTGTTGAAGAAAAAGAATGTTAGTCCCGTTGTGTTGATTCTGATTACCTTCGTATTGGCAATTGTGCTCTCATGGTTAGGGGTTCTATAGAATGCTAATTATTATTACTGGCCACGGTCACTTTGCTACCGGATTACAATCCACAATTGAGTTACTGGCTGGTCTTCAGGCACAACTGAAGTATGTGGATTTTACTAGTGAGATGTCCGAAGCTGAGTTACACAATGAGTTGCTAAAAAACACACCGCAAAATGAACCAGTTTTGTTCTTCTGTGACCTACTTGGCGGTACACCATTCAAGCAGGCGGTGACAATCACAACAGAGATCACAGCCGATAATGCGGTGGTTGTTGGCTGTAACGTGGGATCTCTCCTTGAGGTGTCACCGAGCCTCAGTTCGTATTCCGGTACTGCCGGCGACTTAGCCGATCGATTGGTTGAACTCAGCCAGCAGCACACAAGTCATTTCCAGCTTCACAATCATACCAATAATGTTGACGATGATGAGGATGGCATCTAGTACCGGGCACCACTGTCGCCATGAAATGACCTATAGTTCTATTTATACTGCGTAAAGGCGCGCCGCGAATTCTACCCAGATATTCTCGACGCGCCTCTTTGCGTATAAAACATAGTTTTCCATTTAGGGTTCATAGTTGTTATGCAGCCAAGCAATAATCCGCACCTGTGGCACTCGCGCTTTAATCTGCGACGAAAAGCTGGTTAACAATCCGACTGTCAAAATTATAATGTCATGGTTACCCTTAATAAAGGTCTAAATCAGATCATTAATTTGTGCCGAATAATTTGTTAATGGCTTGTTACTACAAAAGCTTCTGCCAGTGTTAATAGGCTTTGAAGTTGTTATAAGCGGTGCATTCAACTTGAAGAAGGTTGGTGTACTGGCCATTGAAAATAAGCTACTTTATTTGTTTTTGCGAGTTCATTGCCTACAACAGTAACAACCCTTTTAACGCCGTCTATTAACAGGCTCGCAACACAGATCAAAATCTTCATTAGTAACCACACTACTTCGGCGACAGAACAGTTTGTTCAATCACGCTATTTCTGACACCTAAAAGGCTAAGAGACAGGACCGTAAATAATGATGAAGACAATCAACAGTCGGAGCTACAGGTCAACAGGTTAGAGAGCGGATCGGTGGTTCATTAATCTTCCTAAAATGAGTTTCTTCCTACTATATGTACATGCCAATCAGATCGGCTAGACAATTCAGATGTCAAAGACATGTAAAACCGACCATGATCCATTACTGAAACCAATCTACAAAGCGGTATCGGATCACTTATATGTAACTAATGGTAATCGCCGCTCTTGCTAGTTACAATAGGGTACACCCTATCGAAATTAAAGACGAAACGTGATTATCATTGGCGTGCGCTATGATGTACATATATACAGGGAGGAATTCCAATGGAGATATATACACCGACAAATCTTCGTAAGAATCTGTCTGATCTCCTAAATAGGGTCGCAGATAAAGATGAAAAGATG
>NZ_JBSOQX010000048.1:0-4124 GCF_053819265.1 Lacticaseibacillus sp. 30
AACGTACCAATTTGTTGATTTGTTTGAATTTGGAATCACTTTATACATGTGTCAACATACGCTAGTTGTATACTTAGTGTGTAGGTCATCTGGTTATAAGCGAATTTTTCGAGCATTTAGTCGTATTTTTGCATAATGAGTGGGATAGTAGAATGTCCCTAGGGAGGAATGTATAGTGTTTCTAAAAACTGTTAAACTGTATGATTTTCGAAAATTTGTTTCTCAGGTGAATGGGGAACCTGGATTGATAGTAAAATTTCATCCGGGCTTGAATATCATTGTCGGTGAAAATGATTCAGGGAAAACTGCAGTTATCGATGCAATTAAAATGTTGCTTGGAACAGTTAGCGATGATCGAACCAGTATTCAAGACGAGGATTTCTATTTTGACGGGACCGAGTTTTCAAATGATTTTAAGATTGAGGCTGTATTTTGTAGTCTCAACAAGTACGAGGCTGGAACTTTTCTAGAGTGGCTGTCGTTTGACGATAATAATGAATATGAGTTACATGTAAAACTAACAGTTGAGCGCAAAACGAGTGAAGCTGGACGTCAATATTTAGATCGAAATCTAGTTGCAGGAGATGAAGGTGCAGAATCTTCGTTAGCAAGTGGGGCACGAGTATACTTACGTGTTACATACTTAAAAGCTCTGAGAAATGCAACAGATGAATTAACTCCTGGCTTTCGCTCACATCTGCCACAATTACTTGCAGCACACTCGGAGTTTCGAAATCACCCAGAACATAAATTAAAACTTGTCCAAGCGTTGGAGGAAGCCAACGCAATAATAGAGGGATATCTCTCAGATGGCTTTCCAAGTGAATCGAATCCACCTAAAGATAACGATCATCTTTCTGATAATAATTTGGAAAAACAATCAATTAATAAAGAACTTCATTCGGTATTGAGGCAGTTATTTGATAGTCAAGATCAGGATAAAAGTGACACGCGCTTTCAACTAACACAAGTTACACTTGATCAAATATTCAAACAGCTAAGTTTAAGTTCAGAAAGCGTCAATTTGGGATTGGGGAACTTGAACCTGTTGTACATTTCGACCGAGTTAGCGCTGCTAAAGGATCATTCAAGTTCAGTGGTTTATGGTCCAAACATTATGCTTATAGAGGAATTAGAGGCGCACTTGCACGTGCAGGCTCAGATACGACTAATTAAATACATCGAGCGCTATATTCTTAGCACAGAGGATAATTCATCTCAGCAGTTTATATTGACTTCACATAGTGTTGCACTGACCGCATCGATAGATCAAAGATCGCTGATATATATGAACGCTAATAAAGCCTATTCGATGGCACCTGAGGACACCATGCTTGAGGAAGCTGATTATGATTTTTTGAATCGATTTTTAGATGCAACAAAGAGTAACCTATTCTTTGCAAAAGGAATTATTTTGGTGGAGGGATATGCGGAAAATATTTTATTACCAGCCCTGGCAGATTTAATAAATTTACCGTTACATCGTTCTGGTATCTCAATTGTAAACGTTGGCGGGACAAGCTTTAATCAATATATTAAACTGTTTTCTCAAAAAGAAAAATCAGAAAAAATTGGTATCCCTATCTCTATAATTACAGATTCAGATATTAATCCGACTGTGTATGGTATCGATTCAGAGAGCGCTGAAAAAATCCAGGAGTTGATTAGTGGCCCTAGCGATTTGAATGTTGACTTGTTCGGAGAGGAGTATGCGACTTTTGCTGAATTAGTAGCTGCTTTTAAACTAAGATTTGAAAATACTAAAATTAAGAATTTAATTATTCAAGTAAAAAAATTCCGATCTGATTCTGACTGGGCCAGTAAGACAGCAGAAAGGCAAGAGTGTCTCAATCAAAAATACGAAGAATTTAGTTCCAATAGTAAAGTATTCATGTCGCCATTATGGACTTTGGAGTACAGTCTTTTGCGTAGCTCTTTGCGTCATCTTACGATTCAAGCGATAGCTGAAACACAATTCGTTAGAGAAAATCATCGGGAAAAACTTATTAAAAAATTTGAAGAAGATTATAAAACAAGTCCGAATAAGGCTGCATACAATGCGTATGCAGCCTTGAACAAAGGCTCGGTTTCAAAAACACAGGTTAGTGAACAATTAGCAAAACTAATTATGGGTCTTAGTCAAGATGAAAAGGAAGAGCTGAAAAATAAAATTATTGGCGATACAACACATTCACAAAATGAAGAATGCAAGTATTTAATTAATGCGATTAAGTTTGCAAGTGGGCAGGAGGTTGAACAAGATTGAACTTGATGCAAATTGAAAGCATATTGTTGCACGGTGCGCATTTTACAGCGGAACAGCGAGAAGTTATTCAAGCAATAGGACGAATTGACGTCGTAGCTGGACCTGGATCAGGTAAAACAACCGTATTAGCAGCGAAGGTGTTAAGGTTATTGACCACTCGCAACTACGAAGATAAAGGCATCTGCTGTATTACACATACCAATGTTGCTGTAAAAGAGATTCTAGCACGGTTGAAGCTTGCTGGTGTGGATGAAATTGAATATCCAAATTTTGTAGGAACTATTCAAAGTTTCATGGATAAATTTTTAGGTAAAACTGCATTTGCCACGGTCCTACCCGGTGTGACGCTTAAGCTTTTAGATGATGAAAAGTTCTATGAAAAGTATGATAAAAATTTTAGGGGAATTGTTAAGGACTATCGTTCAGATTGGAACGTACCTAAGCCGTCCAAAAATGGGTGCAAGCTAGTAATTTTAGATGACGGATCATTTTATTACACTAACAGACACCAGAATCAGCGTTGTCAATATGCCATTAATCGTGCATGCGAATGGCTGTTAAGGGATGGCTATGTTTCATATTCTGATCTCAAATCATTGTCTTATTGGTATCTAAGTAAACATAGAGACGAGTTGAGCGTGGCATTTGAGAAACGATTTTCATACTTAATGATCGATGAAGCTCAAGATACCGATTGGATTCAGTTTGCCATTATAAATGGTCTGGCTAATGGCAAACAGTTGAATGTACAAAGATTTGGAGATCCGTATCAAGCATTATATACTATCTATGGATCCGAGACAGAGGACTCTTGGAACCCGAGACCCGATAACGAATTCTACCAGACTAAAGAAATCTCTGAAACTACAAGGTTTGGCAGTTTAATTGCTGCTGTAGTTAAACATGTTTGTGTTCAGGAATATGAACAATTCCATTCGAATCAAGAACTAAATTTCTTTCCGAAGTATTTTATGACATATGAAACTGGAGACGAACTCAAGGAAAAGCATACTCGGCTGATCGAAGACGCTGCCAGTTCAAATCCAAATTTTCGTATATTGCAGAAACCAGATGCTATTGTCGGAATAATGCACAGTGACATTATAAAAGTTGAACCCAAATATTCCAAAGAAGGTTCAGAGCAACGAGCTCATGAAAGAAGTGTCAGTGAAATTTATGCATTGGTTATCAAATTATTGGCCAATGCGAATGGCGTTTCTTTTATGGAAGAATCAGTACTAATCCGTAATAATCATGATAGCAACCTTGAATTAGCAGATGTCATCCAGAAACTCGCAAAACAAAATATTTCATTGAACGAGGTACAATATCATTTGTACAGTCTAATTGGTTCAGAAACTATTTCAGAAGCTTATTTGCAAAGAGAATGCAAGCATCTGCTTCAAGACGTTAGCAACCTAGAAGGTGAACCTGAAAGAATGAATTTATCGACAGTCCACCGAGAATTTGCAACAATTCACGGAGTTAAAGGTGAAACACATCGATCGACACTGCTTTTACTAACTTCATGTGTACACATGAAGTTTAATGAAGAAGACAAAATCAATAAGTTCTTCAAAACTATCTTTCCTTATTTACTAGGAGACCGACCAGATTTTTCATCGGATCCAGAAATAGAACAGTTACAGCGGGATTGTCTTAAACTAGCATATGTAGCATTAAGTCGTCCAAAGTACTTATTAGCAGTTGCAATTCCCAGTCAAGATCTTGCTGATGAAAAAAAAACGAGCTTATTGACACACGGTTGGGTAGAGGCAAAATAGTTACTAATAATCATAGTAAATGGTAGATTGTAAAATTAATCCGAACGCTGTTCGGATTAATTTTACAATCTACC
>NZ_JBSOQX010000049.1:0-3851 GCF_053819265.1 Lacticaseibacillus sp. 30
TGGCATTGAATACGTCATAAAGATCATAACGACGCGGCCTTGTATGCTTACGGAAGTTTTCTAAATCAGGTTGTATTAACGCAAATTGCGCTCGAGAAATATTGCTTGGATAATCTGGCATGACAAACTCCTCGGTCGGTTTTCCACAATTCTACCAGATTCAGCAGATACTAGACAGGTTCTAAGCACTCCACAACGAACCGGGTTGAATCTTAACCATTGATGGTATCTCAGATCCCTGGGTTCAAACAAAAATAGCGGGCGACCAACGCAGTTTTGTGCGTTAGTCGCCCGCTTTGGTTTCTCTATTAAACACGACACGTGGCCTGAATTTCTGGAGCCCCCGGTAAATAAGCCTCAATATCTGGCGTGTTACGTTGCGTGTAAACCGTTAGTAATGGTTAAAAATACTTAAAGACGTCCAGTTTATTTAATTTTTCCATTTGTACAATACCAAACCAGATCGTATTAGCCTTTGCGCCTGCCGTTGGTTTTGTGAACAGACTTATTCTTTCGCACCAGCGTGGTAGAGTGGATCTGTTGCTCATCGTGGTTATTGTGTAAAGGTAGATCACAATGCTCAAAGATCTGGTAAACCCGGTCCTTTAGATTAAGGGCATTGTTAATCACATTGCGTAATAATTTTAACGGTGATTTCTTGATTGTTTCCTCGATTAACTAGTCGGCTTTGTGTTTCTAGTGCGTTAGCTTTTCACAACCGGGGTCTTAAAAAGATCATTCAAGGCTTCAGACATTGTTGGATGAGTATAGATCATGTCGCGTAATCTTTCGTAAGGTAATTTGGCCTTCATTGCCAATGCAATTAGATTGATGGTTTCATGAGCCTCAGCGGCATACAATGTTGCCCCTAAAATAAGGTGTGTTTTTTGATCAACGCTTACCTTATAAAGCCCGCGTTGATCCTCCAAGACACGGGCCTTTGGAATCGCCTTGACTGATAGCTTGAAGGTTTGTAAATCATAACCTGCACTCTTAGCTTGACGTTCATTTAAGCCGACGTTAGCCAGTGGTGGATTTAGGAACGAAGCAGTCGGTATCACCATTCGATCGGCCGTTGAGCGATCCCCCTTATCAAACAATTGATCTACAATAATACGAAAATCATCCAATGAGACATAAGTGAACATAGGACCGCCATTAACGTCGCCCAAAGCCCAAACGTTTTGTACTGTGGTCCTTAAATGATCATCGACCTGAATAGCACCACGACTGGTTAAAGCAATATCGGTATTTTCTAGCCCTAAACTATTTATATTAGGCCGTCGACCGACTGCAACTAATACCGCATCAAATTCCGCAGTGTTACTTTGATCACCTTGTTGATAATATAATGTAACCTTCTCACCATTATCTTTTACTTGAGTTAGTTGAGTCTCCGGTTTAATCTCGATCCCTGCGTCAGTCAGATCTGCTACGACCTCGGTCGCAATATCAGGATCTTCGCGCTCTAACAATCTGGTATGTTGGTCGAAAATCGTTACATGCGTACCAAAGGAATTAAACATTCCAGCAAATTCAAGGCCAATATAACCGCCACCAATAATTGCTAGTCGTTTCGGTTGTTTCTCCAATTCCATAGCTTCTTTAGACGTAAAAATCCGCTGACCGAATTCTAACCCTGGGATTGATGGCCAATTTGGAACCGCTCCAGTATTAATGAAGATGCGTTCACCTCTCACCTTCTTAGTTGTTCCATCACTCATTACGACTGCCAAAACATAATTGTCGATAAAACGTGCTGACCCATCCCAAATTGTTGCTAGTGGCTCATCAGCCACCATGTGATAGTTTTTGTCTCGCAACTGTCTAGTCATCTCACCACGCTTATTAACTGCCGTAGTAAAGTCTAAGCCACGTTGACCATTTAAAATTAAATTTTTAGATGGTAGGCAGCCAACATTGATGCAAGTCCCTCCATACATTTGTTTTGACCGTTCGATCAGAAGCACGGTCTCATCATGCTGCGCCAAGTACTTAGCTAATGTCTTACCCGCCTTACCAAATCCAATAATAATATTTTTAAATTTATCCATTGTTTTACCCGCCTTTTACTAGTCATTTGTTACTGCACTTATTATAAGTAAGTAAAACGTCAAAAGCAAGTTATATGCTCAACTACCTATTTATCTGACTTGACTTTATAGTCATCATTTCACCATCTTATTTGTCTTTTACCACAGTTTTCCCTCTAGTAGCTGATTTTATGACCTTCTTTACTTTTATAATCGTACTGTCTGGTAGGGTTTGCGCCCGCTCTTGGACCGCCCTACTGGACGCTTGTTATTTCCCATTGCAGCAGTATTATTAGCCTTGCTTGCTGACCTTGCTAGTGTTGTAGCTTTCCTTTGCTGTCAAGAGCGGTTTTATTGCTCTTGGTTGATTTTTAATTTCCCTGTATAATGGATTGAGCAAGAAGTTTTAAGGGCGGTGGCTGTCTTTTCCCTTGTGAGGTGAGGCCCATGGGAACATGGAATAATCTTCAGGAAGGTTTCACAGTCAATGAGCGTCTTCCAGACACTCTCGTTGATGTTGCTGTTTGGCACGTTTTTAATCGCGCTACTCAGCTATATCGACAAGCACCACAAATAAAAAAGCCGCCCTGCGTAACTTTTGTCGGTTACAGGGCGACAATGTAGTTTTGTAATCTAGGCCACCGCCTTTGAAGCGGCTTGCACGGGAAGTCCTGTTCTAGCGGCGCTTCCTTTTTCTGTCTACATTATAGCATGACTATAATGGACTTTCGACTATTTTTAATCAACTTTCTGCCAGTTTTTAGGGAACACGTGTTTGCCTTCTGCGCTACAATACAGGTAAAAGCTAACGGAAGTGATGAAATTGTTTACTGATGATGAACCGCATGGCGTGTTCTTCTTAATTGATAACAAGTCCTTTTATGCTAGTTGCGAGGCCGTTGCCCGGGGACTTAACCCCTTAAAAGTCCCATTAGTGGTCCTTAGTGAAGCTGAAAATACCAATGGTGGACTCATTTTAGCCACGTCACCCGAAGCTAAGCGCTTATTTCATCTTAAAGCCAACGTCTCCCGTAAACGTGACTTACCCAATGACCCCAGGTTGTGGGTCGTGCCACCGCGCATGAACCTTTATATTCAACGTAATTTGCAGATCAATCAGGTCTTTCATCAATTTACTACTGAAAAAGAGGTTTGGCCGTATTCAATTGATGAAAGCATTCTTGATATGACCCATACTTGGCGGCTGTTTGGCAATTCCGTTCGCGAAGTGGCACGCTTGATTCAAAAGACAGTTCGGCAAAAGCTAGGCTTGTATACCACCGTGGGAATTGGTGACAATCCGGTGCAAGCTAAATTAGCCTTAGACCTTTACGCTAAACATAATCATGAATTGATCGGTGAAATCCATTACAAAACTGTGCCGGATAAAATTTGGTCAATTACTGAATTAACGGACGTTTGGGGGATTGGCCCCCGTATGGCGAAACGTTTGAACCGCCTTCACATTCACAATATGTATGAGCTAGCCCATACCAACCCTTATTTACTCAAACAGCAGCTTGGCGTCATTGGTAGCCAGTTATTTGCTACGGCCTGGGGAATTGATCGCGCAAAAGTCACGGAACCAATTAAGGTTAAAGCAGCTAGCCTGGGTAATTCACAAGTGCTACCACGGGACTATTTTAACCAAGCCGAAATCGAAACGGTCATTAAAGAAATTGGGGAACAGGTGGCGGCGCGGCTTCGGCACCACCATAAACTAGCGGGGTGTCTATCGCTAAGAACCCGTCTAGTATCTTTTAAGAACTATCTTCAGGAAGGCCAATACAACCATTTGAAGACTGCTGTTAAGGGCAT
>NZ_JBSOQX010000050.1:0-3765 GCF_053819265.1 Lacticaseibacillus sp. 30
GTTGTTATTGAAGGCTTTAGCCCTTCATAGTTTTACCCAGCGCCGCATCAACAATCTTCTGCAATGCCCGAATCATCTCCGGATCCTTGATCAAGGTAACTGAGGCAGCCAGCGTCATGACTTCATCTTGGTCATCACCAAACGTAAAAAATTCCTGCAAACTGACATCCAAGCCTTTCACGATTCGTTCCAAGGTACTGATTCGTATATCGCCGCGACTGCCGCGTTCAATTCTGGCCAACATGGAGACGTCCATGTTGGCTTTTTCGGCTAATTGTTCTTGCGTCATTGATTTGCTGAGGCGCAGGTCGTGAATTCGATGCGCAATTTTTTCTTGTAATGACACCGTTTAACCCCCTATCAGGCATTCGTCATAATATCAACGCTACCTGACTCAGGATTGAAGGATTAGTGCTAATTGAAACACTTTTTAAATATATATGGACTTATTAGACCATGACGGTTTATAATAACACGTGTGATGGATAGCCATTGCATAAAAGTTGCACGTAGGCTAGTGACATTAAGTTAGCCACTGCGACGATAGCTCATAATAAAAACAGATATCGCTAGGAAAATCGATATCTAGAAAGCATCAGGGCCAACAGCCTTCAATGCTAGTAGGTCTTGCGCGGGGTAGTCAACCGAATTGATATAACGGTGTGGCTGGTGAGATGGTGGCCGGTTATCGTCTTGTGAGCTTGAAAAGTGCGTGGGGCGCTTATCATGACTCACAATTAAATAAAAGAGGTTCTGTTTAGAAAAGTTGAATGCGGTCATTTGGGGTGGCATGTTTTCAACGATAAACAGGACTTAAATAGTCAGCGGTTTATAACTTGCCGACTTGGATTTGGCTGTTTTTCACAGCAGTAGTACTTCATCAATTTGATGGAGTGCTTTTTTAAATTATAGTAGGTGGACCAGTTAAACTAGTTAAAAAATTTGACCGAGCACCAAAAACAACGCTGGGGTACATTCCCAACGTTGTTTTTGGTGAAGGGGTAAATAAAAGGATCAGAAGGATTCTCTCTCAAAGATTACCAGAATTAAAACCGCTTTGATCGCAGCTTCTGAACCATCCCAAGCCCAAATGTCGCTAACAACATTAGGAAGCCTACAATGCCGCCTTTTTCGAAAACGCGATTACCGGTCTCAGGTAAATCTTTGGAAGCGTTCTGCTCTTCATGTTTGGCGTTATCAGCTGCAGGAGTCGCATTCGTCTTTTGGGGTGTTGGTGAGCTCGGAGCATCCGCTTGTTTGTCAGCCGTTGTAGGAGCATCTGTGTGATCGTTCTTTGTGGCAGGATCAGAAGCTGACTGTGAGGGATCATCAGTTGAATTTTCATTCGTTGACGAGTTTTTCTTCTCCGAGAGTCAAATGGTGTAGTACATATGCCCGTCTTGGCCCATCGTCGCACCAAAACCGACTGCGGTTACGTCTGGTTGATAGAGATCGTCTAGGTTGAGTGTGCCCGGACGATCATCGAGTTGCAGGATGCCGGTTGCGACTAAATCTTCTCCACCTTCGCCTTCGTCGTGTTCGAAGGGAATGGTGTCACTCGATAGTGTGATGAGGTTTGTGTCAGGGGCTGACCGATCTGCTGGTGTGACGGTTCGTGGATTTTGCGGGTTGGCCAGTTGATTAGCGTCGGCGCTGGCCGTTTGTTGCGCGGCGTTTTGGAGCTGCGGGTCTAGATTGAGTGGGACTAAACCTTTGTTGGCTCGCTCCTTGTTTAGTAGCCGGTAAAAGGTGTCGGTGACATCGCTCATCTCTGGTTGATAGGCGCCATCGGCAGGTTGATAGTACATGGTGACAGTGTGGGCAGCATCGTCTTTTTTCCAGTAGATGTATGAAAAGTCTGGGAATGGCAGGACGGCGATTTTGTCACTGGCTACTTGATCGTCTGGCTTGAGCGACTTGCCATCGAGGGTTTTGTAGGAAACGGTGTAGGTGTCCTGACTCGAGACGGTAGGTTTTGCTGCGTAGTTGATGTAGGCGACAAATTCGCCACTTGGCAGCCGACCAATTGCGAGACCGTAACTGGTGGCGCCTTTGGGGAATGAGGCGGTGATGCGATTAGCCACCACTTCATCTGTCCACTTCACGGCACTGGGGTCGGGATTAAATGTTTCAACCGAACCGCCTTTAGCTACTAATCCGGCGTCCGTGAAGGCTTTGTTATTCGCAGTGTTATCGGGCCGGAGCACTGAGTCGGCTTGGATGGCCTTGGCAAGATCAGATGCGGCAATTCGAGCGACTGTATCATCATGCTGACTACCTTTTTGTTGGAGGGCGGCGTCAACGAGTGATTTGATGTGCGCTAAGTTTGGCTGATAGGCTTGCGCAATCGGTAAGTAGAGCAACCGTTTTCCGGATGTATAGTTATAAAAATAATCATGGCCATTGGCGCTGATTTTTTCTGGTGGAGCCGTTGGCGTTGCGCCGGGGGTGACCACCGTGATGGGTCCGGCGATTGGCCTAAAAGTTGAAAAGTCAGTGTAAACCGGCGTTGCGTCAGCGTCACTGGCTGCGTTGACGGTGGCCGGCAACGTGACCAGCGCACTGGTAGCAATACCACCACCGGCAAGGGCAGCTACAATTATGAGGGTACTTGTGAGTGGCAGATGCGAGGAACTAGACATAAAAAGCACATCCTTTCGAAGTTGAAAATCGTAATAGTTACGATTAACATACAAAAGTGTACGCTGACCGTCCTAGTTAACACAATTGCGGTATAAGATCATTTGCAGGTTTTATGATTATTTTTCAGTTTTTTGAAAGTGAAAGGCTGGTTTTGATAGACAACGAGTCGGATGGCGTTGAAGCGAAAAGTGACTTGAGTCTAAAGTGGGATTGCACATTTTTAGGGTATTTGGCAATCAAACATGCAAACAATTGTGGTGGGTTACCAATATGACAGGAACTTCAATAGTCACAATATAGGAGCAAGCTTAATGAAAAATTCACTGGCCAACGTTCAAGCGCGGCGATCTGACATTGAACGACTGGTTGATCGGCACGGAATTGCAACTGTGAAAGGATTGGCACTTCGGCTCAAGGTTTCCGAAATCACGATCAGGCGCGACCTGAAAATATTGCATGCCATGGGGTGGGTTAAATGGCACAACGGTCTTGTTGAAGCGATTGCCGGACAAGGTGGCGGTGAGCAGAGAACTTTGGCGGTGATTGCCCAAAGGATTGCGGCGGCTGTTCCCAATTACATTGCACGGTACAGCACGCTTTTCATGAACGCCAATTCATTGTGTCTGCAAGTCATCAATGAACTGGCTAAAATACCAGTGACCGTTATCACCAACAATCCGTGTGCAACTGCTTGTGCGCGGCATGAGGGCACTAAGATTATAATTACAGGCGGTAGGGTCAATACAAAGAAAAGTGTGCTGGCTGGCAGTGAAACGTTGAACTTTTTGTCGTCAAGGATAGCCGATGTCACCGTGATCGGCTGTGATGGTATCTCGGTTGACGGTGGCCTAACTTCAAGTAATGCAGAGGCGGCAGCGATCGATTCAATGATGGTCACAAAGGCGAAAAAATGTGTCATCTGCCTAGCAGATTATCGAAAAATCGGTGTTACCCAGCAGTATCACATTGCTGATCTTGGCAAGGTTGATATTTTAATCACAGATAGTTTTGCAGATGAAGCGGTGTTGCAGCAAGCGCGCAGAAAAGGTATCAACGTCATTCAAGTGACCGTTTGGTAAGGGAAATTAGTTTGACAAATAATAAAAACCTCGGGCAAAATTT
>NZ_JBSOQX010000051.1:0-3070 GCF_053819265.1 Lacticaseibacillus sp. 30
ATCACAATATGTTCACCGGTCACGTTTTGGGAGCCAACTTTGACAGCATGTTCACCTAAAAGCTGAGCATGACCATACAACGTCGTGATCCCAGCATGAGTCAGGCCATTCAATGTGCCAGCAGGTACGCCCGTTGTGTAACTGCGCTTGAATGCCATTAAGGATGGCCAGTCAATCTTCGCCGTCCCGCTGATCCCAAAACCATTCATGCGCAAGGCAGCATTTTTAACTTCGACACCGCGATACAGCATTTTTTTCGGATCACAGCCATAGTTGGGACAGGTGCCGCCCCACAAATCGTTTTCAACGACTAATACTTTTTGCTTTGCTGCTAAACCGTAAGCTGCTGCTAAGCCACCTGGGCCGCCACCAATCACAATCGTTCCATAATCATAAGCCATCACGATCACTCCTTCGTCTCTGTGTTCTGATCGACAAATGCACTTGCGAGATAAGCGACAACACTATGGGTATTGACCACAAACGCACCATGTTCACTATTCACGCGCAACGCCTCATGCGCATCTAAAAGCGGCAACGCCTCGGCCAGCGTCAAGTTGCCGCCAACCGCATGCCGGGCCGACACATCCGCTGCAAATGGTGCTAACTGACTGAGCGTGACCTGCAGACCCTGATTGGCTTGCGCTCCCTTGAACAAATCCGCCACGAAATCGTTAGCCGGATTGGTCGCAATTTCTTCCGGCGTATCAACCTGCAAGAGTTTGCCACCGCGCATCACGCCGATCCGATCACCAAGTTTCATCGCTTCAGCCATATCGTGGGTCACAAAAATGACAGTGGTCTTCAAGGCACGATGCAAATGCAGCAGCATATCCTGAAGCTGAGTGCGGGAAATCGGATCTAATGCTGAGAACGGTTCGTCCATCAAGACCACCTTAGGCCGTGATGCTAAGGCCCGCAAAATACCGATGCGTTGCTGTTGCCCTCCGGATAATTCGCTTGGCATGCGATTGCGATACTCGGCTGGCGGCAAATCAACTGTTGTGAGTAACTCGTCTGTTGCCGTCCGAATTTTTTGGCGCGACCAGCCCTTCATTTCGGGGATCACGGCAATGTTTTGCGCCACTGTCATGGTTGGAAACAAGGCGATCTGCTGCAGGACATACCCCAGATCCCACCGCAAGTCGCGCATTTTGTAACTGGTGAGCGGTTTGTCGGCAAATTCGATGACGCCGCTCGTTGGATCAACCAAACGATTGATCATTTTCAGCGTCGTGGTTTTGCCGCTGCCGGAGGTGCCGACTAGCACAAATAACTCCCCTTGATCGACCTTCAGGCTAAGATCGTTGACCACGGGCTTGCCGTCATATTCCTTTGTGACGTGTTCAAGACTGATCAATGCCATCAGCGCACCTCCTTCAGCAAGCCATGCTGAACCAAATAGCGGTGAGCCACAGTTGCGGCCTTTTCGTTCTTCACACTCACGGCATAATTCATGGTCTGCATCTGTTTTTCCGTAATTTGACCAGCCAACTTGTTCAATGCAGCTACAAGTTGCGGGTGTTTTTCGGCAAAGGCCGTTCGCATCAATGGCGCACCGCGATAAATCGGAAACAACCCCTTATCATCTTGCAACGCCACCAGATGATATTGCCGCAATTGCGCATCAGTCGTATACCCATCGGTCAAATTGATCTGCCCGCGATCTAAAGCTTGGTAACGCAAGGAAGCATCCATTGAATCCACTTTAAACTGCAAGCCGTATTTTGATTGGATGCCCTTATACCCATCTTGCCGGTCAATGAACTCTAAATCAAATCCGGCGCGAATGGATGGTGCAATTTTGCCAAGATCGCTAATGGTATGCAGATCATAACGCTTGGCAAAACTTTCCTTAACGACTAAAGCATAGGTGTTGTTATACGCCATCGGTTTGAGATAACTCAGGCCTTGTTTAGCAAGCAGTTTCTTTGCAAGTGGATAATTATCTTTACCAGCCGTCACCTGTTGTTGCTGAGCGGCAGATGGTTTCGTCAAACTTGCCAGAACCGTCCCGGAAAACTCAGGGTATATGCCGATCTTATCGGTTCTCAACGCATTGTACAAGAAGCTCGTCTGTCCAAAGTTCGATTTCAACGTGACCCCGACATCAGGATCAGCTTTTTGAATGAGTTCTTTGTACATATTGATCAAAATATCCGGTTCACTGCCTAGTTTTCCCGCAATCGTGATAGTTTCCTTTGGTGCGGTCACATAAGTGTATACTTGGCTGCCAACCATACCAAGGACGGCAACCGCCACAACCCCGACGCTGATCTTCCAACTCACTTTTTGCATGACATTTAAGAGCCACGAAAAGACAATCGCCAATAGCGCTGCTGCCAAAGCACCCATTAACGTTAACGCCGCATCATTTCGATCAATACCTAGCAAAATGAACGTGCCTAAGCCACCGGCGCCGATCAAAGCTGCCAGCGTCGCGGTTCCAATAATCATGACCATTGCCGTCCGGACGCCCGACAAGATAACCGGTAAGGCGATGGGCAATTCAACTTTGAACAACTTCCGCAATCGACTCATGCCAAACGCATCGGCTGCTTCTTCATAGGAAGGATCAATATCGCGTAAACCGATATATGTATTTTGAAAAATCGGCAATAAAGCATACACCACTAAAGCAATAATCGCTGGCAGCGTCCCGATACCCACAAACGGAATCAACAACCCTAACAAGGCCAACGAAGGAATGGTTTGCAAAACACCAGTCACTTGCAGCAGCACTGCCGCGGTTTTGTGATGCGTCTGGACCCAAACGGCCAATGGAATCGCAATCACAACGGCGATCATCAAGGCAATTAAGGATATTTCGATATGTTGCCCCAAGGCACTAAGCAACTCGCCGTGCCGTTCAGAAATTGTCCGCCACAAATCAGCCATGTTATGCCTCCAATTGAATGTGATATGAGTAAGTGTAACACCTAGTTTTCACGTGCAACAAGATAAGGTGTGTTATATTCTGGCAAGTTCATCTTTCTTCTGGGAGCTGGTGAAATAACGGTAGTTCGCGTTAACTTCGCAGGCGCCTGCCACTGTCTTAAACGCTTCAAGA
>NZ_JBSOQX010000052.1:0-3048 GCF_053819265.1 Lacticaseibacillus sp. 30
ACTTTGTTCTTTGAAAACTGGATATCATTGTATTAATTGTTTTAAATTGCCGAGAACACAGCGTATTTGTATGAGTTTCTGAAAAAGAAATTCGCATCGCATAACCGCTGACGCAAGTCAGTACAGGTTAAGTTACAAAGGGCGCACGGTGGATGCCTTGGCACTAGGAGCCGATGAAGGACGGAACTAATACCGATATGCTTCGGGGAGCTATAAGTAAGCTTTGATCCGGAGATTTCCGAATGGGGGAACCCAGTACACATCAGTGTATTGCTTGTCAGTGAATACATAGCTGGCCGGCGGCAGACGCGGGGAACTGAAACATCTCAGTACCCGCAGGAAGAGAAAGAAAACTCGATTCCCATAGTAGCGGCGAGCGAAGTGGGAAGAGCCCAAACCGAGAAGCTTGCTTCTCGGGGTTGTAGGACTGGACATTGGAGTTACCAAAGTCCGACGTAGTCGAAGTCAGCTGGAAAGCTGCGCCACAGAAGGTGAAAGCCCTGTAAGCGAAACGTCGAACCCTCCGTCCAGGATCCTGAGTACGGCGGAACACGTGAAATTCCGTCGGAATCCGGGAGGACCATCTCCCAAGGCTAAATACTCCCTAGTGACCGATAGTGAACCAGTACCGTGAGGGAAAGGTGAAAAGCACCCCGGAAGGGGAGTGAAACAGTTCCTGAAACCGTGTGCCTACAATTAGTCAAAGCCCGTTAATGGGTAATGGCGTGCCTTTTGTAGAATGAACCGGCGAGTTACGTTTGCTTGCGAGGTTAAGATGAAAAGTCGGAGCCGTAGCGAAAGCGAGTCTGAACAGGGCGAATGAGTAAGCAGATGTAGACCCGAAACCAAGTGACCTACCCATGACCAGGTTGAAGGTGTGGTGAAACACACTGGAGGACCGAACCCATGTATGTTGAAAAATGCTGGGATGAGTTGTGGGTAGCGGTGAAATTCCAAACGAACTTGGAGATAGCTGGTTCTCTCCGAAATAGCTTTAGGGTTAGCCTCGGAGGATGGATCATGGAGGTAGAGCACTGTTTGAACTAGGGGCCCATCAAGGGTTACTGAATTCAGATAAACTCCGAATACCATCGATCTTACTCCGGGAGTCAGACAGTGAGCGATAAGGTCCATTGTCGAAAGGGGAACAGCCCAGATCACCAGTTAAGGTCCCTAAATTTATGCTAAGTGGAAAAGGATGTGGCGTTGCACAGACAACTAGGATGTTGGCTCAGAAGCAGCCACCATTTAAAGAGTGCGTAATAGCTCACTAGTCGAGTGGCACTGCGCCGAAAATATACCGGGGCTAAGCATAATACCGAAACTGTGGGTGCACCCGTAAGGGTGCGCGGTAGGAGAGCGTTCTAAGGGCGTTGAAGGTCGATCGTGAGGACGGCTGGAGCGCTTAGAAGTGAGAATGCCGGCATGAGTAGCGAAAGATCAGTGAGAATCTGATCCACCGTATGACTAAGGTTTCCTGGGGAAGGCTCGTCCTCCCAGGGTTAGTCGGGATCTAAGGCGAGGCCGAGAGGCGTAGTCGATGACAAGCAGGTTGAGATTCCTGCACTAGTTTATTTTGTTTAAGCGATGGAGGGACGCAGGAGGCTAAGGAAAGCGCACGGCTGGAAATGTGCGCCCAAGCAGCAAGTCTGACAGCGAGTGAAATGCTTGCAGTCTTAAGGACAAGCTGTGATGGGGAGCGAAATTATAGTAGCGAAGTTCCTGATGTCACACTGCCAAGAAAAGCTTCTAGTGAGAAATAAACTACCCGTACCGCAAACCGACACAGGTAGTCGAGGAGAGTATCCTCAGGTGAGCGAGCGAACTCTCGTTAAGGAACTCGGCAAAATGACCCCGTAACTTCGGAAGAAGGGGTGCTGACCGCAAGGTCAGCCGCAGTGAATAGGCCCAAACAACTGTTTATCAAAAACACAGGTCTCTGCTAAATCGTAAGATGATGTATAGGGGCTGACGCCTGCCCGGTGCTGGAAGGTTAAGAGGATGAGTTAGCGCAAGCGAAGCCCAGAATTGAAGCCCCAGTAAACGGCGGCCGTAACTATAACGGTCCTAAGGTAGCGAAATTCCTTGTCGGGTAAGTTCCGACCCGCACGAAAGGCGTAATGATTTGGGCACTGTCTCAACGAGAGACTCGGTGAAATTATAGTACCCGTGAAGATGCGGGTTACCCGCGACAGGACGGAAAGACCCCATGGAGCTTTACTGTAGCTTGATATTGAGTGTTTGTACCGCTTGTACAGGATAGGTAGGAGCCGTAGAGATCGGAACGCTAGTTTCGATGGAGGCGTTGGTGGGATACTACCCTAGCTGTATGAACACTCTAACCCGCGCCACTAATCGTGGCGGGAGACAGTGTCAGGTAGGCAGTTTGACTGGGGCGGTCGCCTCCTAAAATGTAACGGAGGCGCCCAAAGGTTCCCTCAGAATGGTTGGAAATCATTCGCAGAGTGTAAAGGTATAAGGGAGCTTGACTGCGAGACTGACAAGTCGAGCAGGGACGAAAGTCGGGCTTAGTGATCCGGTGGTTCCGTATGGAAGGGCCATCGCTCAACGGATAAAAGCTACCCTGGGGATAACAGGCTTATCTCCCCCAAGAGTCCACATCGACGGGGAGGTTTGGCACCTCGATGTCGGCTCATCGCATCCTGGGGCTGTAGTCGGTCCCAAGGGTTGGGCTGTTCGCCCATTAAAGCGGTACGCGAGCTGGGTTCAGAACGTCGTGAGACAGTTCGGTCCCTATCCGTCGCGGGCGCAGGAAATTTGAGAGGAGCTGTCCTTAGTACGAGAGGACCGGGATGGACGTTCCGCTGGTGTACCAGTTGTGCCGCCAGGCGCATCGCTGGGTAGCTATGAACGGCAGGGATAAACGCTGAAAGCATCTAAGTGTGAAGCCCCCCTCGAGATGAGATTTCCCATTCCTATATGGAAGTAAGACCCCTGAGAGATGATCAGGTAGATAGGCTGGAAGTGGAAGTGCAGCGATGCATGGAGCGGACCAGTACTAATCGGTCGAGGACTTAACCAAGTAAG
>NZ_JBSOQX010000053.1:0-2181 GCF_053819265.1 Lacticaseibacillus sp. 30
AATTAATGACTTTTCCAATTATACTGATATCATCTGCTTTTACCAGTTGGTTGCAAGCTAATTCAACAATGAACAGTCAGTAGTTTTCATAAAACCGTTCAATGCATTGAACGGCAGAATCCTCTAACCATTGCGGTATCGCTAAATCATTCATGAATTGGTCAATGTTTGCTGATTCTTCTGGAATGTCTGCGAAATACATTGGAACGATAATTGATAGCGCACGTTGGTTGGCTCCATTCTCTGTACGGCTTTTAGTGTATTGATTTGTGTATCGAAGCTTACCGTTATCCCCGTTGAGAATATGTGCACATTCATGAGCTGCTTGAAATGGCAACTCATTTGCATTCGGCCATTTGTTGTTAAGAATAATTAGGCGAGCTTCTGTATCAACCAAAGGGCCTTGGTCCTCGTGTAAGGGGATAGTCGAGCAGCCTATATTGTGATCCCAAGCATAGTCAATCACCTGATTCAACAAGTCCTCTATATGATCATTCATGACGATCACGCTTTTTGCTGCTATTATTGCGTCGTTCCAAAATAGCTTGAATGATTTCCCAATCGTCTTGGCGAACAGGCTGTCCTTGATAGGTAAAGATGTTTGTTCCTGACAGATCAACAGGTTTAGAACCTTCATTGTCAGGATTGGGGTTATCCGTATTGCCAAGTAAATAATCCACAGAAACTTGAAGAACATCAGCAACTTTCTGAACATTCTCGGTAGATGGGGTCATCTTTTTCCATCGATAGATGCTGTTAATGCCTATACCTGCTTTCAGAGCTAATTTTTGGAGTGACCACCCTCGATTTGAAGCTAGTGTTTTTATTCTGTCGTAAGTACTCATGAGACGAGTTCTCCCGGTCATGACGAATTATTTATCACAAGTGGTTTACAATTTATCACGTGTGGTTTACTATGAATTCATCAAGTAATTAAGCAAACATCAACAAGCTAATCCATCCATGTCTTTGGCGATAACGGTGGATAAGTAGATCATCTGTCTTATTTGCTATGCCATTAATTTACCACTCGTGATAAATTAATGCAACAACTTGATTGATTCTTTAAATGTAAGGGAGGTGAGTACATGGTAAACGTTCAGCTCAATTGGACTGCTAATCGTAATGACTGGAAAGGCTACTTATTACATTTGAATTTGTCACAGCTCGACATTGCGAAATTTCTCGGTATCAGTGATCAGGTAATGGCAATTCTGGTTAAAAAGATGACTGACGGTCAGGGATTAACTGCTAATCAGATCGACAAAGACCGTTGGAAGCGAGCTATTGAATACGTCAAATATAAGCAGTCACAGCAAAAGAAGATGACGGTATGAACGGGCTAATCAAACTTCATGTGGAATAGGGAGGAAGATAAATGATCAAGCCGATTGATGCAATTCGCAATGAGCTTCCAGTGGTTACGTCCAAAACGTTAGATCTATTTGAGTCTGCTGTTAGTCAAGAACTACAAAAAAGAAACCCAAAAGCCACATTCCAAGTTAGCATCCTTGGGATGGCGGTATTGGGCCTTCTGGTGGCAACAAGGCTAGAGGAAGTCTCTGACATTAACAACTGAATCAAGCATTGTCTGTGCTGCGGACATGATAACAAACGCTTGGACAGCATCATCGACACTGGAGGGATCGTAAATCTTAGGGGTGTGGGCTTTGGGATTTCGATAAAGAAATATTACGGTTCTAAGAAGGTTACGTAATCCGGAATATATGTCTCTGTCGGTTTCCGTTGCAAGCATGTTGCCCTTAATAACGAGTATTGGTTGCTTGTCCGAAAACACGGTGCTTACCAAACTATTGCCATCTTTTTGTATGCCTGAAAGTTGCTGAATTCGATTAACGACACCCTTGCTTGCTTCGAAGATGGCGTGAAAGTAGTCGCCTTGAAGAAATTGTTCGTTGCAGAATTTCATCACTAGAGGGTGAACATTGAGTTCTGTAAGTCGAGCGCTAAGAGTTTTTAAGCGTAGCTGGGCTTCAGAAAACGTAGTCGCGGTTTTTGCTGATGCGATTCTTCCACTGTCATCCAAACAATAACCATAAAAAATAAGGCATTCATTTATCTCATATCGTAGGCGGCCCCATTCTTCTGGCTTTGAAATAAAGTCTTGAGGTCGAGCAATGTACTGGATGGCTCTAAAAAAGGGGCGACTATTGTGTGAAG
>NZ_JBSOQX010000054.1:0-2166 GCF_053819265.1 Lacticaseibacillus sp. 30
CCTGCGTCAGTTTGTCCAAATGCCAAAGCCATGATTTTGTTACCATTAACTCCGCAAATAACAACAATTTGATTTACGCAATTTCCATCTATGTCTTTTGCCTCCTTTAACGTTTCCTTAACAAACTGTTGGATCACATTTACGTAAAGTTGCCAGTTTAACTGAGCTCCGTTGCTTTGAACATGTAATCGCTTTATGAAGTCCTTTATTATGTCAGCAACTTGAGCGTTTCCTGTAGTTGCAATCAAAATGTTTGATTCGGCTAACATAAATTTTTTATAGTTTTCCCCAACCGTTTTTGCTCCTTGAGACATTCTTCCATCTGCCACAATTGAGCAAAAGTCTTTAGTCAAAAATCCAGAAATAAAGCTCATTTCTAATCACCTCAAAAAAATAGTACCCCAGCGTGAACTGGAATACTACATTGAGGTGATATCTGTGCTTCATATGTCTGCTGCTCGCTCTCCCAGTGTCAGATGGGGTCATCGCAAGCTGTGTCCGGTCGCTAAACTGGACAATGAGGCCGGTGGGATTTGGTCCCACAACATCTCGTTTCTTCGGCCTCGTTCTATGCCAAGCCGCTAGACATAGACGACAAATGCCATATCACACATTTGGGTATCCTAGCATTAGTCTTTTAACGCACCTCCTGATATTTTAAGCGGCACTTCTTTATCAGGTCGGGTTGCCAAAGTTCAGATTTTACGCCTTAGTTTGGCAATGTGGCATGCGGGAATCGAACCCGCCTGACTATCTCAGCCAGTCCATTTGCCACGCCTTGCCACAGCTTTATCATCACTGAGGCTCGGAGGAAAAACGCGGTGTCTCAGGTTTCTCACCTTTGGCACAATAACATAATAAGGCAGAAAAGCGTGTTTTTTGTTGCATCATTGTTGCACGGATGTTGCATCTAGTTTCACTAGCGGACATATTTCAGCAAAAGCATAGAGAGCTTCTTGTGTTTGTCGCCAAAGGGTCGTTCGGTCAACATGCAAGTGAGCGGCTAACTGAAGGCTGGATTTACGTGTCGTCTTTGGAGTCAGATAGCTCTCAACTAAAATGATCCGGTAGTCTTCATTCTCTATAGATTCAATAGCGCCTTCACAGCACGCTATATAGTACAGCTCGTCAGCGTGCGATACGAGCTTGTCCTCGGCTTTATTTCCATAGCTAGGTGACTTAGGCATGCCGTCCATCACGGGACTTCTGAGCGCTATTTTGGTGCGTTGAGCGAGCCGCTTGTGATGCCAGTAGTTCCCCAAGACCTCTTTGGCGTTTTCAATTGTTTTATCATGATCAATTGGGCTAAAATATCTCGTTGCTCGCACCACTGCGTCCACTCCTTATGGTATGATTTGGTTGGGTTTGTAGGATAAGCGTGCCTTCGTGGTGCGCTTTTGTTTTTTGTGATATACCTGCTGTTCAAATAATTCGATTTGTTAGACTGAGTCGTCCTGTTAATCCAGGGCGACTTTTGCTATACTACCTTTGGAGATGCTTTCTTATGCGTGTTAACCTTATAAGTTGGGGGAACAATCTGATTCAAGCACCTCCCGCGCGTTGCTTATGTGACGCGCTTTTTGGTATACTGCATACGGAGGCCAACTCCTTTTAAATGATTCCATTTGCTATCAATCACGTGTACGTTTGGCCTCCAGAGCGCGTCAACACCCGGCGCGCTTTTTTGATGCTTTTAAATGTACTTTCAACATGTGCGTTTGCTATACTGTCATTGGAGGCCAACTCCTAATCTTTGATTTCATTTACTCTCAATCGTACGTCTGGCCTCCAGCGCGTCCCTCATCAGGCGCGCTTTTTATTTACATTGAATCAGGATTATTCCTGCTAATATTTAAGTTCGTTTGGATCGTCAATGTTGATTGGCAAGGTTAATACAATCCCGCCAGAAACTTCTGCAGCAGCTTCAGCGTCATGCCTTAGCACAAATAGTTTAGATGAATCAATTTCGCTTGATGTATTAAATTCCTTGCTACATTTGCTGAAGTAAGATACATATTGCTTTTTGCCAATTCTGACGATGAAGACCGTGCTGCCAATTTGAACCGTCTTGCTGCGCCTATTGCTAACAAAATGATCAAAAAGCAGCCAAAAGAAGTATGCACATATGACTACAGTAATAACCGCGCAAATAAGTAGCTTTATTAA
>NZ_JBSOQX010000055.1:0-2121 GCF_053819265.1 Lacticaseibacillus sp. 30
TCTAGATGAACCTGAAACATCATTATATCCAGGGGCACAACAACGATTGCTAGAATATCTGTTAAAAATCATTAAGGACACCAGAAGCCAAATTGTAATTTCAACGCACTCTGAAAAATTCATTTCTAGCCTACCTGATTGTGCGGTCAAAGCAATTAGGTATAATGACGATTTGCGTGAAACTGAGATTATTGATGGATGCTCACCAACTTCTGTTTTTTCTGAGTTGGAGGTGACTAGAACTGGTAAATGTGTTGTGACGGTCGAGGACAGGGCGGCTCAAATTCTGGTAAATACTGTCGTCCAGTCAAAAGAAGAGTTTCAACGGATTCTGGTAAGAGATCTTTCCATTAGTGCAAATAGTATTATAAAACAAAACATCCTCGCCAGTTCTGAGCGAGAACAATGGGATGATTATTATATTTTAGATGGTGATCAAAAGCCTGATAATGTCATGGATGTTGATTCGTTAACCGAAGCGCAAAGTAACGATTTGAGTTTCGTCACTCCCGCAGTTGAAAGAATTTCAAAAAAAATCTCATTTCCCTCGTCTAAGCCTCGTGGTACTAATTCGGATAATCTTTCTAACGACCCCATAAAGCTCAATGCAATGAAAAAATACTTGCGCTTTTTTAAAGGCCATGTTCAATTTCTTCCTGAGGCGACACCAGAAGATGTAATTTGGGATGAAAATACCCTTAAGCAGTATATCAAACTTGCTGGAAGTTCTGTGGCACTTGATGCAAATGAAAAAAAGAAAACACTGTATAACATTGCAAGTGCAGAAGCTAATACTGATAATGCCAACTCGCAACAATACTATAATCTTTTTCAGAGATTATGCACCTCATGGGTTAAGCGTTCAGTTTGTGCCAATGCGCCAGAATCAAATAGTTATCAAGCTATTCTTAATTCCATTATTAACATAAACACACAGTTTGAGAATGCACACAGGTGATCATATGACAATAAATGCTATTGATTTATTTGCAGGTTGCGGGGGACTCACTGAGGGCCTTGAACAAGCGGGAATTACAGTGAAATATGCTGTGGAGCTAGATCCTAGAATTTCAAAAATATATGAAGGAAATCATCATAAGACGATCATGATCAATTCTGACATTCGACGTATTTCCGACGATGATTTCCGACGAATGGGCCATGTTGATATAGTGGCTGGATGTCCGCCTTGCCAAGGCTTTACACAAATGAATAGAAATAATAAACGAAGGGCATATTCGGATAAAAGAAATATCCTTATTGAAGAGTATTTACGTGCAGTTAAAATCATTAAGCCAAATTTTATTATGATGGAGAATGTTCCTCAAATCATTTATTATGACAGATTTAATTCGATGCTCGAAGAACTTAAGGAAATAGGTTATTCTATTGATTTCAAAGAAATAAATGTAAAAGATTTTGGTATTCCCCAAAGTCGAAGGCGCCTTGTGTTGATAGGGGCACTTTCACACGATGTTGATTTTCCCTTCCGCATGAATACGCCAGTTAAAACTGTAAGGGACGCGATCGAATCGCTTCCCAAACCAACAGACAGTTCAGATCCTATTCATAGAATCCATTCAAATCATACGCCTTATATCCAGCACATCATTGAATTGATTCCCAAAAATGGCGGGAACAGAAAGAACTTACCGAAAAAATATTGGCTTGAGTGCCATAAAAAAGCAAATATTGGTTATTCTGATGTCTACGGTCGGATGTTTTGGGATCGACCTTCTCCGACTATCACTGGGGGATGCCTGTCGCCTTCAAAAGGACGATTTTTACATCCGACACAAAATAGAAGCATCAGTGTTAGAGAGGCTTCTATTTTGCAGTCGTTTCCAATTGACTATTATTTCGATGATAAATGCCCTAAAACCATACTTGCTCAGATGATTGGAAATGCAATTCCTCCCAAGTTTGCAAAAATTCAGGGACTGTATATTAAAGAAATGATTGAAAATGAGGATTGAGTTTGAAGACGAGCAATTAAAAAATGGACGCAATGTTTGCTGAATTATGAGTTTTTTAGATTTTGTTTTTTAAACAATTGCCTATTAGGATTTAAATGGGCGATGCAATAATGACAAAGCATCTCATGTTCAGGATTAATTGTTG
>NZ_JBSOQX010000056.1:0-2085 GCF_053819265.1 Lacticaseibacillus sp. 30
TCGGTGTGACGACTTACCATTTTGTTCTTAGGAAATAAATCAATGCGTGATTGATTCCCATGTTGAAGGTTGCTTGACATGACAACCACAAGATTCTGACTGGCTTCAATATTCTTAGGTGCCGCCGTTTCTTTAAAAAGATAAACCGCAGCATGCTGCCCCTGTCGGAGTGGTAAATCGCCAAAGTACGCTTCTCCCTGACCAGCCGTCACAACCTGTGCGATAAGGCTGGAGCTAGCAGGCTGATAGCTATCTTGACTCAACGTCGTTTGTGCTGCTTCAATCGCACCGCCATTTTTGGAGACAAGCTGCCAAAAGTCAGCGGTCACGTCATAAACTGTGAACGTCACACCGTTTAACGGCACATCTGCCTGCGAAAAGTCGGGTTTTGTTGTCCCGTTATTTGCTTGTTGAGTTGGCAAGGTATCTTTAAACAACAGCTTATGCAACACAACATCAACAGTGGTCGGCACAGTTGCCGCCTGTGTCTGCTGCAACGTTGTCGTTGCCAAACTGACTAGTAGTGCCAAGCAAAAGGTCAAAATCACTAACGGACGGAAGGATTTAGTCATGCTGCTTCACCACCCGTCGCTTTATCAAAACAACCAGTAATAAAAGGAACGCTGCGCTGATCAATCCCAGTGCGATACCAAGCAATCGCTGATAGCCCTGACCACCTGTATGTGGCAAAATTGCAAGTGGCTGATTAATCGCCTGCAAAGTGATCGTGCTGCCATCAGTCGCTAATGTGTATCCGTTCTTACTTTCGCCCGGCTTCAATGCCTCACCGTCAATCGTGACGGTTGCCTCTTTACCAGTCGTAGCTACCTGAATGGCAATCTTTGCAGGATTGCTTTGATAGCCATCTGGTGCTTTTGTTTCTGACATCGTATAGGTACCATCTGCAATTAATTTTGTCGCAAACGCTTGTCCCTCAGATGTCGCCGATGATGTTATCGTCTCAGCTTCGCCAGCACTTGGTTGCAGGGTGAACGCTGCACCTGCAAGATATTGGCTTTGATTATCCTGTTTGATGACCCGCAAAGTCATGGATGGCTTTGGTTCATCATATTTCGTTAGCGTCAGAATTTGCTGGTGATCCCCGGTCACCGTAAAATCATCTGACTTATCACCAACAGGATTCAAAGTCTGCTGGCCATTAATAACACTCCCTGATGTCACATTGTCCTTTGTGCCATGGTATTGCCATTGC
This sequence comes from Lacticaseibacillus sp. 30, assembly GCF_053819265.1. Lineage (NCBI taxonomy): Bacteria > Bacillati > Bacillota > Bacilli > Lactobacillales > Lactobacillaceae > Lacticaseibacillus > Lacticaseibacillus sp. 30. Next base: position 1,214 of record NZ_JBSOQX010000056.1, read on the forward strand.
CCATCAGACGTTAGCTGAAAAAGATACGTTGTCCCATCAAGTTGATAACCTGTAGGTGCTGCAGCTTCCCGAATACCGTAATACCCCGGCGCTAGTGCCTGCAGATCCGTTGACGTGATGGCGTTGGTTTTGGATGCCTGCTGAAAACTGTTATCGCTGTACTGGGTTAAGTTAAACTGCATGGCCTTCAACTGATCTGCTGATAAATCAGTACCATCGGTTGTTTTTTTCTGAAATTGAAAACCATACTGCTGATTTGTCAAAGTCAACGTTGCTGTTTGCTGATCCATATTTTGAGAACTGATAAACGAACTCAAATCAATTCCCGAGGCATCTTCACTCTTAACGACATATGAAAAACTTTGACCCTGATTGTTATACGCAGGTGCCGTAAAGCTAGCTTTCCAGTTATCAGCTTTTTTAAGGACTAAGGTCTGTTGCCAATTTGGATCAAGCGAACCGTCAGCCACTTTTCGCTGCACCGTGACGTTGAGCGTATCCGGTAACGATTGATTGCTTAACTGGCGCCATTGCTTCTGCACATAAACTGTAGTTGCTGGTGCCCTGCCTGAAGGAATCCCAAAGTCAACAGCGGCAGCGCCCGCTTTTGGTGTCAACAATGTTTCACCATTCATTTGGTACCAAAAATCAGGCTTGAAGCCAGCATCCTCTGTTTTGATCCGTACTTGATAATGGATTTGAACTTCCTGATCCTGACCCAAGTTCATGTGATTCACCGTCAATTGACCATCTTGGATCGTCGCACTTGGTAACTCACTTGCTGGCACAGTTTGCTTGCCGACACTCGTAACGGTCGCCTGGTTGTTCGCATATTGAAATTGCGTACCAATCGGGTCTGTGATCGTGCCGTC
>NZ_JBSOQX010000057.1:0-1853 GCF_053819265.1 Lacticaseibacillus sp. 30
GGCAGCCTATCATAACTACTTGAAACGAGCTGATAGCTTTAATCGTGCGCGGGATTACCTCACCATCGCCAGAGGGATTAATCCTCATCTAGTTGACCGCCTGTACCAAAAGGGACTCATTTTTCAGGACTCACAAAACAATCTGATCTTTCAATGGGCACGCAACGGTAAGGCAGTTGGCGCTAGTATTCAAGGCACCGAAATTGATTTTAAAAACTACGGTAAACGTGGCACGCAAAAAAAGATTGCCGCAAACTCGCAATCTGATTTTGGCTTCAATTTTAGTTTGGGGAGACCCCAAGACTTGTATGTCTTTGAATCACCGATTGATGCGTTGAGTTATTGGACACAACACCCAGAGCTAACGAATTGCATGATTGCCTCAGTTGATGGCACTAAAGTTGAAAGTGTCGTGAATATGGCCGTCAATATGTATAAAACAAAAGGGCAATTGCCAGCCACTATTTATGTTGGCTCCGACAATGACCCAGCTGGTCATCAGCTTTATGACAAGCTGCAAGACTCCATCTTAGCTAATACCGAGGCTGAGGTAACTACCTGTAAGCCGCTCTTTCCACAGGATAATGCGATCACACAGACAACTTACCAAGGCTTGAAAGAAGCTGCAGATCAAGCGGGCATTGACTGGCGTGAATTGGCAGCAGCAGCTAAAGCAACAACCAACCTTTCAACGAACTACCAGCAGGCTTTTCCGCTGCCACAAGCCATTGCCAAAAGCAGCGTGCTCATCAACACCGGAAAAACTAACTTTAATTCAGATGAGGCTTTACTAACCGCGGCAAAGTTCATCAAAGCTAACCGCACTAGTGATAACGAGCCTGATTGGGACGCCATTACGAAAAAATTAAATCCTGGTATTGAGGATCATGACCGCGAACATTTAGCAGCAAAATCTTCTTACTACAACACACGTTACCAGGCTGACAATGGCGTCTTACCGGTGACTAAAATTGCTAAAGATTGGAATGAGCTAGCCAAGTTGGCTCAACACCAAGAACCGATCAATCAGCAGTTAGAAAAAACCTATCGTCGTCAGGATGGAAAAACTGCCAAACTAATTGCCAACGGCCAAGATCAATTCTCGCTCGTTGATCGTCAGCAGCCAGATAAAGTAGTTGGGTTCTTTGAAGCTAACGATCCTCAACAGTGCGCCTATTTGATTAAGCAGTATGGCTACAACGCTGTAGACAAAGAAGATGAACAGAAATATCAACAAACTCAGCCGGTTAAGCCCCAACAACAGCACAAAAAGCAACGTGCAGCAGGACTAGAGCAAAGTATGTAATGCCCTACCTGCTGGGTTTCAGTCGAGCTGGCAACGAGAACGGCTGGGTTTTGCCGTTCCGTTGCATCATGTTGCCGAGGTCGGATTGAATCCTCGCGGCAGGCAGAGGCCCGAAGCGCGTGGGCGGGGCAGGCGCCCCACGCTTCTCGGCCTTGGCCGAAGAGGCTTTTTCTGCAATGTAAAAGCGGCTATATCCCTTGTGGCTCTAGGAATATAGCCGTTTATGTGCTATAATATTATTAGCAGAAAAGTTAATGACGGTTGGCAAATCCAATCACAAAGAGGTGGTCGCCTATGAAAGACGTCCAAAATCTAAGTGAAAGGAGGTGCCTGTTTGTCCGTTGCTGAGGCAATCACGCTGATGTTAGCATTTGGCAGTTTCGTACTGTCACTTGTGAACACCTTTGTGACCCTTGTAAATGCAATTCAAGACAATCAAAAAGACCGTCACTAGACTTTTGGCTAAGCTAGACGGTCTTTTGATTGTAAGTTGATGCCAGCCGTCTTTAACGGCTCTGCTAGGAGAGTACTCTTACGGGGGTGCTCT
>NZ_JBSOQX010000058.1:0-1852 GCF_053819265.1 Lacticaseibacillus sp. 30
AGCAGCCTATCATAACTACTTGAAACGAGCTGATAGCTTTGATCGTGCGCGGGATTACCTCACCATCGCCAGAGGGATTAATCCTCATCTAGTTGACCGCCTGTACCAAAAGGGCCTCATTTTTCAGGACTCACAAAACAATCTGATCTTTCAATGGGCGCGAAATGGCAAGGCCGTTGGCGCAAGTATTCAAGGCACTGAAATTGATTTTAAACAATACGGTAAACGTGGCACGTAAAAAAAGATCGCCGCAAACTCGCAATCTGATTTTGGTTTCAATTTTAGTTTGGGGAAACCTCAAGACTTGTATGTCTTTGAGTCACCAATTGACGCGTTGAGTTACTGGACACAACACCCAGAGCTAACGAATTGCATGATTGCCTCAGTTGATGGTACCAAAGTTGAAAGTGTCGTGAATATGGCGGTCAATATGTATAAAACAAAAGGGCAACTGCCAGCCACTATTTATGTTGGCTCCGACAATGACCCTGCCGGTCATCAGCTTTATGACAAGCTGCAGGATTCCATCTTAGCGAATACCGAAGCCGAGGTAACTACCTTTAAGCCGCTTTTCCCACAGGATAATGCGATCACCCAGGCGACTTACCAAGACTTAAAACAAGCAGCGAATCAGGCGGGCATTGATTGGCGTGAGTTGGCAGCAGCAGTTAAAGCAACAACCAACCTTTCAACGAACTTCCAGCAGTCTTTTCCGCTGCCACAAGCCATTGCCAAAAGCAGCGTGCTCATCGACCCCAACCCCGGAAAAACTAACTTTAATTCAGATGAGGCTTTACTAACCGCGGCAAAGTTCATCAAAGCTAACCGCATCAGTGACCAGCAGCCTGATTGGGATACCATTACCAAGAAACTAAGTCCTGGTATTGAGGATCATGACCGAGAACACTTGGCGGCTAAGGCCTCTTACTACAACACGCGCTATCAAGCTGATAATGGCATTTTGCCGGTGTCTAAAATTGCTAAAGACTGGAATGAGTTAGCCAAGTTGGCCCAACATCCAGCAACAATGGATCAGCAGTTAGAACAAACCTATCGTCGTCAGGATGGAAAAACGGCCCAACTAGTTGATAAGGGTCAGGATGAATTTGCGCTAGTGGATACTAAACAGCCTGATAAAGTTGTGGGCTACTTTGAAGCCAACGATCCTCAACAGTGCGCCTATCTCATTAAGCAGTATGGGTACAACGCTGTAGACAAAGAAGATGAGCAGAAGTATCAACAAACTCAGCCGGTTAAGCCCCAACATCAGCAGAAAAAACAACGTGCATCAGGACTAGAGCAAAGTATTTAATACCCTACCTGCTGGGTTTCAGTCGAGCTGGCGACGAGAACGGCTGGGTTTTGCCGTTCAGTTGCATCATGTTGCCGAGATCGGGTCTAATCCTCGCGGCAGGCAGATGCCCGAAGCGCGTGGGCGGGGCAGGCGCCCCACGCTTCTCGGCCTTGGCCGAAGAGGCTTTTTTTTGCGGTAGCAAATAGCTGTATGCCTTGCGCCTCTAGGAACGAAGCCAATTATATGCTATACTAAACATAGCAGAAAAGTTAAAGGCGGTGGCGACTTCCGTAGATTGGAGGTGGTGCTTATGGTGTAAAAACCAACGTACCACGATACCAACGAAAGGAGAAGCCTTGTGTCCATTTCGGACGCTTTACAGCTTATGCTAGGGTTCGGCACGTTTGTCGTAGCCCTGATAGCATTAGTTGTTGAGCTGATTAAAAATCAGCAAAAAAAATAACCGTCTCAACTTTGGCAGGTTGACGGTTATTTAGCCCAATAGTTGCCGCCGTCTTAAGCGGCTCTGCTAGGGGAGCACTCTTATGGGGGTGCTCC
>NZ_JBSOQX010000059.1:0-1774 GCF_053819265.1 Lacticaseibacillus sp. 30
GATGACAGTATTAAAGTTTTTGATAATGCCCTTTGCCTGATTGTTCAAATAAGCCTCAACAGCATCGGCACTATCAGCATCTTCGTATAAATCCGGTGAATTGGTAATAAGCTGCATGTTTTGGCGTATTTTTTCTTTCGTCATGTAGTGGTCGTCGTCAGCCAGTTGGATGCCTAACGCGTGCACCTCATTACCACTATCCTTTGCTATCTTGGCCTCACCCAATGTTGCTGGCCAAGTATCATATATATAATGACCTGAACTATCGGTGTATGGCCATCGAAGTCGTGCGGTGTTCCCTGGTTCATCTCTGCTGGATCCAAAATTAGTGCCATACAATGTACCATTTATCCACTCTGAATTTATCACCTCGTTAGAAAAAGTCGGCACGCCATCAGTTAACAAAATCATCATTTTTTTATTGCCACTGGTGTCCGCATTCAGCATGGCTGATCCTTGCCGCAAACCAATCTGCGTATACGTACCCCCTTGAAACCTTGGACTCAATGCACCATTAATCGCTTGTTGCTGGCTGGCATTACCTGCTTTGCCTAATTTGACACTAATATAACCCGATTTGCCACCGATATAACCAGGACTAGAAAACCCAATTAAACCAACATTGACGTAATTACCCAGACCGGCGTTTTGAATAGAAGTCAAGAAATTCTTAACGCCAGTACGAACAGCACCAGCTCGATTCGTGCCCCATCTGTTTGACTCCATTGACCCAGACATATCAACAACTAAGACAATATCTACAGGCTTCACATTTTGCTGTTTATTGCCTTTGACGTTCAAATAAACGTCGTACAATCCAGGGGTATTCGTCTCTTTAGCATATTTTCGAATCTGATAATCCGGATTATTGGGGTCACCAAATTTCAGGTAAGAGTTCGTGGTATCAGTCGCATCACCATTCCATATTGTATTATTATCCCACCCTGAAACTTGATCCCCGCCACGTTGATTGATTACATTTTGTTGTCCCGTGACCTGCCACGAATTTGTCGGATAGGTACCATTAGCATCGGTTTGATAGGTTGGGCGAATGTTGGCAGTGGCTGTCACAACTGAACTGCCACTTGTCACTAAGCCTGTTAACATACTCATCAAAATCAATAAGACCGCGAACAAATGCCCAGTTCTCGCCACTTTAGCTGTCATCTTCGTAAATTTTACCCTCCTCTCAAGTAAAATTTTAAACACTGACAGTGCAATCATTCATGCGCTTACAACTCGAAAGTTTTGAGCTCTTTTACTTTTTTTTTAAAGTGATGTGGATAACAAAGGCAAAAACTAAAAATGGAAGAAAATTTGTTATATTGACTATCAATTATAATTTAATTGATGTATATTTTATTTGTGCAGTCTATAGCTCAAAACTTTCGAGTTACGATCACTTGTTAATCCACTTTTTACCCAATAATTCTTAAAAATTCAGATTTTACGCTACAATTAATTAATTCAATCAACACTGTCTGATTTTTAGTTCCTAACTAGTGGCTGCTTTCACCAGCCACTTCTTAGGCATCTGTGCGCCTCCTTCCATTGTTTCCGGCGTCTCTCTTCTTCCAACACCAGCTTAACAAGTTGACCCCGCGCAAAGGAATGATAATGTTCGTTATTTAGCAAGATATTTTTAACAGTGCATACTTATTTACATTATAGGTATTAATCTGTACATATAATGTAAAAAGCTCTATTTATAGGTAAATAAGGTCTTCAAACCCAAAAGTAGCCTTGAAACATCCGGCGTATTGCCAGTAAGTCC
>NZ_JBSOQX010000060.1:0-1763 GCF_053819265.1 Lacticaseibacillus sp. 30
AAATCCGTCGCATCCACCAATCGCTTGGTAATCGCCCACAATTTAGCCACATCATCTGGCCGAGTCAAGCCGGTTGATTTGTCGATAATGGAGCTGTAGATGTGCGGAATGATTTGCTTCACGCCAGCGTCTAACGCGATTTGGAGAATAGCTTCAAAGTTGTCCAGATCGATGCCGCCGGTTGGTTCCAAGTTGAAGCCTTCAGCTGCGCAAGCCTTGGCAACTGCACGGAACTCTTCTTCGTGCTTCAGGCCGCCCATTGGGAAGAACTTGAAGCTGGTGCCTCCCATGTCTTGCAACAGTGCGATAGCGGTGGCTACGGGCACTTCAGCGGCAGCTTTTTGGCTGCTCTTAGGACCAGTGGCAACGTTGACAATGCCGACTTTGCCGGTTGGGGAAACTAAGCCATTGATCACGGTGTCGTTTTGGCCTAACAAAGCACGGCTGGTGCCAACGCCAGTGAAGACTTGGTTGACATGTTGCGGCTGCAACACCTTGGACACGCGGCTGACCATCGCACTCTGGTTGGGATCACCGGCGCCAAGGCCGACGGAGAGTCCGTTTTGGGTTACAGCTTGATACTTTTTCATATCTTCAATCGCAGCTTCATCAGTGTCGTAGTTTTTGGTCAAAACGCCCACCACGACATGGCCTTCAGCAGCTTGGTAGATATCTTCGGCGTTTTGGATGGAACCAGCCAAAACATTCAGAGCAACACGGTTTTTGTAATAGTTTGGTGTTAAGTTCATGATAGTGATCCTTTCTATGCGAGAATTTCTTTGAGACGAGTGACAATCAAATCCATTTCGGCCTGATCTACCGCACGGATATCGAATTCAATGATGCCTTCATTGGCGCGATATTCACGGGTATAGATCGCCGGGTCGCCGGCTTTGAGTGTTGCCGTCACCTGCTTGGCATTCTTTGGGCTGGTGGCTTCGACAGTCACCGCCGCGCGGAAAATTGGGCGACCAGCGCCATCTTGGACTTCTTTCACATTCAAATGCGGCACCTCATTCAAGGCGGCGACAAACGGATGCAGCCGAGCTTTCATGGCGTCACCGGATTCTGGTCCATTGTCGAGATAATGAATCAAAGCAGTGGTGAAGCCAAGAATGTTTTCTTTGCCGATCTTCATAGCGCGACCGATGCCGAGGCTTTGCAGCTTGGTCCAGCCGATATACGGTTCTTTGCCGAAGACCAAACCGGATGCCGGGCCTTCAATGGCTTTGGCGCCAGAGAAAAGCACGACATCAACGCCCAAATCGACATACTTTTTCAGGTCCTCTTCAGCTGCCGCATCCAGAATTAAAGGCAGATCATGTTTGTGAGCGACTTCGAGGGCTTCTGGAATGGTCAACATGCTCTTTTGAACGGCATGGTGACTTTTCACATAGAAGATTGCCGCTGTCTGTTCGGTGATCATCATCTCAATGTGTTCCGGGGTGCACATGTTGGCATACCCGGCTTCGACCACCTGACCGCCGCCAAGCTCGATCATGACTTCTTCAGGCGTCCCATAGTCAACATTCTGACCTTTTGGCAGAATGATTTCGCGCTTGGTAAAGCGTGGCGAAAACGGGTGGTAGGCATGATACTTACTGCCTTGACCGATGATGCCGGCAACAGCTTCGGCAATCCCGGCGGAAGCCGAATTGACCACAACAGCGCCTTCTGTGCCTAACTTTTTGGCAATATAGGCGCCAGTTTTATCAACCAGATCCTTGATTTCAAAGAAATGGGTGTCACCGAACTGTTGCGCC
>NZ_JBSOQX010000061.1:0-1695 GCF_053819265.1 Lacticaseibacillus sp. 30
AAGTAACATTTGCGAAGTCAATTCGCTAGAACAACAAATCGAGCTATTCGAACAGCTCATATTTATATGAGAGTTTGATCCTGGCTCAGGATGAACGCTGGCGGCGTGCCTAATACATGCAAGTCGAACGAGTTCTCGTTGATGATCGGTGCTTGCACCGAGATTCAACATGGAACGAGTGGCGGACGGGTGAGTAACACGTGGGTAACCTGCCCTTAAGTGGGGGATAACATTTGGAAACAGATGCTAATACCGCATAGATCCAAGAACCGCATGGTTCTTGGCTGAAAGATGGCGTAAGCTATCGCTTTTGGATGGACCCGCGGCGTATTAGCTAGTTGGTGAGGTAATGGCTCACCAAGGCGATGATACGTAGCCGAACTGAGAGGTTGATCGGCCACATTGGGACTGAGACACGGCCCAAACTCCTACGGGAGGCAGCAGTAGGGAATCTTCCACAATGGACGCAAGTCTGATGGAGCAACGCCGCGTGAGTGAAGAAGGCTTTCGGGTCGTAAAACTCTGTTGTTGGAGAAGAATGGTCGGCAGAGTAACTGTTGTCGGCGTGACGGTATCCAACCAGAAAGCCACGGCTAACTACGTGCCAGCAGCCGCGGTAATACGTAGGTGGCAAGCGTTATCCGGATTTATTGGGCGTAAAGCGAGCGCAGGCGGTTTTTTAAGTCTGATGTGAAAGCCCTCGGCTTAACCGAGGAAGCGCATCGGAAACTGGGAAACTTGAGTGCAGAAGAGGACAGTGGAACTCCATGTGTAGCGGTGAAATGCGTAGATATATGGAAGAACACCAGTGGCGAAGGCGGCTGTCTGGTCTGTAACTGACGCTGAGGCTCGAAAGCATGGGTAGCGAACAGGATTAGATACCCTGGTAGTCCATGCCGTAAACGATGAATGCTAGGTGTTGGAGGGTTTCCGCCCTTCAGTGCCGCAGCTAACGCATTAAGCATTCCGCCTGGGGAGTACGACCGCAAGGTTGAAACTCAAAGGAATTGACGGGGGCCCGCACAAGCGGTGGAGCATGTGGTTTAATTCGAAGCAACGCGAAGAACCTTACCAGGTCTTGACATCTTTTGATCACCTGAGAGATCAGGTTTCCCCTTCGGGGGCAAAATGACAGGTGGTGCATGGTTGTCGTCAGCTCGTGTCGTGAGATGTTGGGTTAAGTCCCGCAACGAGCGCAACCCTTATGACTAGTTGCCAGCATTTAGTTGGGCACTCTAGTAAGACTGCCGGTGACAAACCGGAGGAAGGTGGGGATGACGTCAAATCATCATGCCCCTTATGACCTGGGCTACACACGTGCTACAATGGATGGTACAACGAGTTGCGAGACCGCGAGGTCAAGCTAATCTCTTAAAGCCATTCTCAGTTCGGACTGTAGGCTGCAACTCGCCTACACGAAGTCGGAATCGCTAGTAATCGCGGATCAGCACGCCGCGGTGAATACGTTCCCGGGCCTTGTACACACCGCCCGTCACACCATGAGAGTTTGTAACACCCGAAGCCGGTGGCGTAACCCTTTTAGGGAGCGAGCCGTCTAAGGTGGGACAAATGATTAGGGTGAAGTCGTAACAAGGTAGCCGTAGGAGAACCTGCGGCTGGATCACCTCCTTTCTAAGGAAACAGACTGAAAGTCTGACGGAAACCTGCACACACGAAACTTTGTTTAGTTTTGAG
>NZ_JBSOQX010000062.1:0-1580 GCF_053819265.1 Lacticaseibacillus sp. 30
AGCTATTCGTTCTCAAAAAAGATGGATACTGATTTAGTCTTAAAGACCCCTGAAAGCGCGGTTAAAAATCGAACCATTACTGGGGACCTGATTATCCACACAGACTTAGGATCACAGTACACCAGCGATGATTACAATCAACGTTTAACTGAACTACATATCCGCCACTCATACAGCTGTAAGGGTTGTCCGTATGATAATGCGCCAATGGAATCCTTTCACGCTTCCCTCAAAAAGGAATGTGTTTATCCAGTGCCGGTCTTTGAGAATTATGAAACTGCCGCTGCTGTCCTTTTTGAATATGTGCATGCTTTCTACAATAGGAAGAGAATTCATAGTTCACTGGGCTACCAGACCCCCTTACAAGTTGAAATCGCAACACTTACGAGCCAAATGGCCGCCTGATTTAATGCTTTCCATGGTTCAAATAAGTTATTAATCACGATTAATGATTTATTTTAGCTGTGGAAGGTAAACGCGGTTCTGAATGTCTCTTAAAACCTGTCTCAAATATTGACTTCAATCCAATCCATTTTTGAGTGCATAAATTTTCCTTTCTTGACATATATCAATTTTAATAAGTTTAGAATAGCATATAATGGATTTATAATGAAGAATTGGAGGGATCATTCATGACTAAAAAATACGTTGCTAACATCGTACCACTAAACGCAGAAGGCATTGGAACGGCACCCCATGGAACTGCCACCTTTGTTGAAGACGGTGACCAATTACACGTGGCGATTGAAATGTTTGATACACCTGCAAATACGCAACACTGGGAACATTTCCACGGTTTTCCAGATGGTAAGGCGGCCCAAATTGCCACGATGGCGCAGGATGCCAATCATGACGGATTTGTCGACTTGCCAGAAACTGAACCAGTCTCAGGGACAACGATGGTGCCATTTGACAACGCCCCACATCACATGGACGTGCCAAATGATAACTACCCAGTCGCTGACGCCCAAGGCCACTTTGCCTACGAAATTGATGTGCCATTAGCTGATTTGCAAGCGAAGTTCAAAGAAGTCTTTGGTACCGATGACTTGGAACTCGACAAACGGGTCATCTACATTCACGGCGTACCACAAGACTTGGCTTTACCAGCCACCGTTGCTGGTGAAGTTGGCGCCTACGATGCACACGTCACCTTACCAATTGCGGTTGGGAAGATTGAAGTCGCAGACTGACCTAAAATTTGAAGTAAGCTAAAACATAACGACCGGATGAGCCTATCACATGACAGGTTCATCCGGTCGTTATGTTTATTTCTTTAGACTATCGACGGAAGCCTTGAAAACGCGAAATCGATTGACGATTATGGTTCCGACTGGCGAAGCACGGATGTTTTTGATTCAGCGCCTCTTGAACCTGGATGTAAGCTGATTCCTGAGACAACTTTTAAGAGAGGGTATAATGAATAAATCATCTCTCAAAAGGAAGGAATTTTTACATGCCAACCCGTTACGACAAAGAATTCAAACAAAACATTATCAACCTATATAAGCAAGGCGAATCAGCTGCCCAACTGGCCAGAGAATATGGCATTGGCTATTCAACAGTTCATAAGTGGATCT
>NZ_JBSOQX010000063.1:0-1559 GCF_053819265.1 Lacticaseibacillus sp. 30
CAAGACTACTTATAGGTTATTTATTCAACTAATTAGTTTAAGCTTTGATGATTTTCCCAACTGCAATTGGTAAAGTAACGTGGGCATCGTAGTTCATGACAGTTCCTTGAACAGTAGCCGGTAGCTTCAAGGTATCCGGCACACCATGAATATAAATGACCCTTTTATCGAGCTGCAAATCGTCACTGCCAAAAGCGGCTTTAAACGCTGTCTGCAATTCCTTCAGATCAACGAGTTTGTCATAAGCATAGTGACCTTCTGCATCAGCCACTGGGTAACTGTCATTTGGCACATGCATCTTGGCCGGTTCAGCGTCAAATGGCACCATCGTTGTACCGGAAACCGGTTCTGTTTCTGGCAGATCAACGAAACCGTCACCATTAGCATCTTGTGCCGCTGTGGCGATTTCTGCTGGCTTACCATCCGGGAATCCGTGGAAATGTTCCCAATGCTGCACATTAGCAGGTGTATCAAACATATCGATATGAATCTTCATTTGCGCACCATCAATCGTGAACGTCGCGGCACCGTGCGCTGCGCTGCCAATCTTCTCAGCGTTCAATGGCACAATTTCTGCTGTATACTTTTCAGCCATGCAAACCACTCCTTTTAGATTTAGACTCAGTTTCAGCATAGTGCTAACTGGAACGACTCACAATCTATTGCATTTCAAAAGTGAGGTTGCAAGATTATTTGGCCAATTGCAATAACCGTTGGCGCAAAGCAGGATCAGCTGCGTAAAGATAAAGCCCATGCTTCGCCCTCTTCAGCAGAATATTAATGGCATTCATGATAATCGCGGCTTTAGCGTCGGTGGTGTCGGCCAAATCCGGGCGCTTTTTGAAGGCTTCCTTGTCTTGGTACTGCGCCAGATCAACCGTAAGCCGGTCTTTTGAGGGATCATAGCCTAGACTCGGCCCTAGAATCACACCTGCGTAATTCAAGTCAAAGCCTTGAATAGTATAAATGGAACCAACTTCATGCAATGTCTCAGGACGTTGTGCCCACGGACGATCGGTGAAGTTGATCTTGTCCCAAGGTAACCGCAAAGAGCCAGCTTGGACATACCAGGTTTTACCATCGAGCACTGTGAATGGATAGTCAGCTGTCGCGATCATGCGCGAAAGGCCGGTTTCGGCATTGCGCCGCTGAATGAGGTCATACATCGGCTGACCATCAGAAAAGACTTGAAAATCAAAATGTTGCGGATGTGGCAAAGGCAACACTTTTCCACGAACAAAATGATCAATCCAGTCATTCACCGCCGCATCGCCTACCCGCATCTGTTCGGTCAGATGATAATGTGTCACTGCGTATTCGCGCGTCACTCTTTTCAATAAAGCAGGTGTCCAAAAACTCTTTAGCTTGACTAGCTGATGGAAATCGAACACGAGCACCACCACTCGAGCCAACTGAAGAATTTCAGCAAGCTGATTATGCCCACGGAATTTATTATACGGATCAGGCGTCGTCAGTAGTAAATGGCCTTCATCGATCAGCACGACATCTGCCCGCTTACCGGCTTTGCGGTACGCGTTAATAAATGGTGTTGGTTTCAT
>NZ_JBSOQX010000064.1:0-1506 GCF_053819265.1 Lacticaseibacillus sp. 30
TTAGGCGCGGTCTGAATCTTTGTTTCACCGTAGTGCCCAGCATTAAGAAACTTGACAGCTTGATAAAAGCCTTTCTGGTCTAAAAAGGTGGTGGCGAATTCAATCGCACCACCACCTAAATTCTGGGAGTTCCATTTCCATAGATTCTTTTTTGCATCAATAACTAAGGAGTCGTGATCGACACCGCGGTAGTAATCGCGGGAATCCTCCTTGAGATCAATGCCAGCACTACGCGCAATATCAACTAAGGACAATTTACGCGCACGATTGATTTCAGATTGCGTCAAACGCTCACGCTTACCGCTATTGAGGTTTTTTGTTTGTTCCGGAGCATCGTTAAGCGTTGCTTCTGCGGTCTGTGCTTGATCAAAACCTAATGCTTGCGCCGCTTGATCAGATAGCTCGATCGTATGCACACTGGCCTCATTGATTTCTTTGAGGGCTTGTGCCATCACTTTAGGATCTTTCGCCCAAGTGGCCACATATCCTAATGAATAGTCACCAGTGTCGATGCCAATGTTTTGCATGGCAATGTAAGCAACAGATTCGGCTTGCGCTTCTTTCCAAGCGCGTGGTCGATCAGCAAATGCCCGACCAATGCCATGTAACTGACTGTGGCCGTACTCATGAAACAGCGTCTTGAGTTTCATAGCCGCATCTGTTTCTTGTGGACTAATCACAATTTCTTGTGTGGACGGCCGAAAGAAACCACGAACCCCCGGTTCATCAATAGGGGCTTCACTGACCTTAACGTGACCTTCGGTATTGATGGCATCGACGACAGCGTGATATAAACGCTCCACGTTTTGGTGATCACCCAACCGCTCCTTAATAAAATCTGTTGCGGATAGTAAAGCTTTGCCGTTGGTTTGACTGACATCGAATACTGAGCCGTAGCGATAACCAACAATTGCTCGTTCAGCGGTCGTTTCGTATTTGACCTGTTCCTCTGGCGTGAGCCTCTTAACGATTGGCATGGTGATCTTGATGGCGTGTTCACCCTTGCGAATGTGACGACCTAATTTGTCCCACTGCTTAAATCCGGCTACCCGCGTTGCATTAGGGTGCTGCATATTAATCAGGAGCACATTACGAACAGAGTAGCCATGGAAGGCAGCATTTTTCCGAAGGTATTGCTTAAACTTTTGAGTGTCAGCAAGCGCACTCAATTGTTCTGTGGCTCGTTGCGCCATCTCATGTTCCCAGGCTTTGATCTCAGCTTTAGTCCTCGCCATCTTCACCATCCTCCTCCCATGTGACATTGTCTTCTGCACCAGGGACTGGTTTGATGATCGGCTTCAAAGCGTATAACGGTTGATACTGATTATCGGCAACTTGCTGCCATGCGACCTGTCTCATTTTGGTGGACGTTGATTGCAAGCTGACGGTTGGATAATCGGCAAGGTTGTCAATCACAGGCAGCTCACTACCGAGCACTTGCATTTCATCTGCATAAATAGCTGGCATCATATTTTCCTTTCTATATAAAAGACAAACAAAAAACGC
>NZ_JBSOQX010000065.1:0-1429 GCF_053819265.1 Lacticaseibacillus sp. 30
CTGTTTGTATTCTCATTATAACAGAAAAAGCACAATCTGACTAGATTGTGCTTGCACTTTTTAAGCCTTGATAGCACCTTCAAAGGCATTCTTGATGTCTGGATTGAGTAGCGATGCTTGGTTACCAGTAATATTGCTAGCAATCATCTGCAGGGCGCTTAATTCCTGCGCACTGGCTTTGTCAGGCTTAACTCCTAATTCAATGCACAACATAGCAAGTACGAACCCTCTCGATTACCTTTGTTGAATTCAGCAAGTGTTTTGTAGTAGGCATTGACCATATTCACAGCCACGCTGTCAGCCACGACCTCTTCAAGTTGCTTCGTCAGAAGTTTCTTGTAGTGTTTCTTAGGTACCACAGTCTCGTTGTAACAATAAGTCATGTCCTGCATGGTCTGGGCGAGTTTGTCACATGGCTGTTTCACAACTTCGTCGTAGGCAGTTTTCACGGTTAAAGACCTCTTTCGATTTCTGTTCCTTGCCGAATATAAGCATCAACGAGTTCTAACGCGTGACGCAAGCGATTAAAGGTATCGCTGTCCAGTTCCTCAATGACTTCACTCCATGCGACTTGTGCTTGTTGTTGGTCAATCATGGTCGTCACCTTCTTCCAGTGGAACAGCTTCACAATTCGGGTTGAGCCATTTAGCAAATTCTTTTGCGGCGGCCTCGGTTTCAAATCGTTTCGCCTTTGTTTCGCCCCGAACGTAAGCCACCTCATCAAACTCATCGTCATCGTAGGTAGCATGGTGAACAGCTTGCGCGTACAGTAAGCCCATTTTGACACCCCACGCAGGCGTTGGGACATGCAGTCCCTCGGCCACAACGTCTGGTTTCTCGTTCGGGTCACGTGGTTCAACAATGACGCTATCGACTAATGCACTTTCTGGCAATTCTGGATTTTGACTCAAAATAAAGTTTGTTGCGAGCCGCTGTAGGTCTTTGTCCTTAGCGTCTTCACTGGCGTAAACCATAATAAAGTGCGGTTGATATTCGATTTCGTCAATGCTGACTTGATAGAGCTTTCCTTTTGTCATTGTTTACACTCCTTTATGCAAATGCTAGTTCTTCATTGAAATCATTAGCGTACGCTTCCGCCACACCGACCAACTGCCAAAAAACTGGGCCGCTAGTTTCGTGAGTGAAGCTGAACACTATGTCTTCATCAACAAGTGCTCGTGGTGTTTTAGCAAAGCGAAAGCCTAGCACAAGAGCATTACCTAGTTGTGGGTCGTCGTGTAACTGGACAAGTTCAGCACTCACGTAGTTGCCGGCTTCTCTCGTTTCCTTTATCCAAGCTTCCAGAACATTAGGTTTGTAAGTATTTCTAATTTCAATCATGGTAGCCTCCTATTTGATAACCTGAATGCTGATGTGTTCATCCATAAACTGTTGTGCTGGTTGGTTGATGAGCTGATATTTTGCAAAT
>NZ_JBSOQX010000066.1:0-1377 GCF_053819265.1 Lacticaseibacillus sp. 30
TCATCTGCCTTAACGTAAGGAATTCGGCGACCCGTTATCAACAATCGATGAGAATTGATCATATAAGGCGTGCAGGTCATTAAGGTCACAAGATCCTGTCCCGGCACAATTCTTAGCTGCCGGGTATCACTTGGCTCAATAACCTGGCGCTTAAAGACTTGGTAAGCCAATTTATGATTGCCTATGCTAATAAAAAACTTGTCGCCTTTTTTTAACGCTGGTACTCGGGTAAAAAGTTCAGCGTTTGGCACACCACGATGCGCTGAAATGACAGCATGGGTATTTTTACCACCAGTTGGATAACTTGTACCATCCAATAAACAGGCGCCAAATTGTAGAAGCCAATCGCTTGTATGATCAAAAACCGGCAGACTAAGGCCAATTTTGGGAATCGTCAACTGAGCAACTGTCTGACGAGTCAAGATTTGTTGATTGCGTTTGGCCGCTGTTTTTGCGGTTCCTTGATCATTAACGGCATGATTAAAACTGGCAACGCCGGGCACTTGCTGACTTGCTGCCAACTGTTTATTTTTTTGCTGATAGTCGTTATATTCCCGCCGCAACACCATCTGATTCTTCCGCGCTTCTTGTTGTCGATACCTGTCGATGACTTGCTGATTTTGGTAAGAAACGTAAGCATCACTTGCAAATGGATAGCATAAAACACCAAAACCCGCTAAAAGAAGGCATCCAATCACAATATCAATCAAGCCTAAAGGTCGACGTGTTCGTTTTGTCACTCTGATTACCTCGCCATATCAAAACAAGAGCGCCATCGACGCTCTTGCTTGACTTATTTATCTTATTAACTTTTTAGAAACCATTGCGGCGCTTGCGATAGGCAACTGCTCCAAATGCAATTAAGGCAACGCCCAAAATCGCAAAAATGACTGTGCCAGTACCACCAGTGTGTGGCAGAATACCGCTTGGTGCATCTAGAATGTCGCTAGACGAATTATCAGCTTTAAAGTCTGTATTGGCAGCAGCATCATAACCATCCGGCACGTTTGTTTCAACTGCCGTGTAAGTTGTGGTGTTATCAGCAAATCCATTTAAGCCAAACTTACCGCTCTTATCAGACGTGAAAACAGTAGCATCGCTTTCAGCAACCCACGTCAATCGATAGTTATTGGCCAATACATCGATAAATCCTTCGCCGATGCTGACGCTTTGACCATCTTTATCTGTCAACTTCAAAAACTTGCCATCACTATTGCTAATCTTAAAGCCGGCTCCTTCAAGCACTTCTTTAGTCTCAGCATCTTTCTTAACAAAAGTGCGCTCATAGGTGGTCTTTTGAACATTCTTTGGGTAGACATAGACATTCCCGTCGGCTGCTGCCTTGGCTGGTAAGGTTAACCAGAAATCGGCAGACGT
>NZ_JBSOQX010000067.1:0-1270 GCF_053819265.1 Lacticaseibacillus sp. 30
GATCGTGTCTTCGGAGAAAGTTGACTTAGTAACTGGTCAGATACAACCGCCGTCAGTTTGCTATCACCTAGCATGAGCGCTGTCACTAACAGCTTCTTTTCATCGTGATCTTGATTAGGCGTAAGTAGGAAGTCTTCGGTAACGTAATAAAGTGTTTCGCAACCGTTGGCATAAAAGGCTAGGCGTTGGTTGCCGTATCGGTCTCTCTCAATTTGACTGGTCGTTTGACTTTTAACAGCAATTTCTTGAATGTAAGGACGTAAACCCTCACTCAATTTATCTTGGTTTCTTTGTCCGTTTGGCCAACTGTCAAAAACACTCTCCTCATCGTCTTCAATCATTGGCAGGTAAAATGGTAATTTTTTCATGGTCGACACCCTTTCTACCGGCGGTTTTTTGAAGCCGCCTTTGATGTAACAGGCACACCAGCTACGGCAGAAAACGCAAGGGTGAGCGTAGCGAAAGTGACAAAAATTTGTGGAGTGATCTTTGCGGAACAAAATTTTGTCCGGCCCTTGTTTTTTCTGCTAGAGCTGCTTAGGAACTTGTTCCTTAGCGGCTTTGTTGCTGGTTGAATGCGAAATCAAAGCCAGGCAAAAACCGGCAGTAGAAAGGCACCTGCGGGCTTGCCCGCGTGGCGGCACGCCACAAGTTTTATGCACAACTCTTGCATGATCTGCACGATAGCTGGCGACCGGCAACCAATGGGGTTTAGGTACAGACTGAACTTGCCAGTTACCTATCCTTAAACGACAAGACGTTGCCGGGGCGTGCGGGTCGGCCTAGGGCCCGCCGCCCCTACGCAAACTAAGCCTTACTGAGCGTTATTTGCTCAGCAAGGCCACCACAACGAATCAGAAAGGACTTCAATATGAAATTAACAACAAAATGGTTTTTAGCCCTCAGTACAGTATTAGCAATTAGTATCAGTGGTTGTTCAGCCGCTCAAGGATCGAACACAAGTCAATCAAGTACAACCAAATCCGCTGCTTCCTCTGCTACATCGACGAGGACTACTGAGACTGCGCAGACAAACAGTGATCTTGCCAACTTGCCATTTGATCTGACAAAGTACCCGCAAAACTACACAACGGTTAATCAGAATGTCCCAATTTTTGAAAATGGTTTTAAGCAAACGGTAGCTGCCGCGCAAAAAGCAAAAACAGCACGCGCTCAAACTTACTTTGACAGTTTAGATGACTTGGGTAGAACACAAACGGTCTCTGCCATTATTACTTACGGTATGATGCACAGTCACGCAAGCTCTGTG
>NZ_JBSOQX010000068.1:0-1269 GCF_053819265.1 Lacticaseibacillus sp. 30
ACGCGGGTCTTCGGTGAAAGTTGAGCTAGTAACTGGTCAGATACAACCGCCGTCAGCTTGCTATCGCCTAGCATCAGTGCTGTCACTAACAGCTTCTTTTCATCGTGAGTTTGATTAGGCGTAAGTAGGAAGTCTTCGGTAACGTAATAAGGTGTATCGCACCCGTTGGCATAAAAGGCTAGGCGTTGGTTGCCGTAACGGTCTCTCTCAATTTGACTGGTCGTTTGACTTTTAACAGCAATTTCTTGAATGTAAGGACGTAACCCCTCACTCAATTTATCGTGTGTTCTTTGTCCATTTTGCCAACTGTCAAAAACACTCTCCTCATCGTCTTCAATCATTGGCAGGTAAAATGGTAATTTCTCCATTGCTGACACCCTTTCTACCGGCGGTTTTTGAAGCCGCCTTTGATGTAACAGGCACACCAGCTACAGCAGAAAACGCAAGGGTGAGCGTAGCGAAAGTGGCAAAAATTTGTGGAGTGTTCTTTGCGGAACAAAATTTTGCCCGGCCCTTGTTTTTTCTGCTAGAGCTGCTTAGGAACTTGTTCCTTAGCAGCTTTGTTGCTGGTTGAATGCGGAATCAAAGCAAGGCAAAAACCGGCAGTAGAAAGGTTCCTGCGGGCTTGCCCGCGTGGCGGCACGCCACAAGCTTTATGCATAAGTCTTGCATGATTTGCACGATAGCAGACAACCGGCAACCAATTGGGTTTAGGTATAGACTGAACTTGCCAGTTACCTATCCTTAAACGACAAGACGTTGCCGGGGCGTGCGGGTCGGCCTAGGGCCCGCCGCCCCTACGCAAACTAAGCCTTACCGGGCGTTATTTGCTCAGCAAGGCCACCACAACGAATCAGAAAGGACTTCAATATGAAATTAACAACAAAATGGTTTTTAGCCCTCAGTACAGTATTAGCAATTAGTATCAGTGGTTGTTCAGCCGTTCAAGGATCGAACACAAGTCAATCAAGTACAACCAAATCCGCTGCTTCCTCTGCTACATCGACGAGCACTACTGAGACTGCGCAGACAAACAGTGATCTTGCCAACTTGCCATTTGATCTGACAAAGTACCCGCAAAACTACACAACGCTTAATCAAAACGTTCCAATCTTCGTAAATGGTTTTAAGCAAACAGTAGCTGCCGCCCAGAAAGCGAAAACCACACGCGCTCAAACTTACTTTGAAGGCTTGGATGATCTAGGAAGAACGCAAAGTGTTTCTGCCATTGTGACATACAGTATAATGCACAGTCACGCAAGCTCTGTA
>NZ_JBSOQX010000069.1:0-1178 GCF_053819265.1 Lacticaseibacillus sp. 30
CCCCAGTTTACAATTCAAGTGCAACACCCTGACGACTAGACCATAAAGGCCATGAAGACCTATTCTTGTTAGTGCTAGCTAAACAAGAAAGCAGGAATCTTCATGACCCACTCTCAGACTAACACTCACAAGCATTACCAACAACTCAGTTTTAGCGACCGTGCTACAATTCAGGCCCTTCAGGCTGCTGGTGACACCGCGACCGTGATTGCACAGAAGCTTCATCGCAGTAAAGCGACAATCTCACGAGAAATCACGCGTGGATCTGTAACTCAGCTCGACTCGAAGCGTCACTCGCATCAAGTCTATCTTGCGGAAACTGCCCAAGCCATGCACGACCGTAAACGCGATAGAACCGGTCACTACGCCTTTCTTAAGACCGGCCGTGCGTTCTTCAAGGCTCTCTCCAGGGAGCTTACTCGTAAGCCGCGCGTACACAGCGTTGATAGCTTCGTACACTTCTATCGCGACCAGGGCAAGGCTTGCCCTTCAACGACAACTGTGTATCGCTACATCGACGCCGGGCTGCTTGAGCTAGACAACATGACACTTCCCAAGAAGCTCCGACGCCGCATCAAAGGCTATAAGAACGCCCACAAGCGCAAGAATAAGAAGATATACGGCGACTCAATCGAGTTGCGTCCTGCGGCCGTGAATGACCGCACAGGCGTGGGACATTGGGAAGGCGACTTGGTCAAGGGTATTCGCTTAGCTGATGAGCCAGCATTAATGACGCTCACAGAACGGTACAGCCGGACTGAGATCATCGTCAAGATTCCTGACTATCATGCGGGCACCTGCCTTAAAGCCTTGCAGGACACGATCGACGACTACGGGGCCAAGGAATTTGAGAGTATCACTTTTGACAATGGTTCCGAGTTTGCCAAGTTATCAGAGATTGTTGGAACCCAGATTTACTTCGCACATCCGTACTCGCCTTGGGAGCGTGGCACAAACGAGAACGCCAATGGACTGCTTAGGGAATTCTTCCCGAAAGGGAAGTCTCTCAGAGCAGTTACCCTGGTTGAAATTCAAGCAGTCCAATCCGCACTGAACCATCGTCCCAGACGTATTCTGAACTATCTTCGCCCATGCGATTACTACCGATGCATGGCGTGACAGCCTAGACCACTATCAAGAATTCGTTATCATCGTTGCACTTGACTTGAAAATTGAGG
>NZ_JBSOQX010000070.1:0-1105 GCF_053819265.1 Lacticaseibacillus sp. 30
ATTGACAGTAACGGTTTGAACATGGATTTTGAGCTACGAAAACACCGCGATTATACCGCATCCTATCACTTTTTGAAGCGTCTCTTGACGACCAATGGTCGGCCTGATCGATTAGTCACTGATCAATATCGGGCAACACTGAAAGCAGTGAAGCACCTGATAAAGCAAGACTATTTGAGCAAATCAGCCCACCAATGTTCCAAATATCGAAATAATTTGATTGAACAGGACCACCGATTCATTAAACGTCATCGTGTCCGCTCAGCAAGCTTTCAAAGCATTCGAACCGCTAGTGCAACGTTGAGCGGTGTGGAAATTGTTCACGCAATACGCAAAAGAACCCGACGAGAGTTAAGTCTCATCGGGTTCTCAGTCGTGGACGAATTAGAAGCATTGTTAGCTGCATAACCTTCAACATAGGATCAATAGCTGGTTAGATGGTCATCTCTCAGACTGTTTGCACCAGATCTAGAAAAAATAGGTAAGTTCTTCAAACAATTAGATAAAACTATCGCTCTTCATCAGCGTAAGCTTGAAAAACTCCAAGAACTTAAAAAAGGGTATCTACAAAAGATGTTTTGCTGAGCTTAATTTGATCAAATTTAGGATCCTATGAAACCCCATGATTTAATTTTTATTGTGCTTGGTCAACACTTAATTCACCTGTATAATGGATTACGCAGGAAGTTTTAAGGGCGGTGGCTGTCTTTTCCCTTGCGAGGTGAGGCCCATGGGAACATGGAATAATCTTCAGGAAGGTTTCACAGTCAATGAGCGTCTTCCAGACACTCTCGTTGATGTTGCTATTTGCAATGTTTATTTTAGCGTTGCTAACGTACATCGACAAAAGGAACAAATAAAAAAGCCGCCCTGCGTAACTTTGGCCAGTTACAGGGTAGCTTAATGCTGTCTTATTAACTTCGCCACCGCCTTTGAAGCGGCTTGCATGGGAAGTCCTGTTCTAGCGGGGCTTCCTTTTTTCTGTCTACATTATAGCATGACTATAATGGACTTTCGACTATTTTTAATCAACTTTCTGCCAGTTTTAGGGAACACACGTTTGCTTTATATGCTACAATACAGGTAAAAGCTAACGGAAGTGATC
>NZ_JBSOQX010000071.1:0-934 GCF_053819265.1 Lacticaseibacillus sp. 30
CGCAAGCGACCAGCCTTTCCTAAAACCACGAAGGTTGCCGGTGAGTACGCTGATGGCGTGTATAACAAAAACCTGCAACAATGGTTTGGCCGCAGCAACAATAACCGAATGGTCCAACTTAACGGTTATCGAGGTTATCTGTATAATAAAAGCCACCTGTTAGCGTGGTCGCTAGGTGGCGATATGCAGACTCATAATGTGATTCTTGGCACTCGTGCTCAAAATGTTGGTACCAATGACCAACGAAATGCCGGTGGTATGGCTTACACAGAAACTCTGACGCGCAATTATCTTAGCTCACACCAAGACGATGCGGTCGCTTATCAGGTTATTCCCGTGTACGTTGGCCAAGAACTGGTACCGCGTGGCACACACGTTTTGGTGCAGTCGATTAACAATCCATCACAGTTTCAAGCTAATGTCTGGGTCTTCAATACGCAATCAGGGGTAACTATTAACTACAATAACGGCTCATTTCAACTGAATGGAGAGTGATCGAATTGAATCGTGAAGTGGTTCGTAAACTAGTCCAAGTCTATATCGACAGGAACAAGCTTAGCAATCCAGAATTTGCCAAACAAGCCAAGATCAATGATCGGACTGTACGTCGCTTGCTAAACTCTGAGGACAGTATTTCTGACCAAACCTTAGAGAAAATGGCGGCTGTTTGCGAAAAACGTAAATTTGCCGTCATCGGCTTTAGCACGGGGAAGATTTATTTTCGGGGTGAACATCACGCTGACTGCACCCGGTGGATCAATGAACAAGCAGTCCAGATAAAAAAAGCCCACAGCCATAAGAAAATCGCACTTAATATGAAAGAACCAATGATCATTCAGCGCTTGCCATTTTCATCTTAGAACCTGTCTAGTATCTTTTAAGAACTATCTTCAGGAAGGCCAATACAACCATTTGAAGACTGCTGTTAAGGGCG
>NZ_JBSOQX010000072.1:0-846 GCF_053819265.1 Lacticaseibacillus sp. 30
GAGCCGTCTTTGTCATGTTATGCCGTGATTTGGTAGATTCGTTTGAAGAAGTTCAGCTGATTCTTGAAGCCAAAACAGGATCGTTTGAGTGACTTGATGAGGCGGTTAACCCCTTCGATCGGACCGTTGGAATAAGGGCTGGTGACAGCGGCGAGAACAGCGACTTTGTGTCGCTTAAGCGTCGCGATCGTCATGTCCATTGCCGTACCGTTTGGCTCGTAAGTAGCTAACAGGTTTGCCAGTTCCGTGGGATGTTTCTTCACCATCAAGGCATCATGAAGCGCTAAGTAGGTCTCGTAGGTTTGCTTGAGCTTGGGCTCAGTATCAAGTGCGATATCGATGGCCTCCTGTTGCGTGACGTATTCATTCAAACCAAACAGGAACTGTTTGTGTTTAGCGTCAGGCGCAGTTTGATGAAAAAGCCGCCAGTTTGTCTTCATGATCTTATAAGGACGGCTGTGTTTGTCATCAAGCTGTTTGAGCGCTTGGACGCGTACCTGATCAAGGGCACGAGCCGCAAGTTGAATGATATGGAACCGATCAATGACGACTTGGGCCTTGGGGAAAACCTCATGAATAATCGTCTGATAAGCTGCATTCATGTCCATGGTGACCGTCTGGACCCGAGTGCGTTCAGCGAGTGAATAATGAGCGATGAAGAAGTTTTTAATCGTGCGGTTGAATCGATCACCAAGCAAGGCAATCAGACGATGTGAATCGGCATCAAGACAGATAAACGACATCATGCCATGAGTAGAACGGAACTCATCAAAGCAGAGTCGCGTGGGCAGCCGGCGAGCCGGTCGGAGTTTGAGATTTTGGTCAATGATCCGTTGAACCGAGGAA
>NZ_JBSOQX010000073.1:0-730 GCF_053819265.1 Lacticaseibacillus sp. 30
GGCAGCCTTGGACAGCAGCAGTTGAAACTCTTCGCTGTCGGTTTGTCTAACAAAATATGCCGTAACGAGGTTGTACACGCATTGATTATCGGTGACACAGGAGTTGGCAAGTCACATATTGCTAACGGCATATTAATTGACACTCAGACCAAGACAGGCTATCGCAAAACATGCCTTTTCATTGACTGGAACGCTTTAATGCAGAGGCTCAAGTCTGGCATGAGTGCTAATGCACAAGATGTGCGAATGAAGAACGAGAAAATTATGCATGAGATTGGCAAGGCTGATGTGGTTGTGATCGATGATCTAGGTTCCGAGCGTGGTAGTGATTTTGACCGCCAGACGGCGGATGATGTTTTCAGAATGCGGGAAGACAAAGCAACTATCGTGACAACCAATTTGCACGGACAAGATCTGAATAAGAGGTACGGCGAGCGAACTATGTCCCGTATGGCCAAGCACGGCCAAGGAAATAGCTTTGGCGTTAAAGGAATCCTAGATCAGCGAAAAGAGGCGTTGCCTTGATGAAAGAATACGTGATTATGGACACGGAGTTTAACTCAACCAGTAATCGAGCAATTCAAATATCAGCAGTCAGAATTCGAGACGGTCTGCACATTGCAGATCAGTTCAACCGATTCATTCCATCACCAGATAAATTTGATCAGCTTCACATCATTAGGACAAGTAACATGCGATACAGCGACTATTTAGCTTTACCAAGCCTGCA
>NZ_JBSOQX010000074.1:0-657 GCF_053819265.1 Lacticaseibacillus sp. 30
CAATAACATATCGATTATACCGAACAGCGACCACCCTGTAAAGATGGACCTTGTAGGGCTCGAACCTACGACCGGACGGTTATGAGCCGTCTGCTCTAACCAACTGAGCTAAAGGTCCAAGCTCAATCGCGGCGGGGGGGATCGAACCCTCGACCTCCCGGGTATGAACCGGACGCTCTAGCCAGCTGAGCTACACCGCGAAAAACTAAGGGACAAAAATGTCCAATCGGGAAAACAGGATTCGAACCTGCGACCCCCTGGTCCCAAACCAGGTGCTCTACCAAGCTGAGCTATTTCCCGATAATGCACCCAGTAGGAGTCGAACCTACAACCTTCTGATTCGTAGTCAGACACTCTATCCAATTGCGCTATGGGTGCAAATCATGATAATGCCGAGGATAGGTTTGACCAAGCACACCCTCGGCACTGTGCTTGGAAAGCGGAAGACGGGATTCGAACCCGCGACCCCCACCATGGCAAGGTGATGTTCTACCACTGAACTACTTCCGCATGAAACATGGTGCTATCAAATTATTGGTACCATGCCGACTAAAGGATTCGAACCTTCGACCCCCTGTTTACAAGACAGATGCTCTACCAACTGAGCTAAGTCGGCGAAAAATCGACTTGAGCCGCCATTTAAAACCAATAATTCTC
>NZ_JBSOQX010000075.1:0-614 GCF_053819265.1 Lacticaseibacillus sp. 30
TGATCAAAGAGTTTAGTTATTTTCCTACCCAGTTTACAATTCAAGTGTAACACCCTAATAGCTAGACTCAAAAGGTCATAAAAACCTTGGATTGAAGTCAATATTTGAGACAGATTTTAAGAGACATTCAGAACCGCGTT
The DNA here is from genome assembly GCF_053819265.1 of Lacticaseibacillus sp. 30. Lineage (NCBI taxonomy): Bacteria > Bacillati > Bacillota > Bacilli > Lactobacillales > Lactobacillaceae > Lacticaseibacillus > Lacticaseibacillus sp. 30. The sequence continues at coordinate 141 of NZ_JBSOQX010000075.1, forward strand.
TACCTTCCACAGCTCAAATAAATCATTAATTGCGATTAATAACTTATTTGAACCCTGGAAAGCATTAAGTCAGGCGGCCATTTGGCTCGTAAGTGTTGCAATTTCAACTTGTAAGGGGGTCTGGTAGCCCAGTGAACTATGAATTCTCTTCCTATTGTAGAAAGCATGCACATATTCAAAAAGGACGGCAGCGGCAGTTTCATAATCTTCAAAGACCGGCACTGGATAAACACATTCCTTTTTGAGGGAAGCGTGAAAGGATTCCATTGGCGCATTATCATACGGACAACCCTTACGGCTGTATGAGTGGCGGATATGTAGTTCAGTTAAACGTTGATTGTAATTATCGCTGGTATACTGTGATCCTAAATCCGTATGGATAATCAGGTCCCCAGTAATGGTTCGATTTTTAACCGCGCTTTCAAGGGTCTTTAAGACTAAATCAGTAGCCATCTTTTTTGAGAACGAATAGCC
>NZ_JBSOQX010000076.1:0-597 GCF_053819265.1 Lacticaseibacillus sp. 30
ATTATAACCAGCTCGCGGATTGGTTTCATGGAAAAGATAGACAGCAGCACGAGTCTTACCGCTGGCATCTTTTGATTTGGTTGGCAATGCTTGGGTTAGTTGCCCCTTGTCATTAGTCGTACCGGTTGCGGCAACCGAAGCACTATCAAAACCGCCTTTATAATCCTTAGGCGATGCCCAATAATTGGCTGTCACGTTGTAAATGGTGAAATCAACGCCTTGTAAAGGCTTAGCACCATTGCCATTCCACATTTGATCAGTCGCACGATCAATGGCAGTAACATCTTTGTCAAACCCGTATTTAGTAAGGACAACGTTTTGTTTTGTCGTATCATTCGTATCTGCTTGAACCCGAGTGCCATTAAACCCGAGAACCATCAGTAATGTCATTAGGATCGTGCTGGTTAATGTCAGCACTTTCTTGGCAATTGTCTTTTTCATTCTTATCTCTCCCACTTATTAATTTTTTGGTTTTTTATGTTAAAAGCAAGTACTGTCGCGAAGATTATCAACCCGAGCATTGAAAGCCAAGCTGCAACTGTATCACCCGTTTGTGGCAACAATTGACGTGTTTTCTTTGGAACTTTTTTGGGGACA
>NZ_JBSOQX010000077.1:0-596 GCF_053819265.1 Lacticaseibacillus sp. 30
GTTATAACCAGCTCGCGGATTGGTTTCATGGAAAAGATAGACAGCAGCACGAGTCTTACCGCTGGCATCTGTTGATTGGGTTGGCAATGCTTGGGTTAGTTGCCCCTCGTCATTAGTCGTACCGGTTGCGGCAACCGAAGCACTATCAAAACTGCCTTTATAATCCTTAGGCGATGCCCAATAATTGGCTGTCACGTTGTAAATGGTGAAATCAACGCCTTGTAAAGGCTTAGCACCATCGCCGGTCCAAATTTGATCAGTCGCACGATCAATGGCAGTAACATCTTTTTCAAACCCGTATTTAGTAAGGACAACGTTTTGTGTTGTCGTATCATTCGTATCTGCTTGAACCCGAGTGCCATTAAACCCGAGAACCATCAGTAATGTCATTAGGATCGTGCTGGTTAATGTCAGCACTTTCTTGGCAATTGTCTTTTTCATTCTTTTCTCCCTAATTATCAATTTTTTGTTTTTTCATGTTAAAAGCAAGTACTGTCGCGAAAATTATCAACCCGAGCGTTGAAAGCCAAGCTGCAACTGTATCACCCGTTTGTGGCAACAATTGACGTGTTTTCTTTGGAACTTTTTTTGGGGCG
>NZ_JBSOQX010000078.1:0-561 GCF_053819265.1 Lacticaseibacillus sp. 30
TTATAAAGGAGAATGAGGGATTCGAACCCTCGCGTGGACTTACGCCCACCTGACGGTTTTCAAGACCGTTCCCTTCAGCCAGACTTGGGTAATTCTCCATCTAAACATGACCCGTACGGGATTTGAACCCATGTTACCGCCGTGAAAGGGCGGTGTCTTAACCACTTGACCAACGGGCCACAACGGAGAAGGAGGGATTTGAACCCTCGCACCAGTTTCCCGGTCTACACCCTTAGCAGGGGCGCCTCTTCAGCCACTTGAGTACTTCTCCATGTGTATATGAAACTATAAATGGAACAATGGGCCTAGGTGGACTTGAACCACCGACCTCACGCTTATCAAGCGTGCGCTCTAACCAACTGAGCTATAGGCCCATGATCATAACCGCAGCGGGTGACGAGAATCGAACTCGCGACAACAGCTTGGAAGGCTGTGGTTTTACCACTAAACTACACCCGCATAAAAATGATTATGAATATGGCGCGGGACAGAATCGAACTGCCGACACATGCAGCTTCAATGCATTGCTCTACCGACTGAGCTACCGAGCCGCAAACGGTC
>NZ_JBSOQX010000079.1:0-530 GCF_053819265.1 Lacticaseibacillus sp. 30
CTTACGCTGATGAAGAGCGATGGTACTATTTAAAATTGAAAAGAAGCTTCCTATCTTTTTTTGTTCATTGATGTTGGGAAGCTGAATGATTTCCCTTTCTAGGTTTTTTCGACTAATCCTAGTACGTGTTGAGCCAGATGCCATTATTTGAACTTGCTTGAGGTTACGAGGATTATTTAGTTGTGAAACCAAAAATCGAAATGAGATCCTTGAACTAGGACGCAAAATTGCGACATCAACTGAAGTAACCATCTGTTTCCCGATGTTTGGTAAAATCACGGCTCTACCTGCCGGATCTGCTAAGCGACAAACAACGATATCGCCTGGAAATATTTCATTTGCCTTTAATTGGTTAAAGTCTTCCTGACGAAAATATTTTGCATTTTGTGGCTTATCGAGGTACTCATCCACACCAATATTACCGGTTTGGATTATCCGATACTGTCCATTCTCGAAAATATGTTGCTTCTCAATCCAGTCTCCATCAGAAATATTCAATCCAAGGTCTCCAAGCTTACGTTGTTCCCAAG
>NZ_JBSOQX010000080.1:0-494 GCF_053819265.1 Lacticaseibacillus sp. 30
GCTGAGATTCCGATAATACGGGCGATGGTTTTGACTGGCAACCGTTCATGCGCTAACTTCATGATTCGCTCTGTCATGTGAGCGGCGATCGTGTGGTTGGGTTGCACGAGTGGCGTCTTGGCACTGACTGTGTGGTAACAGTTATGACAGCGCCATCGTTGCTTGTGCAAGTCAATGACTGTCGGCATTTCAACCCCATTGAGGACGCGCACGTGGGCCGTGTAAAACCCGTTAGGGTGCAAGGCCTCAAAGCCACACAGTGGGCACCGGGTTAACCGGTAAGTCAGCTCGGCATCAATCACATGATACTGGCGGCGACGTACCCCGTTGCCGCGATATTCATGACGAACAAAGGCAACTTTGATATTATGGTCTGGTATTCCAAGGACGGACAGTGTAGGATCGTATTGGGACATTTACTCATAACCTCGCTTGCTTTTGGTTTCGACGCTAACAAGCATAGCATGGACACTGAGTAGGTGTCTTTTTGCGTT
>NZ_JBSOQX010000081.1:0-469 GCF_053819265.1 Lacticaseibacillus sp. 30
ACATACCAATTAAGGTCATATCATCCCATATCAAAAGAGATACTGCAAATCACTCTGCGCACTTGGATAAGCATAGATCTTGTTTAAATCACTCGGCTTTTCACCAGCATCAATGGCCGCTGCGAAGGTATTGATCAAGTCCTCAGCCAAGCTGGCTAAGACGACAGCACCGGCAAGTCGGCCGGTCTTTTTGTCGACAATGGTCCAAACTTGTGCGTCAGGATCCTGAATTCGATTATAGGTGTACCAGTGGGTTGTCTCGTTGTGTTTGACGGTGTACTGATCAGGCGCTGCTTCAGCGGCCTCTAATGAAACCCCGACTTTGGCTAACTCCGTTGGGCCAAAGACGATAGTCGGAATGGCCGAATAGCTAATGGGTGCTTGGTCGCCTAAAATTTGGTTGGCAACATAACGGCCTTCGAAGCCGGCTACCGGTGTTAATTTAGGCTGTGGCTTCAAATTGACATCG
>NZ_JBSOQX010000082.1:0-354 GCF_053819265.1 Lacticaseibacillus sp. 30
CAACCAAGGGGATGTCCAAGATGAAGACTTACCTTGGTAGAGAAGAGGCGTGTGATGAGCAATCTTGAAACTAATCAAGGGCGTTTAGCAGCGATCGAAACATTTGCTGAACGTTGTCCCGATTGTGGCAGCCTCTTGTATCGCCCGAAGGGATTGAGCAAAGTCACCGGTAAAAAAATGGCCGGAGTGTGCATGAATTGTGGCTATAAACAGCCACCCACGGAGCCTAAAAACATCACGCCAGATATGGAAAAAGAGGCTCGCAAGAACCGAACCGTTGGATACTACCTAGCTTATTCGGTATTTAGTACAGACGCGATTATTGCAAAGGATTTCAACAACTTCCATACAGAC
>NZ_JBSOQX010000083.1:0-353 GCF_053819265.1 Lacticaseibacillus sp. 30
GATAATCCGTCGTGAGTGCAGGTCCATGATGGTTGATAAGTAACACCAGCCATTACGCTTCGTTTGAATATAGGTCATATCAGCGGTCCATTTTTGATTTAAACCAGTGGTCGAGAAATCCTGCTTAAGCAAGTTGGGACGCTGTTCAACCTTGGTTTTGGAAGCCGAAGCCGCTTTCCACTTATTGACGGTAACGGAGTGGATATCCAGTTCCTTCATGAGCCGGGAGATCCGTCGTGGACTGCACCGAAGCTGCAGTGGTTGAAGTTCCAGATTCAATTCATGGTGGATCTTCATAACACCGTATCGCTGCTTAAATTCCGCAAAGATCCGCAGAATCCGTTGTTTCAAGC
>NZ_JBSOQX010000084.1:0-315 GCF_053819265.1 Lacticaseibacillus sp. 30
GCAAGCTCCGCTGCTTCCAAGGCATCTGATGCTGCGAAAGCAAAGGATGAGGCTAAGTCTAAGAGTGATACTGCATCTAGTTATGCCGATGCCGCAGGCAAGTCTGCTAGTCAGGCAAGTTCTAGTGCTGACGTTGCTGGTTCTGCTGGGAAGAAGTATCCAGACGATCCAGCAATCAAGAGTTCAGCTGATCTAGCGAAGTCAGCTGCTGACGATGCTGCGAAGTCAGCCGCTGTTGCTAAGGAAGCCGCTAAGTCTGGTGATGATTCTAAGGCTTCCAGTGCTGCTGCAGGTGCTAAGAGTTCAGCTGATCTA
>NZ_JBSOQX010000085.1:0-311 GCF_053819265.1 Lacticaseibacillus sp. 30
AACCTGTCTAGTATCTTTTAAGAACTATCTTCAGGAAGGCCAATACAACCATTTGAAGACTGCTGTTAAGGGCGCGTTCACAGTTTTTCCAAAGTCGCCGACATTTGTCTAGCCAACTCCATGAACGTTCAATGATCCATCGTTGCGGTAACACCGTGAACGTATGCAACTCGTTGCATTTAGCTACCGTCGTCTTAGCATTCAAAATGAGCTTCACCTGATCCGCAAAGTCATTGCCAGTGTAGCCACCATCAACCATGACATGCTGAACCAGCTCTAAATTTTGGCTAGCCAAACTAAGGCACCTGAAT
>NZ_JBSOQX010000086.1:0-295 GCF_053819265.1 Lacticaseibacillus sp. 30
CGTGATTTTAGTCAGTTCGACGTTAGGATGAAAATGAATCCCGGTCTTGGCAAGCAATGGTTTTAAAGCTTCGGTAGCGACTTTGGGGAATGCCCGTAACAACCGATCAGAATGACCGATGATATGCACATCCGCGCCAGCCGCTGCAGCGATGTTGGCCAGTTCGACACTGACATAACCGGCTCCGATGAAGGCAATGCTGGTTGGTAACTGATCAAGGTCCAGAAAATCCCGACTCGTTTTAAGCAGATTGGCCCCAGGGATGTCCGGATAACGAGGCGTATGCCCAGTTGCA
>NZ_JBSOQX010000087.1:0-295 GCF_053819265.1 Lacticaseibacillus sp. 30
CGCGACTGGGCACACGCCTCGTTATCCGGACATTCCAGGGGCCAATCTGCTTAAAACGAGTCGGGATTTTCTGGACCTTGATCAGTTACCAACCAGCATTGCCTTCATCGGAGCCGGTTATGTCAGTGTCGAACTGGCCAACATTGCTGCAGCGGCTGGCGCAGAGGTGCATATCATCGGTCATTCTGATCGGTTGTTACGGGCATTCCCCAAAGTCGCTACCGAAGCTTTAAAATCATTGCTTGCCAAGACCGGGATTCATTTTCATCCTAACGTCGAACTGACTAAAATCACA
>NZ_JBSOQX010000088.1:0-294 GCF_053819265.1 Lacticaseibacillus sp. 30
AAGTTGGCTTGGGTGAAAATCGACTTGTCTTTGATAAATCCAGTGGTAAATCGTATGTGGCGCACAATGAACGGCATAACCGACCATTTCAGGGGACCAACTTAGGCGTTAAAATCGAGTGCCGACCACAACGATGCCGACAAGTATCAGCGTGATCCTGAGCTATAATGGCGTAGTAATCACCTTCAGGGCAACGGTGAAGTTCATGCCTAATAGAAATACGAGAACGGCTAAGGTCGCGGCGATGTACTGAATCGTGTGGTGTTGCATCAGTTCTATCTGAGATCGTTCAAC
>NZ_JBSOQX010000089.1:0-267 GCF_053819265.1 Lacticaseibacillus sp. 30
CACCATCAGTCTTGCAAATCCCTTGAGAACAGCATTTTGTGATAAGTTTTCAAGCTTAGTTGTCGCCATTAAACGTGTCACCCGATCGACAATGGTCAAAACAGCAGCCTTTGACCCGCGACCACCGCGAACTGTATCCATCTCTAAATGTCCTTTTTCGGTTCGCCGATTAGCTGACTCACTGCGAATCTCAATTGAGGTGCCTACTGCTTGGTTATAGCGCGACCGAAGGTCTTGTCTTCTTTTATGACGTTTACCGTGATCAAA
>NZ_JBSOQX010000090.1:0-265 GCF_053819265.1 Lacticaseibacillus sp. 30
TCAACTCTTTGATCACGGTAAACGTCATAAAAGAAGACAAGACCTTCGGTCGCGCTATAACCAAGCAGTAGGCACCTCAATTGAGATTTGCAGTGAGTCAGCTAATCGGCGAACCGAAAAAGGACATTTAGAGATGGATACAGTTCGCGGGTCAAAGGCTGCTGTTTTGACCATTGTCGATCGGGTCACACGTTTAATGGCGACAACTAAGCTTGAAAACTTATCACGAAATGCTGTTCTCAAGGGTTTTGCAAGACTGATGGTA
>NZ_JBSOQX010000091.1:0-264 GCF_053819265.1 Lacticaseibacillus sp. 30
CTTGGCTGAAAATCGACTTGTCTTTGATAAATCCAGTGGTAAATCGTGTGTGGCGCACAGTGAACGGCATAACCGACCATTTCAGGGGACCAACCTAGGTTTAGCTTCTCAGTTACCATCCGCTTCAACTTAGGCGTTAAAATCGAGTGCCGACCACAACGATGCCGACAAGTATCGGCATGATCCTGAGCTATAATGGCGCAGTAATCACCTTCAGGGCAACGGTGAAGCTCATGCCTAATAGAAATACGAGAGCGGCCTAAG
>NZ_JBSOQX010000092.1:0-264 GCF_053819265.1 Lacticaseibacillus sp. 30
GACTTTCCGGGTCCGGTTCGATCAGTGACGGTTGATCACGGTAAAGAGTTTTCCTGCGATCAGGCGCTTACAAAGCGCTATCGGATACCGGTTTACTTTTGCCACGCCTATCACCCGAATGAACGGGGCACAAATGAACGGTTCAATCGAGAACTTCGCTACTATTTCCCGAAGGGAACACAGTTTGATCAGGTTTCAGAGACCGATATTCAACAAGCCACAGCGCTTATCAATAACAAACCTAGAAAATGTCTCCGTTGGCAA
>NZ_JBSOQX010000093.1:0-240 GCF_053819265.1 Lacticaseibacillus sp. 30
GCTGCCACTAGCTACGCGAGTGATGCTACTAAAGCTGCTAGCTCGGCAAGTTCGAGTGCTGATGTTGCTGACTCTGCTGCAACGAAGTACCCGAATGATCCGACAATCTCTAGTGCAACTGATGCAGCGAAGTCAGCCGCAAGTATCGCGTCCAGTGCTGCAACAGATGCTAAGAGCGCAGCCCAAGCGGGCGATGACTCAACGGCATCCAGTGCCGCCTCAGTTGCAAAGAGTGCTTCT
>NZ_JBSOQX010000094.1:0-239 GCF_053819265.1 Lacticaseibacillus sp. 30
AGGATAACCTCTTCACGCCTATCGGGCCTATAGCTCAGTTGGTTAGAGCGCACGCTTGATAAGCGTGAGGTCGATGGTTCAAGTCCATCTAGGCCCATCAAGCGTACGCTTGTTAATTGAACAACCCTTATGGGGGATTAGCTCAGCTGGGAGAGCGCCTGCTTTGCAAGCAGGAGGTCATCGGTTCGATCCCGTTATCCTCCATTGGCCGAAAGGCCAATGACCGACGAAAGTCGGCT